>NZ_JBEXIL010000018.1:0-130275 GCF_040608555.1 Micromonospora sp. NPDC005172
CACTCGGGGGCCCACCTCGGTGGCTGGCCCGGGCCCGCCACCCACGTGGCCCCGGGCGCGGTTCTGCGCGGGACGCCAGCGACTCCGAGTCGCGCACGAGTGGGCAGGGGATCGGTGGCATCTCCGGCGCGCGGGCGTACACCCCGAGGGGTCGGACGGTCCGCGAGGAACGTGGAACGCCCGCGCGCGGCGCGAACACGGAGCAGCGGCGTACCCCTCGTGGCAGCACGCGGTCCGGCGATCCGTTCCGACCGGCGTTGCAGGTGCTCGACGGCGGCCGGGCCGCCGCCCGCTCCGGCCGACGGGACGCTCCGGCGGCCGGCCGGGGCGGCGTCGTGCGGACCGTCGCCCCGCGCGGCCCGGCCGGCGACGAGCCGCCACCGCGCCGCCGCACCACGCCGCGCGCACCACGCCGCACCGACCGTCCGGCCGCCCGCCGGCCCTCCCGCAAGCCGCCACGTCCGCCGAAGCTCGCCGACCCGCGGCTGCGGCTGCGCCTGGGCACCGTGCTCACCCTGGCGCTCTTCGTCGTCATCGGGGTGCGGTTGGTCTTCCTCCAGACGGTGGACGCTCCGGCGTACGCCGGAGGTGGCGTCGCCGCCCGGACCCGGACGGTGGAGTTGCCCGCGCCGCGCGGCGCGATCTACGACTTCCGGGGCGAGCCGCTGGCCCACAGCGTCGAGGCCCGGTACGTGTTCGCCGACCCGACCCTGATCAAGGATCCGGCCGCCACCGCGAAGGCGCTCTCCCCGCTGCTCGGCATCCCGGCGTCGAAGCTCGCCGAGCTGATGAAGCCGCGCAAGCTGGAGAACGGCAACGCGTCCCGTTTCGAGTACCTGGTCCGGGGGGTGGAGATTCCCACGGCCAAGCAGGTGCTGGCGCTGGACCTGGCCGGCATCGGGGTGCACCGGGACGAGCGCCGCGAGGTGCCCGGCGACGACCTGGCGGCCAACCTGATCGGCTTCACCAGCCAGGACATGGACGGCCTGGAAGGGCTGGAGGCCCGCTACGACGACCTGCTCTCCGGGCAGGACGGCCGACGGGTGTACGAGGCGGGCCTCGGCGACCTCGCCGCGCCGATCCCCGGCGGCTACAGCAAGACGACTCCGGCGAAGCCGGGCAGCTCGCTGACCCTCACCATCGACCGGGACCTACAGTTCCGCACCCAGAAGATCCTCAGCGCGGGGATGGCGGGGCAAAAGGGTGCGACCGCCGCGGCCGTGATCATCGACGTCGCCACCGGCGAGGTGCGGGCGCAGGCGAGTGACCCCACCTACAACGCCGCCAAGCCGGGGGACAGCGACCCGGTCGCCCGGGAGGACGCGGCGACCAGTTTCGTGGTCGACCCGGGCTCGGTGCACAAGGCGATCACCTACGGCGCGGCGCTCCAGGAGGGGGTGATCACCCCGGACACGACGCTGCCGATCGCGAACAGCATCAAGATGGGCGACACCTGGTTCTCCGACACGCACCCCGCCAACGGCCGGAAGATGAGCGTGCCGGGAATGCTCGCCTTCTCGTCGAACGTCGGCGCCATCACCGTCGCCGACAAGCTCGGCAAGGAACGACTGATCGACTACCAGAAGCGGTTCGGGCTGGGCCAGCCCACCCGTGAGGGCCTGCCCGGCGAGGCCAGCGGCCGGCTGCTGCCGGCCGACGAGTGGAGCGGTTCGTCGTACGGGTCGGTGCCGATCGGGCACAGCGTCGACGCCACGCCGCTGCAGATGGCCGCCGCGTACGCCGCGATCGCCAACGACGGTACGTACGTGCAGCCGCACCTGGTCAAGGAGACGATCGGGCCGGACGGTAAGCACACCCCGGCGCCGGCGCCCGTCACCCGCTCGGTGCTCAGCCCGCAGAACGCGGCGGCGCTGCGCACCATGCTGGAGGCGGTCACCACTGTCGAGGGCGCCACCGGCACCACGGCCGCGGTCCCCGGTTACCGGGTCGCCGGCAAGACCGGCACCGGCTGGCGTCTGGTCGACGGCAAGAAGCAGCCGGGTGAGGTGTCCTCCTTCATCGGCATGGCCCCCGCCGAGAAGCCCCGGTACGTGATCGCGGTCTTCGTGTACGCCCCGGGTGGCGGTGGTGCGGCGATCGCCAACCCGGCCTTCCGGAACATGATGCAGTTCACGCTGCGTCATTACCGCGTGCCGCCGTCCCCGACCGGTTCGGCACCGAAGTTCGTGGTCTATCCGCGCTGACCAGCGCAGGCGCGACATCATCGGTGAGTGCCGACGAACCACCGGGGCGGCTGTGCGGCCGGAACCGGACGACCGGGTAGGGTCTGACGCCGTGCCCGGCAATCCACGTCCACGTACCGTGACCGGCGTCCGGCTCGGTGATCTCGCCGTCCGGCTCGCCGTCGACCTGCCGGCGGACGCCGCCGACGTGGTCGTCACGGGTGCCACCCACGCGAGCCAGGAGGTCCGCCCCGGCGACCTGTACGCGGCCCTGCCCGGCGCCCGCCGACACGGCGCGGAGTTCGCCGTCGGCGCGGCCGAGGCCGGTGCGGTGGCGCTGCTGACCGACCCGGCCGGCGCCGGGTTGGCGGCGGCGAGCGGCCTGCCCGCCCTGGTGGTACCCGACCCGCGCGCGGCGCTCGGCGAGCTGGCCTCGGCCGTCTACGGCGACCCGACCGCCGACCTGACCGTCATCGGCATCACCGGCACGGCCGGGAAGACGTCCACGGCGTACCTGGTCGAGTCGGGGTTGCGCGCCGCCGGGCACACCACCGGGCTGATCGGCACCGTGGAGACCCGTCTCGGCGACCTGGTGATCGACAGCGTGCGGACCACCCCCGAGGCGACCGACCTGCACGCGATGCTGGCCACCGCCCGGGAGCGTGGGGTCACCGCCGTGGTCATGGAGGTCTCCAGTCACGCCCTGGCCATGGGCCGGGTCGGCGGGGTGCGCTTCGCCGTGGGCGGTTACACCAACTTCGGCTCCGACCATCTGGACTTCCACGCCGACAGCGCCGACTACTTCGCCGCGAAGGCGCAACTCTTCGACGGTCGGTGCGCGGTCGAGGTGCTCAACCAGGATGACCCGGCGCTGACGCCGCTCTACAAGCCGGCGACGGTCAGCTACTCGGCGGCCGGCGACCCGACCGCGACGTGGTGGGCCGACGACGTCGACGGCGAGGGGTACGCCCAGCGCTTCACCGCCCACGGTCCCGACGGCGTGGTCGTGTCCGCCGGGGTGGCGCTGCCCGGCCGACACAACGTGGCCAACGCGTTGCTGGCCATCGCCGCGCTGGTGGGTGCCGGGGTCGACCCGGCGACGGCAGCCGACGGTGTGGCCGCCTGCGGTGGCGTGCCCGGTCGCCTGCAACTGGTCGACGTCACCGGGCCGGTACGCGGTGTCGTCGACTACGCGCACAAGGCGGACGCCATCGTGGCGGCGCTGGCCGCGCTGCGTGAGCTGAGCGCCGGACGCCTGATCTGCGTGATCGGCGCCGGTGGGGACCGGGACCGGGGCAAACGGCCGGTGATGGGGGCCGCCGCCGCCGAGGGAGCCGACGTGGTGCTGGTGACCGACGACAATCCGCGCACCGAGGACCCGGCCGAGATCCGCGCCGAGGTGCTCGCCGGGGCGTACCGGGCCGGCACGGCGGCGCGGATCATCGAGGTGGCCGGTCGCCGGGACGCGATCGACGAGGCGGTCCGGCTGGCCGAACCGGGCGACGTGATCGCTCTGCTCGGCAAGGGGCATGAGCGTGGCCAGGAGGTGGCGGGCGAGGTGTTCCCGTTCGACGACAGCATCGAGTTGGCCGACGCGCTGCGGGCGCGCTTCGCGGACCGGGCGGGTCAGCGGTGATCGCCGTGACCCTGGCCGAGGTGGCCACGGCCGTCGACGGGCGGCTCGTCGCCGCCGATCCGGCCGTCACCGTCACCGGCTCGGTCGAGTTCGACTCGCGCAAGGTCGGGCCCGGTTCGCTCTTCGTGGCGTTCCCGGGGGAGAAGGTCGACGGGCACGACTACGCGGCGACGTCGGTCGAGGCGGGCGCGGTGGCGGTGCTCGGCACCCGCGAGGTGCCCGGGGTGCCGATGGTGCTGGTCGACGACGCCCTGACCGCGATGGGAAAGCTGGCCCGCGCGGCGGTGGCCCGGCTACCTGAGCTGACCGTTGTCGGGGTGACCGGCTCGTCCGGCAAGACCACCACCAAGGACCTGATCGGGCAGCTCACGGCCCGGCTCGGTGCCACGGTCGCGCCGCCCGGCTCGTTCAACAACGAGCTGGGCCACCCGTACACGGCTCTGCTGGCCGGGACGGACACCCGCTACCTGGTCATGGAGAAGGGCGCTCGGGGCATCGGGCACGTGCGCTACCTGTGCGAGTTGGTGCCGCCGCGGATCTCGGTGGTGCTCAACGTCGGCACGTCGCACATCGGCGAGTTCGGCTCGCAGGAAGCCATCGCCCAGGCCAAGGGCGAGCTGGTCGAGGCGCTGCCGTCCGACGGGCTGGCCGTGCTGAACGCCGACGACCCCCGGGTGGACGCCATGGCGAGCCGCACGCGGGCGCGCGTGGTCCGCTACGGCGAGGCGCCGGACGCCGACCTGCGTGCCGAGGACGTCACACTCGACGAGCGGGGCCATCCGTCGTACACCCTGGTCACGCCGGAGGGAAGCGAGCCGGTGCGGCTCGCGCTGACCGGACGCCACCAGGTCGGCAACACGCTCGCCGCCGCCGCGGTCGCCCGGGAGCTGGGCATGCCGCTGGCCGAGCTGGCCACGGCGCTCGGCGAGCTGAGGCTGAAGTCCACCCGGCGGATGGACGTCTTCGACCGGCCCGACGGGGTGACGGTCATCGACGACTCGTACAACGCCAACCCGGCCTCGATGGCGGTCGCGCTCCGGGCGCTCGCCAGCCTCGGACGTGAGAGGCGTACCGTCGCGGTGCTCGGTTACATGGCCGAGCTGGGCCCGTTCGAGCGCGACGGCCACGCCGAGGTCGGCCGGCTCGCGGCCGAGCTGGGTGTCGACCGGCTGCTCGTGGTGGGCGAGCCGGCCGCGCCGATCCACGAAGGCGCGACAGCGGTAGCGAACTGGGGAGGAGAGTCGGTGCTGCTCACCGATCAGGCGGCGGCCGTCGAGGTGCTGCGGGGCGAGCTACGGCCGGGCGACGTCGTCCTGGTCAAGGGCTCCCGGTACCGGACCTGGGAGGTGGCCGACGCCCTGCGCGCCGACGCCGCCGAGGAGGCCAGTCGATGAGGGCCATCATCGTCGCCATCGGGGTGGCCTTCGTCGTCTCGCTGTTCTGCACCCCGATCGCGATCAAGGTGTTCACCCGGCTCAAGGCCGGCCAGCCGATCCGGTCCGACGGCCCGGCCATGCACCAGGGCAAGAAGGGCACGCCGACGATGGGCGGCGTGGTCTTCATCCTGGCCACGGTGATCGCGTACGTGGCCGGCCACCTGGCCCTGACCACGCTGCCGGACGCGCAGATCGCGCAGGTGGAGCCGACCATCACGGCGCTGGTGCTGCTGGGGCTGATGGTGTTCTCCGGCGCGGTGGGCTTCCTCGACGACTTCCTCAAGGTGCGCAAGCGCAACAGCGCCGGCCTCAACAAGCGCGGCAAGCTACTCGGTCAGATCCTGGTCGGCGCGGTCTTCGGCGTGATCGCGCTGTGGTTCCCGAGCACGATGACCGACGCGACGGGCAAGGCCACCAACACCCAGACCGTGGGCAGCACCACGCTGAGCTTCATCCGGGACATCGACTTCCTGGAGGTCAGCAAGGTCGGCGCGGTGATCATCTTCATCTTCGTGGTGATGGCCGCGACGAACGGCGTCAACCTCACGGACGGCTTGGACGGTCTGGCCACCGGCGCGTCGGTGATGGTGCTCGCCGCGTACGCGCTGATCGCGTTCTGGCAGTACCGCCACTGGTGCGCCGACCCGAGCTACACCCAGCCGTACTGCTACGAGGTCCGTGACCCGTTGGAGATCGCGCTGATAGCCGGGGCCGCCGCCGGGGCGTGTGTGGGCTTCCTGTGGTGGAACACGTCCCCGGCGCGGATCTTCATGGGTGACACCGGAGCGCTGGGGCTGGGCGGCCTGATCGCCGGCATGGCGATGTCCACCCGGACCATCCTGCTGCTGCCGATCATCGGCGGGCTCTTCGTGATCATCACGATGTCCGTGGTGATCCAAATCATCTCCTTCCGGACCACCGGTAAACGTGTGTTCCGGATGTCCCCGTTGCAGCACCACTTCGAGTTGGCCGGCTGGAGCGAGGTCAACATCGTGGTCCGGTTCTGGATCATCGCCGGCATCGGCGTGGCCATCGCCCTGGGCCTGTTCTACAGCGAGTTCCTCGCCAACATGACCTGACCCGCTGGCCCGCTGGCCAGCGGGCCGGCGCCGGTGGCCGTAGCCGGGGCTGGCGCTGCGGCTGGGTTCGGCGCTGCGGCTGGGCCGTGGGCTCTGGTTTGTACCGGTGGCGCGGGTGCTGGGAGCGTCCTTTGCTCTGCTTCAACCCAGGCAACACTCGGGTAGCCGAACTGTTGCGCGGGTTGAAGCAGAGCAAAGGACGTGCGGGGAGGGTTGCCTCCCTGCTCCCCGCCGGCTGCCGCCCGCCGCCGGCTGCCGCCCGCCGCCGCCTACCGCCCGCTTCCCGCCGCCCGGGGTCCGGCGGACGGCGTCTCCGCACGACACGCCCGGTGCAGCGTTGTGGACCACTCGGGCGCGCCGAACGGTGATGATGTCCGTGTGGGGGAGGACCGAGGGAAAAGCGAAGACAGGACGGTCGGCCGGCCGCGACGGCCACCGACGGCGGAAGCGGGACGCATCACGGAGGTCGGCAAGCAGTCGGACGAGACGCGTGGCGCGGAGCCGGGTGCGGCCAGGCGCGACGCGGCAACGGAGACGCCGGCGTCACCGCCACTGCGCGGACTGGACGCGGCCGGCGGGCTGGCCGCGCTGCGTGGCCTGCTGGACCGGCCGCTGGCGTCCTATTACCTGCTGCTGTCCAGCGCCGGTCTGCTGCTGCTCATCGGTCTGACGATGGTCTTCTCGGCGACCAGCGTGAAGGACTACGCCGAGGACGGCAACGCCTCCGCGTCGGTGACCAAGCAGGCCATCTTCGCGGTGATCGGCATCGGGGCGTTCTGGGCGTGCCAGCGCCTGCCCGCCAGCACGTACCGCACCCTGGGCCGGCCCCTGCTGATCACCTCGATCGCGCTGCTGCTGGTGCTCAACCTGCTGCTCGCGTACGCCCGAGTGGCCGGCAAGGACTCGGCCCAGATCGGTCCGCTGCGCGCTGAGCTGCTCTGGCTGTTCGTCGGCGGGATCCAGCTCCAACCGTCCGAGCTGGCCAAGTTCGCGCTGGTGCTGTGGGGGGCGCACATCATCGCCCGCAAGGGCGCCGCGCTGGGCTGGTGGCGGGAGCTGGCGACCCCCCTGTTCCCCGTGATCGGGCTGCTGTTCGTGCTGGTGGGCTACAACGACGTGGGGACGATGCTCTGCCTGCTGGCGCTGGTCGTCGGCCTGCTCTGGGCCGCCGGCGTGCGGATGCGGGTCTTCGGCGCGCTGACCGCGGTCGGTCTGCTCGGCGTCGGCCTGCTCGTGGCGGTCGCCTCGCTGGGGGCCGGCTCCGGCGAGCGCGGCGCGGAGAACTACCGCCTGGCGCGGCTCACGCTCTTTCTCAACCCGCCGCCGCCGGAGCAGTGCGGCGACCCCTGTTACCAGATCTACCAGGGCCGGCTGGCCATCGAGCACGGCGGCTGGTTCGGCGTCGGCCTGGGCAAGAGCAGCCTCAAGTGGGACTGGCTGCCCGCCGCGCACAACGACTTCATCTTCGCGATCATCGCCGAGGAGCTGGGGGTGATCGGCTGCGCGGTGGTGCTGAGCCTGTTCGCGGTGCTCGCGTACACCGGTCTGCGCATCGCCCGACGGGTCGAGGACCCCTTCCGGCGGCTCGCCGCCGCCGCGGTGACGACCTGGCTGGTGAGCCAGGCGGTGATCAACGTCGGTGGGGTGGTCGGCCTGCTGCCGATCACCGGCCTGCCGCTGCCGTTCATCTCCGACGGCGGAAGTGCGCTGGTCGTGACGTTGGCGGCGATCGGGATGCTGGCGTCCTTCGCCCGCGCCGAACCCGATGCGGCCAGAGCACTGCATGCCCGTCCGCCGGCCCGGTGGGTCCGACTACTCTGGGCCCCGTTGCCGCCGCTTCCCGGCCGGCGTCGCCGACCGGCGACGCCGCCGGCTGGCCGAGGGTCAGTGCCCCGGTCCCGCGGGCGGCGCGAGGACGACCAGGCCGTACCGCGCGGTGTCCGGCAGGGCCGGAGCCGCCAGGGTACGGCGAGCGAGAGGAGACGCTGATGGGTCCGCTGCGTTCGGTGGTGCTCGCGGGAGGTGGCACCGGGGGGCACATCTACCCGCTGCTCGCCTTCGCCGACTGCCTGCGCCGACACGACCCGGGCGTCCGGATCACCTGCCTCGGCACACCCAAGGGCATGGAGAACGAGCTGATCCCGCCGCAGGGCTACGACCTGCGGCAGATCCCGGCGTACCAGCTGCCCCGGTCGGTGAACATGAACCTGGTCCGTACCCCGGGCCGGATGTGGAGCGCGGCCCGGGCGGCGGGCAAGGTGATCGACGAGGTGCGCGCCGACGCGGTCGTCGGCTTCGGTGGGTACGTCTCGGTGCCGGCCTACCTGGCCGCGTGGCGGCGCGAGCTGCCGATGGTGATCCACGAGGTGAACGTGCCGCCGGGCGTCGCCAACCGCCTCGGCATGAAGTTCACCAAGAACATCGCGGTCGGCTTCCCGCACCAGCCGAGCCAGGCCGAGTCGCTGCGCGACGCGACAGTGGTCGGTGTGCCGCTGCGGCGCAGCATCGCCTCGCTGGACCGGTACGCGCAGCGCAACGCCGCCCGCGCCCGGTTCGGCCTCCGCCCGGACCTGCCGGTGCTCTTCGTCGCGGGTGGCTCGTCCGGCGCCCGCTCGATCAACCTGGCGGTCTCCGGCGCGGCCAAGGAGCTGGCCCGCAACGGTGTGCAGGTGCTGCACGTGATGGGCGCCCGCAACGAGCCGGTGCCCATCCCCACCGACCTGCCGGTCCCGTACGTGACGCTGCCGTACCTGTCCGAGATGGAGCTGGGCTACGCCGCCGCCGACCTGATGCTGGCCCGGGGCGGAGCGATGACCGTCGCCGAGGTGGCCGCGATCGGCCTGCCGACGATCTACGTGCCGTACCCGCACAGCAACCAGGAGCAGAAGCGCAACGCCCTGCCCGTGGTGGAGGCCGGCGGTGGTCTGCTCGTCGACGACGCGGAGTTGACCCCGGACTGGCTGGAGCGCGCGGTCATCCCGTTGATCCGCGACCCGCAACGGCTGTACGCGATGGGGGCCGCCGCGTCCGCGTACGGGCGGCGTGACGGCGACGAGGCGCTGCGCTCGTTCGTCCTCGAGGCGGTGGCCCGGTGACCGCACAGTTCACCCCGGCCGGCACGCTCACCGCCGAGGACCTGGGCGCCGTCCACCTGATCGGCGTGGGCGGGGTCGGCATGCTCGGCGTGGCCCGGCTGCTGCTCACCCGGGGCATCCGGGTGTCCGGCAGCGACCTGCGCGAGTGGCCCTCGCTGGCGGGGCTGCGGGCGCTCGGCGGCACCATCTACCTCAGCCACGAGGCGACGAACCTCGACGGGGTGGACACGGTCGTCTACTCCTCGGCCATTCCGAAGGACCACCTGGAGCTGGTCGAGGCCCGTCGCCGCGGCCTGCGGGTGCTGCACCGCTCGGAGGCTCTCGCCGCGGCGATGACCGGCCGCCGGGCGATCGCGGTCGCCGGTACGCACGGCAAGACCACCACCACCTCGATGGTGACGATGGTGCTCCAGCAGGCCGGTGTGGACCCGTCGTTCGTGATCGGCGGGGAGATCTCCGAGGTCGGCTCGGGCGCCCACCACGGCACCGGCGAGCACTTCGTGGTCGAGGCGGACGAGAGCGACCGCTCGTTCCTCATCTACCGCCCGTACGTCTCGGTCATCACGAACGTCGAGCCGGACCACCTGAACACCTACGGCGACCTCGCGACGCTGGAGGCGGCGTTCGCGGAGTTCGCGCGGCTCACCGACCCGAACGGGTTCATCATCACCTGCGCCGACGACCCGGGCGGTCGCCGGCTGGCCGAGACCCTGCGCGCCGACGGGCGGCGGGTGTTCACCTACGGCGCTGCGGACGACGCCGACCTGCGGCTGACCGAGGTCGTCTCCTCCGCGCGTGGTGTGCGCTACCTGGCCGAGATCGACGGGCAGTCGCTGGGCGAGTTCCGGCTTCCGGTGCCGGGCCGGCACATGGGGCTGAACAGCGCGGCGGCGGTGCTGACCGCGTACCTGCTCACGTTGCCGCTGGAGGCGGCGGAGGCCGCGCTGGCGGTCTTCCCCGGCGTGCGGCGGCGCTTCGAGCGCAAGGGCGTCGCGGACGGCGTGCTGGTCTACGACGAGTACGCCTACCACCCGACCTCGATCATGTTGGCGTTGCAGACGCTGCGCGAGGTGGCCGGGGACGGGCGGTTGATCGTCGTCTTCCAGCCGTACCGGCTGTACCGAACCCGCGACAACCAGGCGGAGATCGCCGAGGCGCTGGCCATCGCCGACGAGGTGGTGCTGCTGGAGGTCTTCGGGCCGGGCGAGCTGCGTCAGCCCGGCGAGGGCTCGGCGGCGCTGATCGCGGCGGTGGACCTGCCCGCCGACCGTAAGGTGTTCGTCGACTCCTGGGAGGCCGCGCCGGGCGAGGTGGTCCGTCGGGCCCGCTCGGGCGACGTCGTGGTGACCATGGGCGCGCCGCCGATCTCGTTGATGGGTGACGAACTGCTGGCCGCCCTCGGTGCGCGTACCGCCGACGCCGCGCCGACCGCGACAGTCGACCCGGTGGCGACGACGCCGGCGATCGGCCAGCCGGTGCCCGGCGGGTCCACCGCCGGTGGCGACGGGGCGGCCCTCGGCGGCGCCGCCGCACCGGACGGCGCGGCGCCCACGGCCGGATGAGCCCCGGCCCCGCCCGCGGGCGGACCAATGCCTCCGACGGCGGCGGCGGCCCGCGGCGCGGTCCGGTCCGGCGCTGGCAGTTGGTCCGCGCCGGCAGCGACGCGGTGCCGGCGTCGACCCGCCGATTCATGGCCCGTGCCCGGCAGCGCCGGATGCGGGCGGCACTGCCGTGGGCGGTGGCCGCCGGGGTGCTCGCGCTGCTCGGGCTGATCGCCTGGACGGTGCTCGGCACCGGGCTGTTCGGGATCCGCTCGGTCCGTGTGGAGGGTGCCAAGCTGGTCACCGACGTGCAGGTACGCGACGCGGTGGGGGTGGCCGACGGGGTGCCGCTGGCGCGTGTCGACCTGGCGGCCGCCGCGCGTCGCGTCGGCGGGTTGGCGCCGGTGGAGCGGGCCACGGTGTCCCGGGACTGGCCGGGCACGCTGGTGGTGCGGGTGACCGAGCGGACGGCGGTGGCGGTGGTGCCGCAGGCGGACGCGTTCGCCCTGATCGACCGCAGCGGCGTGGCGTTCCAGACGGTGGCCCGTCGCCCGGCCGGGCTGCCGCTGGTGCGGGTGGTCCGGCCCGCCGCCGACGACCCGGACACGCGGGCCGCGCTGGAGGTGCTCGGCGCGCTGACTCCGCAACTGCGCGCCGAGCTGGTGGACGTGAGCGTGGAGGGTCTGGCCCGCATCAGCCTGAAGCTGCGGAAGGACCGCACGGTGTTCTGGGGCGACGCCACGCGGGGTACGGACAAGGCCCGGGTGGCCACCGCGCTGCTCGGCGAGGACAGCGAGCGGATCGACGTGAGCGCGCCGGACGTGGTGACCTTCCGCTGACCGGTGAGCGGGCTGCGGACGTGACGAGTCGCGCTCCGACCGGCGACACGCCGGTCGGGTCCTTGGCTCCTGGCGCGGCGGCGCTTACGTTGCCCCGAAGAGGATCAGTGGTTGACATAACTGTAAGCCTCTAGTAGAGGGTGAGGGTTCACCTCTGATCCTCACTGGTGGCGCTGTCGTCGGCCGCTGGGCTGGCCACACCGTACCCGGTCGGCCGAAGCCAATCTCGAAGGGAAAGGACCGGAGATGACACCTCCGCACAACTACCTGGCGGTCATCAAGGTCGTCGGCATCGGGGGCGGCGGCGTCAACGCCGTCAACCGGATGATCGAGGTTGGGCTCAAGGGCGTCGAGTTCATCGCGATCAACACCGATGCCCAGGCGCTGCTGATGAGTGACGCCGACGTCAAGCTCGACGTCGGCCGCGAGCTGACCCGCGGGCTGGGCGCGGGCGCCAACCCGGATGTGGGCAAGAACGCCGCCGAGGACCACCGCGACGAGATCGAGGAGGTGCTCAAGGGCGCCGACATGGTCTTCGTGACCTGCGGCGAGGGCGGCGGCACCGGCACCGGCGGCGCGCCCGTCGTGGCGAACATCGCCCGCAAGCTCGGCGCGCTGACCATCGGCGTGGTGACCCGGCCGTTCTCCTTCGAGGGCAAGCGCCGCCAGGTGCAGGCCGAGTCGGGAATAGACGAGCTGCGCAACCAGTGCGACACCCTGATCGTCATCCCGAACGACCGGCTGCTGGCGCTCGGCGACCGCAACATCAGCATGATGGACGCGTTCCGCACCGCCGACCAGGTGCTGCTCTCCGGTGTGCAGGGCATCACCGACCTGATCACGACCCCTGGTCTGATCAACCTGGACTTCGCCGACGTCAAGAGCGTGATGAGCGGCGCGGGCAGCGCGTTGATGGGTATCGGCAGCGCCCGGGGCGAGAACCGCGCGGTCGAGGCGGCCGAGGCGGCCATCTCCAGCCCGCTGCTCGAGCAGAGCATGGACGGCGCGCGCGGCGTGCTGCTCTCCATCGCCGGTGGCTCCGACCTGGGCCTCTTCGAGATCAACGACGCGGCGCAGCTGGTCACCGACGCGGCCCACCCGGACGCCAACATCATCTTCGGCGCGGTCATCGACGACGCGCTCGGCGACGAGGTGCGGGTGACGGTCATCGCGGCGGGCTTCGACGGCGGCACGCCCGCCTACAAGGCGGCCGAGCCGACCCGCAAGACCAACACCAACCAGCCGGCGCCGCAGAACACCCCGGTGCCGCCGCCGGCGACCCTGCCGGCCCCGGCCCAGTCGCCGCGCCGGGTGCTCTTCGACGACGTGGACGTGCCCGACTTCCTCAAGAACGGCTCCTGAGCGCCGCCGATGACCGACAGCTCAGCCACGGTACGACCGGACCGGCGCGCCGAACTCGCGGCCGGCCTGGCGACGGTACGGGCCCGGATCGCCGACGCGTGCGTCCAGGCTGGCCGGGACCCGGGCGACGTCACGATGATCGCGGTGACCAAGACGTACCCGGCTGGCGACGTGGTGGCGTTGGCCGGGCTCGGGGTGACCGACATGGGGGAGAACCGCGACCAGGAGGCCGCCGGCAAGTCGGCCGAGGTGGCCGCCGCCGGGGTGCGTCCACGGTGGCACTTCATCGGGCAGTTGCAGCGCAACAAGGCCCGGTCGGTGGTCCGCTATGCCGACGTCGTGCACTCGGTGGACAGCGTACGGCTGGCCCGGGCCCTGGACGGCGCGGCGGCGCAGCGGGAACGGCCGCTGGAGGCCCTGCTCCAGGTGAGCATCGACGGTGACCCGGCGCGAGGCGGGGCCCTGCCCGGGTCGGCCGATCAGGAGTCCGGCCTGGACGCGGTAGCCGCGGCGGTCGCCGACGCTGCCGCGCTGCGGCTCACCGGTCTCATGGCGGTCGCGCCGCTGGGCTGGCCGCCGGAGCGGGCCTTCGCCCGGCTGGCCGAGATCGCCGAGGCGTTTCGGTCGGTCCATCCGGGAGCGACAGCGTTGTCGGCGGGAATGAGCGGCGACCTGGAAATAGCGATCCGCTACGGCGCGACACATGTCCGCGTCGGTAGCGCGTTGCTCGGAATGCGTTCCACGCTGCGGTAGCCTGACCGCGAGACAGGCAAATTACATCAGTGTTGTTTCAGGGGCGGCGGATCCTTGTGGGGGTCGTGACACGCGACGCGAATCGCGTGTCAGGGGATTGCGGTTCCGGTCCGATGGGCATGGTTGTCCACTCGCGACGGGCGACACGGCACGGGGGCGAGTGCCGCACGGCGGACGGAAGGGCGCGGGATGGGTGCACTGCGCAAGGCGGGGGTCTGGCTCGGTCTCGTCGAGGAAGACGACGAGCGGGCCTACGACGACGGTGACTACGACAAGGGTGGTTACCGTGACTCGCGCTACCGGCAGAGCCGGTACGCGGAGGAGTTCGCCGACGAGGACGACGACGACACCGAGGAGCCGCCGGCTCCCCGGCCGCGCGCGAGTGAGCGGGGCCGACTCTCCGAGCGGTCGACCGGGCGGGCCACCGAGTCCGACCGTGGTGACACCGAGCGTCCGGAGCGGGCCGAGCGGTCGAGCGTACGGTCGATCACGCGGTCCTCGGCCAGCGAGACGTCGGGCGCGCTGACCTACCACACGCGGGACAACCTGGCCCTCGCGCCGCAGGCCGTGACGCGTGAGCGCGTGGTCGTGCCCGAGGAGGAGCAGCGCTACCAGATCACCACGCTGCACCCGACCACCTACCGTGAGGCGCGCACCATCGGGGAGCACTTCCGCGACGGCGTGCCGGTGATCATCAACCTCACCGAGATGGACGAGGCCGACGCCCGCCGTCTGGTTGACTTCGCGGCCGGTCTGGCGTTCGGGCTGCGCGGTACGATCGAGCGCGTGACCAATCGGGTGTTCCTGCTCTCACCGGCCAATGTCCAGGTCACCGCTGAGGACAAGGCCAAGATCGCTGAGGGTGGTTTTTTCAGTCTGAGTTGACCCCGCCCGATCCGAGGGACGTCGCTGACCGTGTTGTCGATCTTGCTGCAAGTGTTGTACCTGGTCCTTTATGTGTTCCTGCTTCTTCTTCTGTCCCGGTTCGTGTTGAGCGCCGTCCTCCAGTACGGCCGCCGTTGGCAGCCGGGGCGCGGAGCGGCAGCAGGACTGGAATCCGTGTGGAGCGTCACTGATCCCCCTCTCAACGCGTTGAGGCGTGTGATCCCTCCGCTGCGAATTGGTACCGTGAGCATCGACCTGGCCTCCCTTGTGCTCCTGGTTATCCTGTTCGTGCTGATGGAGTTCGTGTTAGGGCCGTCGATCAGGGCATCTGCCTGATGACCGACGCGCTTTCGCGGCCGCAACTGACCCGAGGAGTTTCGATGCCGCTGACCCCGGCCGACGTCCACAACGTCGCCTTCAAAAAGCCGCCGATCGGCAAGCGGGGGTATGACGAGGAGGAGGTCGACGCTTTCCTGGACGAGGTAGAGCGCGAGCTCGCCCGTCTCATCGAGGAGAACAACGAGCTGCGCGCCCAGGTGGAGCGCGGTGGCCGTGGCGGTGCCCCCGCCGGCCCCGGCGGCGACGCCCGACTGGCAGCGGAGCTCAACGACGTCAAGGCCCAGCTCGACCGGGTCCAGCGCGACAAGTCCGCTGCCGAGCAGGCCGCCCGCGCCATGCAGGCCGAGCTGGAGCAGGTCCGCGCGACCGGCGGCCCGGCCGGCGTCACCGGTGACGGTGAGCAGCAGGCGCTGCGGGTGCTGATGATGGCCCAGCGCACCGCCGACGACCACGTGTCCGACGCGCGTCGCGAGGCCGACAGCCTGCTGTCCGAGGCGCGGAGCAAGGCCGAGGAGGTGACCCGCGAGGCGCGCGCGAAGGCTGACGCTCTGGAGCGGGACGCCCGCCAGCGGCACCAGGAGGCCATGGGCGGCCTGGACGCCAAGCGCACGGCCCTGCAGAAGCACATCGAGGAGCTCAAGCAGTTCGAGCGTGAGTACCGCACCCGGCTCAAGGCGTACCTGGAGAGCCAGCTGCGGGACCTCGACGGTCGTGGCCAGGGCCTCGAAGCCGAGATGACCCGATCCGAGGCAGGCCGGGTTGCCGGCGGCAACGGGTTGGCCGCAGCGGGCCTCGCCGGCTCGTACGGCGGCGGGCGCTCCGGCGCCCTCGAAGCCGGACGCTGAGCACCGGCCGGCGATCGTTCTCCGCAGATGGTGACGGTCGCCGGCCCCGCCTGGACGGTACGACGCGGCGGGGGTGAGCCGTGATAGTCGCGAGTCTCCTGCTCATCCTCGTCGCCGTGGTTCTGCTGGTGTTCGGTCTTGCCGGCGGTTCCAGCATTCTGTTGACCATCTCCATCGCGGCCAGTCTGCTGGCCGCCGTGGCGTTGGTGGTGGGCGCCCGCCAGGCAGCCGCCAACCGCGCTGCGGCGGACCCCGGTCGGGTCGGCCCGCGGGAGCGCACGGCATTCCGCACGGCCAGTCAGGCCGAGCCGGGTGCCGCGTACGGTCCACCGCTGGCCGAGCCGGATGTGCCGGTCCAGCACGTACCTTCGACGGTCGGTAACGGCGGCACCGGGTGGCGGCAACCACCCGAGCCGCCGTTCGACCCCGACCCGGTCAGTCCGGCGTCGCCGTTCGCGGCCCGCGCCGACGAGGCGTACCGGGCCGACGCCGCGGCCGCCGACACGTTGGCCGACGAGCCCGCGGAGCAACCGATCACCCCCGCCGAGGCGGCCCGCGTCGCCCGGCTGCCCGACCCCGTCGAGGTGGTGGACGGGCGACCCCGCTACCACCTGGCCGCGTGCGCGCACCTGATCGGCCGGATTCCCGAGACGCTTCCGGTCGCCGAGGCCGTCGAGCTCGGCTTCACGCCCTGCGCGGCATGTGCGCCGGCCACCGCCCTGCTCACCGACGCCCGGCCGATCTGAGCTGCCGGTGCCCCCGCAGGACGCCCTCACCGTGGCCGTACGGGTGAAGCCGGGCGCCTCCCGGGACGCCGTCGGCGGACGCTTCGACGGCCCGCACGGTCCCGCCCTGGTGATCGCCGTCCACGCGCGTGCGGTGGACGGCCAGGCGACCGAGGCGGCCCGCCGCGCCCTCGCGGCCGCGCTGGGTGTCCGACCGGTGACGGTGTCGCTGCGCACCGGCGCGGCCAGCCGGGACAAGCTCTTCCTCGTCGACCGCCCCGCCCCCGAGCTGTCCGACGTGCTGCGCCGACTGCGCGACGGAGCCGCGGGGTGAGGACCGCCCGGGCCCGGCAACCGTGACGCCCGGGCTGGACATCGCGCTGCTGCTCGGCGCGGCAGTGCTGTTGGTGGCGGTCGGCGCGGTCCGGCTGTCGAGCCGCCTCGGGGTGCCGAGCCTGCTGGTCTACCTGGCGCTCGGCGTGGCCATCGGCGAGGCCGGGCTGGGCATCCGCTTCGACGACGTCGAGCTGACCCGGACCCTCGGTTTCTGCGCGCTGATCGTGATCATCGCCGAGGGTGGCCTCACCGCCCGGTGGAGCACCCTGCGTCCGGTGCTCGGGCTGGCGTCCGCGCTCTCCACGGTCGGTGTGGTCGTCAGCATCGTGCTGGTCGGCGTCGCCGTACACCTGTTGTTGGGTCTGGACTGGCGGTTGGCGCTGCTCTACGGCGCGGTGCTCTCCTCCACCGACGCGGCGGCGGTGTTCGCCACCCTGCGGCGGCTGCGGTTGCCGCCCCGGCTGGTCGCCACGCTCGAGGCCGAGTCGGGCATGAACGATGCCCCGGTGGTGCTGCTGGTGGTGCTGCTGTCGCACCGGGGTCTGTCGCATCCGTGGTGGTACGAGGTCGCGCTGGTCTGTTACGAGCTGGGCGTCGGCGCGGCGGTGGGCGTGGGTGCGGGCCTCGCCGGCACGTGGGCGCTGCGCCGGGCCGCGCTGCCGTCGGCCGGGCTGTACCCGATCGCGGCGGTGGGGATCACCATCCTGGCGTACGCCGCCGGCGCCGTGCTGCACGCCTCGGGCTTCCTCGCCGTCTACGTGGCGGGGGTGTTGCTGGGCAATGCCCGCCTGCCGCACCGGCAGGCGATCCTCGGCTTCGCCGACGGGCTGGCGTGGCTCGCGCAGATCGGGTTGTTCGTCCTGCTCGGGTTGCTGGTCTCGCCGGGCCGGTTGGACGCGGCGGTGCTGCCGGCGGTGGTCGCCGGTCTGGCGCTGGTGCTGCTGGCCCGGCCGCTGTCGGTGGCCGTCTCGGCGTTGCCGTTCCGGGTCGGCCTACGGGAGCAGGTCTTCCTGTCCTGGGCCGGGCTGCGCGGGGCGGTGCCGATCGTGCTGGCCACCATTCCGCTCTCGGAACGGGTGCCGGGAGCGGAACGCCTCTTCGACGCGGTGTTCGTGCTGGTGGTGATCTTCACGCTGGTGCAGACCGGAACGCTCGGTCCGCTGGCCCGTCGGCTGGGGACCACCGCGCCCGCCGAGGCCACCGAGATCCACGTGGAGACCGCCCCGCTCGAGCGGATGCGCGCCGACCTGCTGCAACTCGAGGTGCCTCCGGGCTCCCGGTTGGCCGGCGTGCACGTCGACGAGCTGCGGTTGCCGTTGGGTGCCTCGGTGACCCTGGTGCTGCGCGACGGGGTGGGTTTCGTGCCCGGCCCGGACACTCGGCTGAAGACTGGCGACAGCCTGCTGATCGTCGCCACCGGTGGGGTGCGCGACGCCGCCGAACGGCGGCTGCGGGCGGTCAGCCGACGGGGTCGGCTGGCCCGATGGTTTGGCGAGTACGGAGATGAAGCGGTCGGTTGATCTGCTAGCGTTCCCTTTGCCCCAGTTAGGCAGGGCTCGGGGCGGTTGAGCGGTGCGACGGTGCGCCACGTTGTCGGACGCCTGTACGTTCCGTATTCTTGCCAACCTCCGGAGTGCGCGGCCATTGTTGCCGTGCGCCCCTTTTCGTACTCAGGGGACGCCTCGTCGGCGCCCCCTGACCAGGTGCCGCGACCGCGCGGCTCCCCGGCCGAGGGAGCGACCCATGGCGAAGCCAGCCGACACCAGGACCGCCGGCCGCAAGCCGGTGGCCAAGGCCACCCGCAGCGCGGCGGAGACCGAGAAGATCCGGGCGGCGCTGGCGGCGCGGCGGGACGAGCTGCGCGCCGAGTACGATCAGACGCTGAGCGAGATCACCGAGCTGCAGCGCGATCGGTTGACGGACTCGGCCGGGGACGACCAGGCCGACACCGGCACCAAGACGTTCGAGCGGGAGCAGGAGATCTCTCTCGCCAACAGCATTCTGGAACGGATCACGCAGGTCGAGCGCGCCCTGGAGCGCCTCGACGAGGGTGGTTACGGCTGGTGCGAGCGGTGCGGCAACCCGATCCCGGTCGAGCGCCTCGCCGCCTTCCCGTCGGCCACCCTCTGTGTGACGTGCAAGCAGTTGGAGGAGCGGCGCTGAGAGCCGGTCCCCGTCTGCGATGAGACGGTGAGCGATCACCGCCGAGACACCTCGATGGGGAGCGCATGACCGCAGCACCGCCCGCCGAACCCGGCCGCACCGACCCGGACGGCGGCAAGGCCCGTCCCCGGGCTGTCGCGATCCTCGCCGGAGTGGCCCTGGTGGCCCTGCTGGCCGACCTGGTGACCAAGCACCTCGCGCTGGCCGGCCTCACCGACCGTGAGCCGGTCCGGATACTGGGCGGGCTGGTCTACCTGAGCCTGACCCGCAACAGCGGCGCGGCGTGGAGCATCGGGGCGGACTACACCTGGGTGTTCCCGCTGATCACCATCGGTGTGGTCGGCTGGATCGTCTGGATGGCGCTGCGGCTGCGCTCGCTGCCGTGGGCGATCTCCCTCGGTCTGGTGCTCGGTGGCGCGCTGGGCAACCTCACGGACCGCATCTTCCGGGCACCCGCCCCCTTCCACGGCCACGTGGTCGACATGATCAGCGTCTTCGGGCCGTACGGCGAGTACTTCCCGGTGTTCAACCTGGCCGACAGTTCGCTCGTCTGCGGCGTGGTGCTGGCCGTACTGCTGGAGCTGACCGGTCGTCAACGCGACGGCCGACGAGCCGGCGGTGACGGCGCCACCGGCGACGCGGACGCCACCGCCGGTGCCGAGCAGAGGGAGCGGGCATGACCTCCGCGTTCGCCGCTGGCGGCGACCACCGTTCACTGCCCGTACCCGACGGTCTCGACGGCATGCGCCTGGACCAGGCGGTGTCCCGGCTGTTCGGTCTCTCCCGGACCGCCGCGGCCGCCCTCGTCGACGCGGGCGACGCCCTCGTCGACGGCACTGCCCGAGCCAACTCCCACAAGGTCAAGGCCGGCTCCTGGCTGGACGTCACGCTGCCGGCCCCGGTCGCGCCGCCGACCGTGGTGCCGCAGGCGGTGCCGGGCCTGCGCGTCGTGTACGCCGACGACGACATCGTCGTGGTGGACAAGCCCGTCGGTGTGGCCGCGCACCCCAGCCCGGGATGGACCGGCCCGTCGGTGATCGGCGCGCTCGCCGCGATCGGCCACCGCATCTCCACCAGCGGCGCCGCCGAGCGCCAGGGCGTGGTGCACCGCCTCGACGTGGGCACCACGGGGATCATGGTGGTGGCCAAGAGCGAGCAGGCGTACACGGCGTTGAAGCGGGCCTTCAAGTACCGCGAGGTCGACAAGGGGTACCACGCCGTGGTGCAGGGTCACCTGGACCCGCTGCGGGGCACCGTCGACGCGCCGATCGACAGGCACCCCACCCACGACTACCGCTGGGCGGTGGTGTCCGGCGGCAAGCCGAGCATCACCCACTACGACACCCTCGAGGCGTTCCCGGCTGCCAGCCTTGTCGACGTCCGGTTGGAGACCGGCCGGACCCACCAGATCCGGGTGCACTTCTCCACCCTGCGGCACCCCTGTGTGGGCGACCTCACCTACGGTGCCGACCCCACCCTCTCGGCCCGTCTCGGACTGTCCCGTCAGTGGTTGCACGCCCGCGAACTGAGCTTTTTGCATCCCCGTTCGGGGGACGAGGTCCGGTTCGTCAGCGACTACCCTGACGATCTGGAACGTGCGCTTGAGATCCTGCGTGACTGAGCGGCGACCACCCGACATCGATCCGACGAGGGGATTTCGCCCGTGCGCGCCGGCGACCTGCTGCGGCAGCTGGACCAACGGCTGCTGCCGCCGCTGACCCGGGCGGTGGCCCGTCTCGGTGATCGTCCGACGCGCTCCGGGGTGCTCACCTGGGTCGCCGTGCTCTCGGCGGCGGCGGTGCTGGGCACGGCCGTCTGGACGGTCGACGACGCTCCGGTGAGTGACCTGACGGTGGGCGAGGTGACCCGCGTGGGGGTGGCCGACGGCGACTCCGTCCCGGGCTACCTCAGCTCCGCGGCGGCTGACCTGGCCGCACTGGGTCCGACCGCTCCGGCCGCCGTGGACGGCACGTACGCGTTGGTGACGCTCGACGCGTACGTGCCGCCGCACCGACTGGCGACGGTGCTCGGCGACGTCCCGGTCTCGACGGTCTTCGGGCGGGTGCCGCTGCCCGGTCGGCAGACCGAGATCGTCCGGATGCCCGCCCTGCGGGTGCCCGACGACGTGGTCGCGCAGATGGAGCGGGTGGCCGCGCGCAAGGACGGCGAGGCCGCCGACTACCGGGCGCGGGCCGCCGCGGTGCGCGGCGACGGCGCCGCCGAGCGTGAGCTGCGCGAGCGGTACGTCGTCGGTGCCGACGTGGCGAGCGCCGAGGCGCGGGCGTACCGCGCCGGGTGCGCCTGCGTGTACGCGGCGGTGGTGCGCGCGGCACCGGAGGCGTTGCGCCGGGTGGCCTCCCGTCCGGACGTGCGGGCCGTCGATCCGGCGCCCGAGGTGTACCGACTCGACCGTACGGTCTTCACGCCGCCACTGCCCGAGCAGAGCGACGTGGTCCGGCCGCCGGTCGACACCGGGCCGAGCCCGACGCCGACGCCGCGCGCGAGCGACGGGTCGACGCCGGGCACACCGAGGCCGCCGGTGCCGATGGGCGAATCGTCGGAACCCGCACCGCTCGTAACGATTGCGCCACCCGAGCCGTCTCCGGTGGAGGCCACCGAGCCTGCCCCGCCAACTGTCACCACCTCCCCGGACGCGACCGGCGCCGGCTTTGTGGCACCCTCCCCGTCGTGATCTACGCCGGGCGGCGTGCGTCCTCAGGTGTGGTCCGAATAGGGTTTGGTTCGTAGCCTGTCAGGCAGAGATCGATGGCGCTGGGAGGGCGGGCCGTGGAGGGCAGCGAGACCGGCTGGGGCCGGCCGGCCGAACCAGCGCCGAGGTGGCGGGCGCTGCTCGACCGTGCCCGGCTGGGCGGTCGGGCAGCGGAGCAGCCCGAGCCCGAGCGCCGGACCGACGAGGCGCCCCCGGACCCACTGCCGCGACGCGCGGCCCCCAACGGCTACGCGGGGCGCGCGCCGGCCATCGGGCATCCGGCTGATCTGTCGTACGGCCAGGAGCCCGGCTACCGGGCCGAGGCGACGTACCGCGTCGACCCCGCCTACCGTGCCGAGCCGGGTTACCGCGCCGAGCCGGACTATCGCGCCGAGCCGGCGTACCGCTCGGAGCCGGACTATCGCGCCGAGCCGGCGTACCGGTCCGAGCCGGCGTACCGTGCCGAGCCGGACTATCTTGCCGAGCCGGCGTACCGTGCCGAGCCGGGTTACCGTGCCGAGCCGGACTATCGCGCCGAGCCGGCGTACCGCTCGGAGCCGGACTACCGCGCCGAGCCGACGTACCGTGCCGAGCCCGGTTACCGTGCCGAACCCACCTACCGCGCCGACCCGGGCTATCCGGCCGAGCCCGAGCCGCCGCACCGGGCCGAGCCGGAATCGCGGTACGCCATCCTGGACAACGGCTACCGGCAGGGCAACCCCGCCGGGGAGTCGCGGTACGCGCTGCTGGAGACCGGTTACCAGCCGGAGTCCGGCTATCCGGCCTCCGCGCCGCCGCTGACACCGCGGGCCCCCGCAGTCGTCCCGCCACCGGTCGTCCCGCCACCGGTCGTCCCGTCACCGGTCGCGCCGTCACCGGTCGTACCGCCACCGGTCGTGCCGCCGCCCGCCGCGCCGGTCACCACGGCTCCGGGCTCGGCCCTCGCCGAGCGCGGCTACCCGGCCCGGATCGAGTGGCGTCCGAAGGGCGTCGACCAGGAGCTGGAGCGCTCCACCGGCGTGCTCCGCCGCGACCTGGGCACACCTCGGGTCTTCGCCTTCGCCAACCCCAAGGGCGGGGTGCACAAGACCACCGCCACGGTGCTCGCCGCCGCCACCATCGGCAGCGTGCGGGGCCGGGGCGTACTGGCCTGGGACGACAACGAGCTGCGCGGCACGCTCGGGCTGCGCGCCGGCAGCGCCCGTCATGCCCGCACCATCCGGCACCTGATCAGCGACCTCGCCCAGATCGAGATCCTGGAGAGCGAGACCCTGCTGGAGCGGCTGGACGACTACCTGCGGCACGCCTCCGACGGCTCGTACGACGTGCTGGCGGGCGAGGAGAGCCCGCGCTTCGCCCAGCGGCTCGACAAGTTCACCGTCAAGCGGGTCCTCGAGCTGCTGCGGCGTACGCACGACGTGATCTGCGTGGACACCGGCAACAACGTGGAGAGCGCCAACTGGCGCACCGTGATGCACGCCGCCGACCAACTGGTGGTGACCACGGTGCCCCGCGAGGACGCGGCGTTCAGCGCCGACTGGATGCTCGACCTGCTGCACGAGGAGGGGATGGGCGAACTGGCCGACAACGCGGTCACCCTCATCTCCTGCCCGACCCCCGGCCGCTCGTCCCTGCAGGACGACCTGGAACGGCACTTCGCCACGCGTACCCGCGCGGTGGCCGTGGTGCCGTACGACCCGGCGTTGGAGACTGGCTCGTCGATCGAATACCACCAGCTCCAGCCGGAGACCCGCGAGGCGTGGCTGCGCGCCGCGGCGGCCATGGCCGAGCCGTTCGCCCGGTGAGCTGGTTCGCCGCCACCGGCGCTCCGGTCGGTAGCGGGGCCTGAGAGGATCATCGGGTGAGCCCGGACAACTCCGACCCTGAGCGGCCCGCCGAGACCCCCGACGACCGGCCCGCGCCACCCCGGGCGTCGGCCGCGCCGCCGACGCCCAGCGGGTCGACCACGCCGTCCGCGCCGAGCGGGTCGGCGATACCGCCCGCGCCCAGCGGGTCGGCGATACCGTCCGCGCCGAGCGACTCGACCTCGCCGTCCGCGCCGAGTGGGTCGGCGATGTCCGCCGAGTCGACCGTGCCGCCCGCGTCGAGCGCGCCGGCCTGGCCGCCGCTCGGGTCCGACCCCGACGGAAATCCCGCCTCGTCGGCGTACCAGAGCTCGCTGGAGCTGGCCTTCGACGAGCCGCGCCGGCCGCTGCGGACGGTGACGACGGTGCTCGGCGCCGCGCTCGCCCTGGCCGTGCTGGGCGCGCCACTCGGGCTGCTCTGGGCGGCGCTCGCGCCGGACACCCCGGTGCTCAAGGTCGCCGAGGGCGCGATCTACGCAGAGCCCCAGCCGGAGCAGCCGATCGCCGCGGACGGTTGGTTCAGCCTGCTCGGGGTGGCGTTCGGCGTGCTCGCGGCGCTGGCCCTGTGGTTCCTGCTACGCCGGAGACGCGGGCCCGTCGGGCTGCTCAGCGCGGTGCTGGGCGCGCTGGCCGCCGCCCCGGTGGCCTGGCAGGTGGGACGTCGGGTCGGGCTGGCGACCTTCGAGCGGCTGTTGGAGACCGCCCCGGCGGGGCAGGCCTTCACCAAACCGGCCGACCTGCGGGCCGGTGGGGTCGACTGGCTCCTCCACGTGCTGCCCGTGCCGCACGGCAACCTGCTGCTGCCGGCGTTCGGCGCCGCCGCCACGTACACCCTGCTGGCCGGCTGGTCGCGCTGGCCGTCGCTGCGTCCGGAGCCGGAACCGGCGGAATTCAGTTGGGTGTCGGCGGGGACGCCAGCTCCGACAACGGCACCGGAACCGCCCGCACCTGGCGCAGGAGAGCCGCCTCGCGGTTGAGCAGGCGCAGCTCGGCGCGCAGCCGGGCGGCGGTGTCGTCGATCGCGAGGAGCCGCTGCCGGTCGTCGACCGTCAGAGCTGCGGTGGCCGCCACCAGGTGCGACAGCACCGTCGGGTCCTCCGGAAGCTGCTCGGAGATCTCCTCCGGGTCGGGGCGGATCAGCCCCAGGTACTGCCGGAACACGGCGATCACCCGGGCGGCGAGCAGGTCGGCCACCTCGTCCGGCCCGTTGGCCTCGGGCAGCCACTCCACCGCGGCCGTCAGGTAGGGCGTGGAGGCGTCGTCGACGTCGGCGATCCGGAAGCGGTGCCGGCCCACCGTGACGATGTCGAAGCCGCCGTCGGCCAGCTCGGTGACCTGGCGCAGCTCGGCCGTGCACCCCACCTCGTGCAGGGTGACGTCACCGACACCGTTGCCGGCGCGGGCGCCGGGCCCGGTGGGGGCGACCTCCCAGCCGGCCTGGATGGCCACCACGCCGAACTCACGCGGTGCGCCCTCGGGCAGATCGACCAGATGCCGCACCAGGGCGCGGTAGCGCTCCTCGAAGATGTGCAGCGGCAGCACCAATCCGGGAAAGAGCACCGTTGCGAGCGGAAACACCGGCAGCCGTGCGGTCACGCCGTCGAGCCTAACCAATCGCGCCCGCGACGGCGTGGCCCGGCTCACCGTCGGCCACAAGGCCGCAGTGCCCAGAGATATCATTCCCGATATGTTGCTGGCCCAAAGCCTTGCGGTGCCCAGGGAGACACAGGCGCTCCTGCTTGACATGGATGGCGTCCTCATCGATTCGCTCGCGCTGGACTTCGCGGTGGTCGAGCGTCTGCTGCGCCGACATGTTCCGGGGGTGGCTGTTCCGCTAGAGACGATCAAGCGGTACTTCCCCTACTCGCTGCCGGACTTCTGGGCCCGTGTCTGCGCCTCGGTCGACGTGCGGCTGACCGACCAGGAGATCACCGACCTGGTCCGTAGCCACGAGGAGGAACGGCTCTCGGCCGTCGCCGACGTGCACGCTGGGGTCCCCGAACTCCTGCGGGACGCCCGGTCGGCGGGCCTGCGGTTGGCGGTGGTGTCCAACAACCCCAAGCGCGACGTCGAGCGGATACTCGCCTCGGTGAAGCTGCGTGATCTGGTCGATGCCGTTGTAGGCAATGACGCGCCGGGCATGGAGCGCAAGCCGGCCCCGGACCCGTACCTGGCCGCTGCGGCCGAGCTCGGTGTCGCCCCGGACAGGTGCGTGGCCATCGAGGATTCCGTGCTGGGCCTCCAAGCGGCCCGAGACGCGGGCTGCTACACCGTCGGCGTGGCAACCGGGGCCAGCAGCCTGGACGAGCTGTCTGGCTCGGGGCTCGCGGACCGTTGTCACCGGGACCTGCGGCCGAACATGGTCTCGCTGGGGCGGGAGGGCATCACGCGTAAGTCGCTCGACACGCCGAACGACTTCGTCAGCCACATGGTCGAGCACATCGCCTGGCGGCTCGGTTGTTCCATCGAACTGCGCTGGAACAACGATGACTGGCGCGGGCTCGGGACGGCGCTGGGAACGGAGATCGCCCGGATCCCGCGGCTGAGCGACAGCGCGGCGGCGCTGGGCATGATCGACGACGGCAGTGCCGAGGTGCAGCTCCGGGTCGACCCGGAAGGTGGTGCGTCTTTCCACGCGTCACCGCAGGTCGACTTGGACTGGTTCCTGTCGGTCCGCTGCGAGCAGTTGTCGCACGGTGCGCCCCTGGTCGACCTCCTAGACGCCTTGGGCCGCGCCGCCGGGCTGTGGATCACCGTCACGGTCGCGAGCTTCGAGGACCCGCACCACACCTGGGAGGGCGTCTACCGGGCCGTCGGTATTGCCCTCGACCGGATGTGCAACCCGCTGACCGAGGAGAGCTCGGCGGCGGTAACGAGCGCACCTCCCGAGAACAGCGGTGAGCGCGCCGTCGAGCGCGGCTGGCGGGTGGAGTCGCTGTCAACCGGTTCGGTCCGGCTGAGCCGGGCGACCGCCGAGAGCGTGGTGGCGGTCGAGGTGTCAATGGGCGATCCGGGTGCCGACGTGTTCATCGAGGTCGCCGACTCGGTCCGGGTCACCGGCTTCGCCGGTTTGGTGGACGCCTTCGCGCGTGAGGCTGGCTTGCGGGTTTCGGTGCGCTTCGAGGCGACCCGGCTCAGCTCCAGCCACGTGGTCACCGAGGACGTCGGCCTGGCGCTGGGCCGCGCGTTGCGATACCTCGCGATCGAGCGGATCAGCGAGGTCGGGATCTATGGTGCCGGCTCGAACGTACGCGCCGTGGCCGACCTGGATCAGCCGGTGCGTGTCGGCGTCAGCATGGAGGGCCGCAAGTTCTGGAAGTACGTGCCGCTCGACCAGACCTACCCTGAGTTCCGGCGGTCCTTCCTCATCGGCCACGACCTGTGTGGTGACCTGTTCAGTGAGGACCTGGACGACTTCGTCGACGGGTTCGCGGGCGGACTGCAGGCCAGCGTCATGGTGCACATCCGTTCCGACGTCGGCGCCGAGAAGGGCTGGCCGCTGCTCTTCGCCGCCATGGGGCAGGCCACCCAGGAACTGCTGTCCGTGAACCCGTATCGCAAGGCCTTGGCACCCGGGGTTAAGGCGACGCTCGCGTGACACCCCGGACACGGAACAGCGCGCTGACGTTTCCCGCCGCCGTTCTCGAGGCGAAACCCTACGTGCCCGACTGGGCCGGGCAGGATCGCCGTGGGTTGATGCGCCTGGACCGCAACGAGGCGCCCGGGCCGCTCTCACCCGCGGTGGCGGAGGCGGTGAGCGCGTACGTGCGGGATGCGGGCGTTCACAGCTACCCGGAATATCCCCAGTTGGCTGCCGCTCTGGGGCAGTACTGCGGTGTTCCCGCCAACTGGATCCTGCCGACCAACGGCTCGGATCAGGGCATCGACCTTTGCGTCCGAGCCTTCCTGAGGCCCGGCGCGTCGATGGTGGTGGCACGTCCCGAGTTCGTCATCTTCGGCCACACCGCAGGGCTGGCTGGCGGGTCGGTCGTCGGCGTCCCCTATCCGAGCGACCTCCGATACCCCTACGAGGAGTTCCGGGCCGCCGTCGCGGCCCGCAAGCCCGACCTCGTCGTGTTCGTCAACCCCAACAACCCGACGGGAACACCGGTCGACGTGGAGTTCATCGCGGAGGTCGCCCGGTCGGTGCCCGACGTCCCGGTCCTGGTGGACGAGGCTTATTACGAGTTCACTGATGCCACCGTCGTTCCGTTGATCCAGGAGCTGCCCAACCTGATCGTGTTGCGGACCTTCTCGAAGGCGTTCGCCATGGCAGGCCTGCGGCTCGGCTACGTCGTCGCGGTGCCCGAGGTGGTCGAGCAGTTGGTCAAGCTCCGCAATCCGTTCGACGTCAACGCCCTGGCCGTGGTCGCCGGTCTGGCGCAGCTCGCCCGCCTGAGCGAGATGCGTGCCATGGTCGGGGAGATGATGGGCGACATCAAGCCCGAGGTGGTGGGCTTTTTCCGGGACCAGGGAGTGGTCGTCCACCCAGGCGCGGCGAACTTCCTCCTGGTGCGGCCGGAGCGCCCGGAGGAGACGGTGGTCGCGCTGCGAGCGGCCGGCATCCTCGTCCGCACGATGACTCATCCGCTCCTGGCGGGGATGTTTCGGATGAACCTCGGCACGCGCGAGGAAATGACCAAGCTGATGAATGTCTATCGCGGAGTACTGACCACTGGGCTGGGCCCGGAGACGGAGCGATGAAGGTGCGAGTCAACCGTTACGAGCTGAACGAGCTGTCGGCGTCGGAGCGCCGCGTGCTGATGCAACGGGTTCGTGCCGACTACGCCGCCATCGAAGGCACCGTTCGCGAGATCATCGATGACGTCCGCGAGCGCGGTGACGCCGCCCTGATCGCGCACACCGCCCGCCTGGACGGGGTGACCCTGGCGCCGGAGCAGCTGCGGGTCACCGAGGCCGAGTTCGCGGCGGCGGAGTCCAGGGTGGACCCGGAGGTTCGGGCCGCCCTGGAGAAGGCGATCGCCAACATCCGGCACCACCACCAGGCGCAGCTTCCCCAGGCGACGTGGATGCAGGAGGTGCGTCCCGGCGTGCTCGTCGGCGAGCGCTGGACTCCCATCACGTCCGTGGGTCTGTACGTCCCCCGGGGCAAGGGCTCGTTCCCGTCCGTGATGACCATGCTGTGCGCCCCTGCGGTGATCGCCAAGGTGCCGGACATCGCCGTCTGCACCCCGCCGGGTCCGGACGGCACCGTCGACGACGCCTCACTGGTCGCTGCGGCGCTCTGCGGGGTACGCACCATCTACAAGATGGGTGGCGCACAGGCCATCGCCGCCTACGCCTACGGCACGAAGACGGTTCAGCCGGTCGAGAAGATCATCGGTCCGGGCAACCAGTACGTCTCCGCCGCCAAAAGGGTCGTCTACGGCGACGTCGACCCGGGCCTGCCCGCCGGCCCGAGTGAGTCGGTGGTCCTGTGTGACGGGGCGGCCGACCCGGCCATCGCGGCTCGCGAGCTGTTGGTCGAGGCCGAGCACGGCCCCGATTCGGCCGCGTTGCTGGTGACCCACTCCCGCTCGCTCGCCGACGCGGTCGAGAAGTTGCTGCCGTCGCTGCTCCTCGCTCTGCCGCAGCAACGTCGGGAGTTCTGCGAGACGGTGCTGAGCAACTTCGGCGGCATCGTGCTCACCGCCGACGAGGCAGAGTCGGTGCGGTTCGTCAACGAGTACGCCCCGGAACACCTCCGGGTCCTCATGACCGACCCGTTCGACAAGCTCGCCAAGCTGACCAATGCCGGTGAGATCATGCTGGGCGAGAACACCTCCATCCCGTTCGGGAACTTCGCCGTGGGCGTCAACGCGATTCTGCCGACGGGCGGGACGGCGCGGAGCCAGTCCTGTGTCGGCACGTTGGACTTCCTGAAGCGCTCGTCCTTCGCCTACGTCTCGGACGAGGGGGTCGCGGAGGTGGGCCCGACGGCGGTCACCCTGGCCAATTACGAAGGATTCCCCGCCCACGCCGCCGCGGCAGCGTACGTGGTGGAGCGCGCCGCGGCGCGGCGGGAGGCTAAGGGAAGTTGAGCGGAACCGAGGCCGTCGAGGCGTGATCCTCGATCACTCGGCCCAGGTGTGCCAGCTCGGTCGTCAGCTTACGGCGGGCGGCCGAGCGGCGCGCCTTGGCCAGCAGCCGGTTGGCGGCGGTGTGCTGACCGGACGAGCGCAGCGCCAGCGCGTACGCCCGGGAACACTGCACCGCGCTGTGGTGCAGGTGGCGGGCCTCGTAGATCGCGCTCACCTGCCGGTAGGCGTCGAGGTCTAGCTCACCCCCCGCCCGGCGCGCCTCGGCGAGCCCCAGGGTGGCGTGCCCGACCTCGGTCTCACTCCCGGTGTTCCGGAACCGGAGGATGGCGTCGGTGTAGAGCCGGATGGCGTCGCTCAGTCGACCGGTCGAGCGACAGGTCTCCGCTAGACCCAGCAGGGCCCAGCCCTCGCTGCGCACGTCCCCGACCTGGCCACAGCGCTCCAGTCCGTCGAGGTGGTGCCGCTCCGCCGTGTCGTGCTCGCCGACCAGCCGCGCCACCTCGCCCAAGCCCCACAGCGCGTAGGCGTGGCGTTCCGCGTTCTCCCGGGACACCGCCCGCTCCAGCGAGCGCTGGTAGGCAGACCGGGCGATCGGCCAGTCCTCGAGAAGCCGGCGCACCTCGCCGATGCCGAACTCGGCCTCCATGAGACCGGTCTGGTGCAGGCAGCTGCGGAAGGCGTCTTCCGCCTCCCGGTATCGCCGCTCAGCTCGCGGATAGTCGGCGCGGAGGCGTTCCAGTTTTGCCCGACCCAGGCTCGCCCAGCCGGCTTCCCGGGCGGCGACCGGGGGTTCCTCGGCGCGCCCGGCGTGGGCAGCCCGGGCGGCCGCACCGTACTCCCGGTCCGCCTCCGCGTAGCGACTCGCCATCCGAAAGGCATCGGCCCGCCGGTTGTGCATGGCGGCGGCGGCCAGATTGCTTTGCTGTGCGCGCAGCGCGTCGGCCCAGTGCCGCGCCGCGTGCTCGTAGTTGCCCCGGATGCTTTCCTGGCTGGCCATCACCGCGTGCAACATCGGTAGCCAACCGGCCGTCGTCGGGGTTTCGGCCACGACGCGGTCGACGGCGGCCCGCAGCCCTCCTGCGCCGCCCCGGGCGATGATCTCGTCGCGTTCGGCGAACAGCAGGCTGACCGCCTCCTCGTGCCGGCGGGCATCCATGAGGAGCCGGGCTGCGGCGAGCGAGAGGCCGTTGGCCTGCAACTCCCTGGCCGCGCTCAGCCGAGCCCGAGTGACGAGTTCCTGATCGGTGGTTGCCAGCACCGCCCGCGCCACGTTGGAGTGGATCTGTAGCACGCCGCTGGCGGCTTTCACCAGCGGAGGGCTGTGGGTGAGCGCGTCCAGCGTCGCCGCGAACGACGCGATGGCGGCAGTCCGCTCGATCACATCGCGCGCCACCGGAGCGGCGATGACGGCCAGCGCCAGCAGGATGCGTTGCGCGCCCTCGGGCACCTCGGCCAGGTAGCGGTTCAACCAGTAGCGGTGCAGCTCGGCCGGCTCGCCGGCCTCGAGCTGCCCGCGTTCTGCCGACTCCTGCCAGTCCGGCGTACGGATGAACTGCTCGACGCAGGTGATGTCGCCGGCCAGCTCCGTGAGCCACGCCACGGTCGTCGCGGACACCTCGATCCCGTGCAGGTCGAGGTACGGCGAGACTTCGTCCTCGGTCAGGCCAATCACCTCAGTGACTGGGACGGTCAACGAGGGTGGGGGTCGGTCCCAGGAGGCGAGAACGACGAGGGATTCTCCCGCCTCGGCCGCCCAGAGCAGCTCGGCGAGCAGGTCGATGACCCCCTGGGCGTCCGCGCGCTGGGGGGCGTGGGAGTTGTCGATGACGATGACGTGGCGGCCCTGTCGTACGGCGGACACAACGGCCCGCCGCGCGGACGAGATGTCGCGGGCGAACGAGTCGTCGATGCACGCGTCGATGGGTTCGAGGACGCCCTGATGCTCGAGCAGGTGCAGGGCGAGCCGGATCAGCAGGCGCTCCGGTGAGCGGTTCGCCGGCGGCTCGAAGTCGTACCAGAAAACGGAACCGACGACGTCGCGCCGCAGCAGGTCGCGGACCAGTTCGACGGCGACGACGGACTTACCGCTGCCCGGTGGTCCGTGCAGCAGGATCCCGCCGGTCACGCCGTTCAACAGTCCGTCGCGGACCTCCTGGACCAGCCGGCGACCCTCAAGATGAGGTTCGGGCAGCGTCAGCAGTGCGGGAGCGGTACCCAGGCGGGAGAGTTCGGGGTGGGTGGCGACCAGGTGGGTCACCGCCTGCCGCCGCCACGCCACCGCGAGATCGTCGAGGTCGATGCCGAGCATTTCGGCGGGCAGCGCCGACCGGTCGAGCAGCGCGGCGTCGGCGGTCAGCCGCTCGTCCTCCCGAAACCCGACCACCGAGCCGACCACGGTGTGGCTCCGTAGGTCGATGACCGGCCCACCGCTCTGCCCCTGACTGCGGACCGAGAAGGCGATGCGGAAGCGGTGCCGGTCGGGGACGGCGCGCAGGAATTCGCCGCTGAGCGACCCGAGGCCGGCGTGGCCGCCGCCTGCCACCGTGAAGCCGTACACGCGCAGCGGCGCGCAGTCGACGTCGTCCCCGGCCAGCCGACCCGGCGTGCTGAGCGGCAGGTATCCGGACGGCTCCAGGTCGAGCTTCAGCAGAGCCCAGTCGGCCAGTCGGTCGTGGCAGCCCGGCAGACAGTGGGCGCGGGTGGTGACCGTTCTGTGGCCGTTGCCGGTGGTGACGAGGACCTCCAACGGGAAACTCTCGCCAGCGACCAGGAAGCGCGCTTTGACCGAATGGAATGCGGTGATCAGGTGACCGGTCGGGGAGATGAAGAAGCCGGTGAAGACGCCGCCGTCTAGGTCGGGATCTCGTAACCGCACCACGGCGGATCGTGCCTGGACGGCAAGGAAGGTGCTCAGCGCCGAGGCATAGTCCATGGGTCAGGCGGTGGCGGCGGGCGGGACCGCCCCGCAGAGACTGTCGAGATGCCGCCGGGTCACGAGTACGGCGGCGGTCGCCAGTGGGTCGATGATCATGTCATTGGTGCCGGCCTTGGACAGGCTTCCCGCGATCAGCGCGATGAGAGCCAGCTCACTGAGCTGCTTGCTGCGATCGCTCAACCGGGCGTAGCGGACCTGCTCGCAGAGCAGGCGCTGGAGTTGGTGTCGGTGACTGTGCAGCCATTGGGCGAAGAATTCCTGGATCTTGGCGGGGGATGGAAGATGACCGCCGGACAGGATGAGATCGGGATCCTCCTCGCCCGCCAGGTAACCGGCGTACCAGCGACGGAGCGCCTCGTCCGGATCGGCGAGCAGCGCGTCTGCCTCGATCTCAGGGCTGGACACTGAACCTCCTCACGATGTCGAGCGGGTCGGTACCTCAAGCACGATGGTATATCCGACCGGTCGTTGATCTCTTCCCGTGGGGTGCACGCCGGCCTGCGCCCCTGCCACTCCCGGCCGGTCCACTATCGTTGAACCGTGAATCGCTTGCTGCCGACGTTGCTGCTGATCCTGGCCGGGGTGCTGGTGGGTGGGGCGTGGTCGCTGCACCGACAGGGCGCTCCGCGTGGCGCCGTCGTGGTCACCGGGCTGCTGGCGCTGCTCGCCACGGCGGCCGGGGTGCTCCGGCTGATTCCGGGGTCGGGGTCGTGACCCCCGACGTGGTGGTGCTCGACTACGGCTCGGGCAACCTGCGCTCGGCCGAGCGGGCCCTCGAAGCGGCCGGCGCGGCCGTCCGGGTGACCGACGACCTGGCCGCGGCGGCCGCCGCCGATGGTCTGGTGGTGCCGGGCGTGGGCGCGTACGCCGCCTGCATGGCGGGTATCGACGCGCTGGGCGCGGGGCCGGTGATCGCGGAGCGGGTGGCCGCGGGTCGGCCGGTGCTCGGCATCTGCGTGGGCATGCAGGTGCTCTTCGAACACGGCGAGGAGCACGGGGTGGTGACCAAGGGCCTCGGGCTGCTGCCCGGCGGGGTGACCCGGTTGGCCGCGCACCGCCTCCCGCACATGGGCTGGAACACGGTCCGCGCGCCCCGGGGGTCGGTGCTGTTCGCCGGGTTGTCGGCCGAGAGCCGGTTCTACTTCGTGCACTCGTACGCGATGGCTGACCCGGCGGCGCTGGCGGGCGCGGGCGCGCTGGTGACCACAGCTCACCACGACACCGACTTCGTGGCGGCGGTGGAGCGCGGACCGCTGTCGGCGGCGCAGTTCCACCCGGAGAAGTCCGCCGACACCGGTGCCGCGTTGCTGCGCAACTGGCTCGCCACCCTGCCCGCCGGTGGCTGAGCGCCGACGCCGTCCGTCGTTCGATCGGCGGGCGTCGCGGTGAGTCGCGAGCGCGCGCGTCGGCGGGCGGAACGTGAGGCGGAGCTGGCACGGGAGCGGGCGGTCCGGCAGCGCCGGGTGGCACGTCGCCAGCGCCGCCGCGCGGTTCTGCGCCGGTTGGCGCCGCAGGTCCGACGGGGTCGCACGGGCCGGCTGGCCCGGCACTCACGGGGTGAGCGCGCCGCGATCGTGCTGCTCACCGGGGCGGCGATGATTCTGATCTGGACGTTCGTCGACGATCTGGCGCTGCGTGTCGCGCTGATCGTCCTGTTGCTGCTCGTACTGCCGGCGATCGTGGTGATCGCCCTGGACCGTCGTACCTGATCGAGGAGAAGACCGTGAGCCTCACCCTGTTACCCGCCGTGGACGTCGCCGACGGCCGGGCTGTCCGGCTCGTGCAGGGCGCCGCCGGCAGCGAGAGCGTCTACGGCGACCCGCTGGACGCGGCGTTGGCGTGGCAGCGCGACGGCGCGGAGTGGATCCACCTGGTCGACCTGGACGCGGCGTTCGGTCGGGGCACCAACGCGCACCTGCTCGCCGAGGTGGTGCGTCAGTTGGACGTGCAGGTGGAATTGTCCGGTGGCATCCGCGACGACGAGTCGCTGCGCGCCGCGCTGGGCACCGGGGCGGCTCGGGTGAACATCGGCACCGCCGCCCTGGAGAACCCGGAGTGGTGTGACCGGGTGGTGGGGGAGTACGGCGACCGGGTCGCCATCGGGCTGGACGTGCGGGGTCAGACGTTGTCCGCGCGGGGTTGGACCCGCGACGGCGGTGACCTGTACGAGGTGTTGGAGCGCCTGGACAAGGCGGGTGCCACCCGGTACGTGGTCACCGACATCACCAAGGACGGCACGATGCGCGGGCCGAACCTGGATCTGCTGCGGGACGTGTGCGCGCGTACCGACCGTCCGGTGATCGCCTCCGGTGGCGTGTCCACCCTGGACGACCTGCGGGCGCTGACCACGCTGGAGCCGCTGGGTGTGGAGGGCGTGATCGCCGGCAAGGCCCTGTACGCGGGCGCGTTCACGGTGGCCGAGGCGCTGCGCACCCTGGCCGAGGCGTGACTGTCACGCGGTTGGGCTCGGGAGGGCCGTGGGAGCAGAGCTACGGCTACTCCCGGGTGGTCCGGGCCGGTGACCTGGCCCTCACGGCGGGCTGCACGGCCACGGTGGACGGTCGGGTGGTGCATGTCGGGGACGCGGCCGCGCAGACCGCGCAGGCGTTGCGGATCGGGTTGGCGGCGCTCGCCGAGGTGGGCGCGGGGCCGGGTGACGTGGTGCGGACCCGGATGTACGTGACCGACCGGCTGCACGCCGACGAGGTGGGCCGGGCGCACAACGCCGTCTTCGGCGCGGTCCGACCGGTGGCGACGCTGGTGGTCGTCGCCGGTCTGCTCGATCCGGAGCACCTGGTCGAGGTGGAGTTGGAGGCGTACGTCGGCGACCGCTGACCGCGTCGGTGGCGGTCGTCACGGCCGCACTCCGCACCGATCGGTTGTGCACAACTTAATTGCGGACTACGGTTCAGCGGTGACCGATGACCTGGTGCTGCGCCGGCAGGTGTGCTTCGCGCTCTACGCCGCGTCGCGCGCCCTCACCGACGTGTACCGGCCGATCCTCGACGAGGCCGGGCTGACCTACCCGCAGTACCTGGTGCTGCTGGTGCTCTGGGAACGCCCCGACGACCCGCCCACGGTGTCCGAGCTGGGCACCGAGCTGCGGCTCGACTCCGGCACCCTCTCGCCGCTGCTCAAGCGGCTGGAGAACGCCGGACTGGTGGCGCGCCAGCGTTCGGCGCGCGACGAACGGCTGGTCGAGGTCAGCCTCACCGAGCAGGGTCGGGCGCTGCGCGAGCGGCTGTGCGGCGTCCCGCTGCGGATCGCGCAGGCCACCGGGCTGGGCATCGACGAGCTTGTCGCGCTGCGCGACACCCTCACCCGGGTCACCGAGACCATCCACCGACAGAAGGAGCAGTGACCACCATGCAGGTTCTCTACACCGCGTCCGCGACCGCCACCGGTGACGGCCGTGACGGCCACGTCGAGACCTCCGACGGCACGTTCGCCCTCGACCTGGCGTCGCCGAAGGAGCTGGGTGGCGCGGGTGGCGCCGCCAACCCGGAGCAGCTCTTCGCCGCCGGCTACGCGGCCTGCTTCCACAGCGCCCTGCGCATCGTCGGCCGCCGCGCCAAGGCCGACGTGACCGGCTCCGTCGTCTCCGCCGAGGTCGGCATCGGTCCCAACGGCAGCGGTGGCTTCGGGCTCACCGCGCAGCTCGTCGTCGACCTGCCGGCCGTTCCTCGGGAGACCGCCGAGCAGCTCGTCGAGCAGGCTCACCAGGTCTGCCCGTACTCGAACGCCACCCGCGGCAACATCGACGTCGCGCTGACCGTCCGCGAGACCCTGGCCGCCTGACCGGCGCGGACCCCGCCCCCATCCGCGTACGAGAGGACGACCACCCCATGACCAGCAATCGCGAGATCCACCTGGCCCGCCGCCCCGAAGGCTGGCCCACCGAGGACACCTTCCGGCTCGTCGAGACCGACGTCCCGACGCCCGGACCGGGCCAGATCGTGGTCCGCAACCAGTACGTCTCCGTCGACCCGTACATGCGGGGACGGATGAACGACGTCAAGTCGTACGTGCCGCCGTTCGCGCTCGACGCCCCGCTCGACGGGGCCGCCGTCGGCGAGGTGGTGGCCAGCGAGTCACCCGACATCTCCGTGGGCGACACCGTCCTGCACGGGCTCGGCTGGCGGGAGTACGCGCTGCTCGACGCCAACCGTGCGCGCACGGTCGACGCGAGCATCGCCCCGGCCAGCGCGTACCTGAGCGTGCTCGGCATGCCCGGCCTGACCGCGTACGCCGGCCTGCTGGAGGTCGCCGCCCTGAAGCCCGGCGAGACGGTCTTCGTCTCCGCCGCGGCCGGCTCGGTCGGCAGCCTGGTGGGCCAGATCGCCAAGCTCAAGGGCGCGGGCCGGGTCATCGGCAGCGCCGGCTCGGCCGCAAAGGTCGAGCGGCTCCGGGCGCTCGGCTTCGACGCCGCGTTCGACTACCACGACGGGCCGGTCCGCGACTCGTTGCGCACGGCTGCTCCGGACGGCATCGACGTGTACTTCGACAACGTCGGCGGCGACCACCTGGAGGCGGCGATCTCGGCCATGAACCTGCACGGCCGGGTCGCGATCTGCGGCATGATCGCGCAGTACAACGCCACCGAGCCGCCGGCCGCGCCGCGCAACCTGGCGCTGGTCATCGGCAAGCGGCTCACCCTGCGCGGGTTCCTGGTCAACGACCACAACGACGTGCGCGCGACGTTCGTCCAGGACGTGGCCGGCTGGCTGCGCGAGGGCAAGCTGTCGTACGACGAGACGGTCGTCGACGGCATCGAGAACGCCCCGGCGGCGTTCCTGGGCCTGCTGCGCGGCGAGAACCTGGGCAAGATGCTCGTCCGGGTGTGACGTGGACGTCCTGCGCGGCGGTCGGCCCCTCGGGTCGGCCGCCGCGCCGCACGCGGAGGATAGGGTGACGGCATGACGGTGGCGGTACGGGTGATCCCCTGTCTCGACGTGGACGCCGGGCGGGTGGTCAAGGGGGTCAACTTCCTCGACCTGCGTGACGCCGGCGACCCGGTCGAGCTGGCCGCCGCGTACGACCGGGCCGGTGCCGACGAGTTGACCTTCCTCGACGTCACCGCGTCCTCCAGCGACCGGGGCACCATGCTCGACGTGGTGCGCCGCACCGCCGAGTCGGTCTTCATCCCGCTGACCGTCGGGGGCGGGGTCCGGCAGGTCGGCGACGTCGACACGCTGCTGCGCGCCGGGGCCGACAAGGTCGGCGTGAACACCGCCGCCATCGCGCGGCCGGAGCTGATCGCCGAGATCGCCGACCGGTTCGGCCGGCAGGTGCTCGTGCTCTCCCTCGACGTACGCCGTGCACCGGCCGGCGTCACGCCCAGCGGGTTCGAGGTCACCACCCACGGTGGCCGGCGTGGCACCGGCATCGACGCGGTCGGCTGGGCCCGGCAGGTCGCCGAGCTGGGCGCGGGGGAGATCCTGCTCAACTCGATGGACGCCGACGGCACCAAGGCGGGCTTCGACCTGGAACTGATCGGCGCGGTGCGGGCCGTGGTGGACGTGCCGGTCGTCGCCAGCGGCGGGGCCGGCGAGGTGGCGCACTTCCCGCCCGCCATCGGCGCCGGGGCCGACGCGGTCCTCGCGGCCAGTGTCTTCCACTTCGGCGAGCTGACCGTCGGCGAGGTCAAGGACGCCCTGCGCCGCAGCGGCCACCCGGTCCGCTAGCCGGCTCATCGCGCGACGTCCTTCTGCTCGGTCAGACGCCCAGTTCGGTCGAACGTCGACCCTCGCGCATGCGGTCACCCTTGTCGTCGATGCCCCGCCAACCACAACCTGCGGTCGGGTTGACCACTGGGACGAACGGCGGGGTCGGGCCCGGGAGACATCCCGCGACGCGTTGCCAGCTATGTTCGGTCAGACCTCGGCACGGGCGGCATCTCCGGCAGGCCGAGTCTCGCCTGCGCATACTCGAACATCGCCCGCTGATGCTCAGCCGCAAGACGTGGCAGGTCCCGGACGGGTGTGTTGTGCAGGACTGCGGCGTCAAAGCCGAAGTGAACTCGGACCACCTTTCGGCCCTTGCTCAGGCGCTGTTTCGGGACCACGTCCCAGGTGTAGAACGGGTAGGTCTCCAGATCGGGCACGCCGGATCCGGCCCACCATGCCCGCCAGGCGCGATCAGCGTCGATCGCCGCTTCCAGTTCGTAGGACACGGCGTCGAACTCATCACGTTCGGCTTTCACGTCGTACATGTGCCCGCACATGTACCAGTTCCACCACTTGCCGTCGTCGGCGACGCCGGCCTCGGCTCCGGGGCCGCCGCCAGCGAGCGGCATGTCGAAGTCCAGGTCCTCGTCCCACTCCAGACCCGTGGCGCGTCGGAACGCCGCCGGCACTACTTCCAACAGCTCCTCGGCATCTGCCACATGCCAGCGCCCCGACATGGCGTCGGGATCGGCGCAGACCGCCTGCCACGAGCGCTGGCCGGCGGCGACGACGGCGAGTCTGGCGTACAGAAAGACGTCGTCGGACATGGGCAGCGCGGGCGTTGCGGCCGGCTCTGACACGTCCCAGACCGCTTGCGACTGGTGGCGCGCGCTGGTGAGTGCGCGCACTGCCTCCACGAGATCGTCGGCGAACTGCCGCACGTCGGCCTCTCCGGCCGAACCAAGGGACTCGACGAGACGCCCGCATCCCTCCGGGCTCGCCGCGTCGTCGAGCAGGTCGATGTACGACCAAAACTTCTCAGAGATCAACGGAGCTCCTTCTGCTGCGGACGCACTGAAGCCTAGTCGGCACCAAGCCGTGCCGCTCCTGCCGTCGGCGTACGGCAAGAGCAGCACGGCGTTGAGTGTTAGCTGGTCATCGCGGTCCAAGCCGCAGCGGTCGCCATCTGGGCGTGCGCACTCATCGGCAGCTGTTGTACTGGCCCGGTGGGCAGTGTCCGTGTCGCCAGTAATACGCCTCGATGTATCCGGCTTCCAGGGTCCGGGCTGTGAACCAGCCGCGGACGCGGTTCTTCACCTGGTATCGGCACCTCGCCCTCATGCTGGTCTGGCAGCTGCCGATCTGGCCGGATGGCCGTGACATACCAACCCGCGAGATCCCGTACTTCCAGGTACGCCAACTGCCGCGCTTGAAGTAGGAGATTTGGTAGACGATGTACTTCGTCAGGCGGAACCGCTTGACGCTCGGAGCCTTGATGTGGGGCCACGGAATGCTCCGTATGGCAGGAGCGACGCCACAGCCCTTGATGACGCAACGAGCGACGGCGTAGACGATTGCGATGATCAATATGTAGACGATGATCTCCGACGCCGCAGCGGCAATGGCAGCGACAGCACAAGGAGGACATTTGCCAGACAGGTCGGTCTCGTTGGCCGGGTCTGCGCAGACGTAGTCGTACGGGTTGCAGCTGCCGCCCTGGACCGGGTCTGTTTGCAGAAATCTGCCGAGTGAGGGGCTGTAGAGGCGGATACCCATGAGGATCACGCCGCCGAGTGCCTCGGCGGAGCGTTGCTTGCCGCCCAGCCATCCGTAACGCTGGTCGGCTTGACCGGCGAGTGGGGCGCCGAACTCCTCATAGTCAAAGAGCTCCGGCTCGGCCAGCGCGGTGTCGATCGTCACCGAGAGGTCTCCGTGCAGGTTGGTCAGCGCGAGTCGAACATCTCCCGTACCGGAGGTGACGGCAGCCAGGTCGCCGTCCGGTCCCGCGACGTTGCGGGCCACAGCTCCGCTCGCGGCGTCCTCAGTGATCCACCGGGGTTCGTCCGAGTCGTTGGCGTAGTGATTGACCTTGGTCGAAGACGTGGTCCAGGTCCCGTCCACCTGCGTCTCCGCGGTGAACACGCGGAACCGTTGCATCGGGTCCAGTGTCCAGGCCTGACGGGCGTCGCCGACCTGCTGCTTCTGCACGAGGTCAGTGACGTAGTAGGTGTTGGCGACGCCATCCGCGGTCGCGGTCGTACGGCCGAAGGCGTCGTAGACATAGCCCGCGTCGGTCAGCCGGTCAGCGGTGTCGTAGTCGTGTGTGATCTGCTCGGTTGGCGTGCTCTCATCGCACGTTCCATCGGTCGTCGGGGCGAACCGGGCGTTGCTTTTCCGGTTGGCCCGGTTGTCGTAGGCGTAAGTCCGGGTGACGCAGCCGTCGGTCATCTGACTGTCGTGCTGGACCCGGTTCAGCCGGCCCAGGCGGTCGTAGCGGTAGCTCTTGTTGCCGCCGGTGTAGTTGTGGGAGGACCACTGCCCGGAGCTGTTCTCGACCACAGATTCCGCGTAGATGACCGTGCCGTCGGAGTCTCGGGTGTAGGTGCGCTCGGTCGCTTCGAGGTTGGCGTTCTGCCGGTCGGTGCGGGTGATCCCGCCCGGGTACTTCATCTGGGTGAGATGCCCGTCCGGAGAGTACGCGGCGGAGAAGGTTCCCGCGATGCTGTCGGTGATGCTGGTGGCCATGCCGCGCGGTTCCGCCGCGCGGTCGTAGGTGTAGATGGTGGAGCCGGTCGGGTCGGCGACTTTCAGCAGCTTGCCGATCCGGTCGAACTCGGTGGTGGTGACACCGCCGTCGGCGTCGGTGTAGCTCACCGGGCGGCCGAGGGCGTCGTAGTCCCGGACGATGGATGAGGTGCCCATCGTGCTGGTGGTGATCATTCCGGTGGTCGGGCTGTAGCCGGTGGTGACCGTGTCGACGGCGACGCCCTGCGACGCCGTCACCGTCTTGCCGATGGAACGACCGGCCGTGTCGTAGTCGGTGACAATGGTGCGGCTCTCGGTGCCGACCGTCTCGGTGTACGTGGCAGGGCCGCCGAAGGTGTCATACGAGGCAACGCGGCGGTCAGGCAGGGCGGACGTCATCCGGACCGGATCGTGGCCCGTGACCGCGCCGACCGCTCTGACGAGACACTCGTTGCCCGCCCACTCCGGCCGGTTGCCGCATGCGCTGTCCTGACTGTTGACACTGGCGGTGTAGTAGATGGTCTCCTCGGCCCGCGCGTCGGTGCCTGTGGAGTCGACGCCGATGGTCTTGACCACCCGTCCGGCGGTGTCGTAGACGGTGGTGGTGGTCAGGTTCACCCCGCCGGTGACGGCGTCGTTGATCCGCGTGGTGGGCTTGTGCAGCGTCCAGCCGGAAGCACCGCCGGCCACATTGTCGTAGCCGTTGCGGGCGATCTGGATGTCCGCGTCGGCATAGCCGACGATTTGGACACCCTTCTTCTCAGTGGTGGCGAGGTGGTAGTTCGCCCCGTCGGGCTTGTTCTCGTCGTAGGTGGTCGTCAGGTGGTGCCGACCGATGACCGTGGCGCCGGCAGGGATCGCCGCCAGCGGTCCGGTCCCATCCGGATCGGACGCACCGTCCTTCAGCACCACGGTTGAGGTCGGCCCAAGGGTGTCGGTCAGATCCATTCCGTCGGTGCTGTAGGTCCGCACAGTCGAGAGGGCGAGGGCCCGGCTCGCCGTGTCCGAGGCTGCGAGACCGAGCTCGTCCAGGTAGGTGGCGGCACCGGGAAAGGTGCCCAGTGCCAACTCCCGGTTGGCGGCCTCCAGCGTTCGGACCGGGTTACCGAACCGGTCGTACTCCTGGGTGTCGATGTGGTTGCCAGGGGTGGCGGTGTTGGTCTCCTTGCCGCCAGTTCCGAGGTAGTGCACGAGAGCGTAGGGATAGCCATTGGTGCCGGGCGAGGCCGGCGTGGCGCTGTTGCGGGTCGGGTTGTCCTCGGGACCGAAGATGGCGGTCGCGTCGGTCGGCAGGTCGACCTGCCCCCAGGTGGCGATCGCCGCCGCGTTCATGTCGTGTGGGCCGCCGGTGCTCTTGGTCAGCGGAACGTTGTACACGACATTCGCAGCGGTCTCACCGTCAACGATGGTCTTCGACCCTTGCTGTAGGCCCGCTCTGCGTATCCGCAGCAGCCTTCCGGCGTTCTCGTCGCCGGCCAGGTCGGTGACCTGATCAGCGGTGAGGGCCTTTCCGTAGACACGGACGTCGTCGATCTCGCCGTCCCAGATGTTGCTGGCGGCGCCAGCCCATTTGGCTCGGCCGATCGCGTAATTGCCGGTGGCGTTCCAGCCGCCGGTCGCCGCGGTAGCGCTCTGCGGCACGCCGTCGACGTAGAGCTTCATCGTGCCGCTGGCGGTGTCGTACACGCCGGCCAAATGGGTCCACCTACCGGCAACCGGCGCGGTGTTGGAAGTTGCCCGGACCGGGGTGGCGCTCGTGCTGTCCGAGGTCACCCGCGAGAAGGCCCACCGGTCGTCGGCGGCGACGTAGTTGAGGAACAAGCCACTGGTACTCGTGCCGTCCTTGGACACGGCTGTCCGGTTTACGGACTTGTCCTTGATCCGGACCCAGGCCGCGACGGTGTAGGACGACGTGTTCGACAGGGCGGCGCCGGCGACGCTGATCTGCTGCCCGGTACCGCCGGTGAAGGTCGCCGCCCGGTCAGCCGGATTGTCCGGGGCGTTGCCCGGGCCCCAGCCGACCCCGCTGGCCATTGTCCCGTTACGTCCGCTGCCAGACGAGTCGGACACTGTGGTGCCGGAGGCCGTGTCGAGGTCCCACCGCAGGGCGGCCGAGTCGACATCCGGGTTGCCGTAGTCGAAACTCCACGGCAGTTGGCCGGGCGGGGTGAGCTTGGTGACTCGGCCGCCGGTGTACCCGTAGCTGGTCTTGAGGGCCGGGCTGACCCGCGGGTCCCACACCTCCCGGAGCTGGCCCTGGTTGTCGTAGGCGTACCTGGCCACGGTCGTGGCCGTGGTCGCGGAGGTCGCTGGATTCCACGCCCAGAGCTTCACCGCGGATACCCGGTCGGTGTAGTCGCCGAAAACCGTCTCACTCAGGCCGGACGTGGGGGCGGTGGCGTACTCGTATTCGAGGACCTCACAGCCGCGGGCGGGCGTCGCCGCGACGCAGTTGTTCGCGTCGTCCACGCCGGGCTCGACGGGGTTGATGACCTTCTTGAGCAACAGCCGTTTACCGCTGGTGTCGTAGATGAGCCGCGTGGTGGTGCCGGCGTCGCCGTTCCAACTCGACGTCGCTGCCCACACCCCGCCCTGGGAGGTGAACTCGGTGATGCCGCCGTCGGGGTCCAGAAGCCGGTAGGCGGTACTGCTGACCTTCTTCAGGGTCAACACCTCGGCACCTGGTTCCGGGGTGAAACTCACTCCGTCGGAGTTCTTCGCAAAGGTCAGCCAGCTGCCGTCGGCCGTGGTCACCTCCACCAGCGAGGGCTCGGGAAAATCGAGGGTGGTGTAGGCGACGTCGGAGACACCGCCGGTCGCGCCACCGGTCCACGAAGGGCCGAACGGGGCGACAATCTCGGTGGAGGAAAGGTTGTCCCAGTAGACCTTTCGTCCTGAGCCGCCCTGCATGCCGTTGTAGAGGCGGAAGAACGCCTCGGTCGCGCCGGCTGGCACGGTCATGTCGACGGACAGTTCCTGCCAGCCGTCGGTGTACCCGGCCATGGCCGATGTGACCTCGGTGTACGTGCTGCCGACCTTGTAGAAGCCAACGATCCGAAGGCCGCGCTGGGAGTACGCGGGCAGCAGACCGGTGGAGCCGGGCACGTAGATCCACCCGGTCATCCGGTAGGTCCGCCCGGCGGTCATTCCCAGTCGCAGCGCTCCGCCGTCGCCCCCGACTGCGACATAGGTGTCGTTGCTCGTAGTGGTAACCGGAGTGATCTCCAGCGAGTCCAGCGGCGTCGCCTCACCCTGCCCGCGCGCGGTGGAGCGGATCGCGGAGGAGGTCGACGGGACGGTGAAGCCGGACAGGTCGGTCGAGATTTGCTGCTGGTTTCCGTCCAGCACCTCGACCATCCGCTGGTAGCCGTCGGCCGGGGTCCGTGACGTCGAAGAGCGGGAGACCGAGAGACCCAACTGGTCGACGTCGGTGGAAGACAGCGAGTAGTCGCCGGTGAGAAGGTTCGCCGATCCGGGACCGACGTCGTCGCGTGCGCCCCCGTTCCCGCTGGAATCGACACTCACCCGCACCCAGGGCACCGTGAAGGCGGGGGTGGTGCCGGTGGCGGTATAGAGCTGTGCGCGCACCTCGACCACGCCGCCGATCAGACCGAGGGTGTCGGTGGCGTTCCAGATCGCGTACCCGCCCAGCGCAGACAGTGTCGCCGGGCTTGCGGCGGTGGCGGTGATGGGCGCCCCGGTGGCGGAGGTCAGGTTCACCGACGGCACAGGCAGGGTCGCGGCGCCGGGGCCACGGCGGTACTCGTAGTAGGCCCGGGTGTAGCCGGTGACGGGCGTTGTGATCTCGAGCTTGGTGCGTTTGACGATGGTGGCGCCGGGCAGCGGCTGGGCCAGCGCGGCGTTGCCGGCATCGAAGACGTACAGGTTTGGGCTGGACAGGTTGCCGGCCGAGTCTTTGGCCTGCACGGTCAGGGTGCGGTGGCCGTCGCGAGGGCTGAAGGTGACCGTCTTGGTACCGGCGGCGGCGACGGTCGTCGCGGTGCTGTCGTAGTCGAACCTGTAGACAAAAGCGGCGAGGTCCGTGGTGCCTGACGCCGGGGCGAAGGTGAACGTGTCGGACTGACCTGCCCCACCGTGCGGCTGTCCATCGTTGAGGTAGAGCGCTGCAGAGACGAACGGTACGCCCGGCTTTGTGGTGTCTGCCGTAAGCGAAGTCCAGGCCGACCAAGCACCGTAGGCGTACGGGTCCTTGGCCCGGACCTGCCACTCGTACTGTGTGGTGTTGGCCAGATCGACCGGCACCTGCCAGGAGGCGGTCGAGCCGTTGGTCCAGGCCGTGGTGCCGGAGAGCAGCCCGGAGGAGGAGACGGTGGCCAGGGTGGTCTTGTTGCGGATCACGAACTCGGCCTGGAGGCTCTGCCCCGCGTTGGCGTCGGCCAGCTTGGCCGACAGGGTGGGGCGCAACGAGGACGTCCTGGCGCCGGAGCCGCAGGCGGTGTAGCAGGGCGCGACTGCGAGGGTAGACGGCGTCGACGGCGCACTGTTGTAGGTGATTGAGACCAGCGGCGGGTGGGTGCCCTCCGCGGAGTCGAACCGCTTCCAGCCGGCGGTCGTGGTCTCGGACGTGGCCCGCAGCAACACGCTCGCGCTACTCGCATTGGTATCCGCGGCATATTGCAGGGCTCCACCGACCTCGATGTAGACGTACCCGGCACCGCAAGATGAACTGTAACCGCGGGTCTCGGTGGAGGTACCGACCTTGGCACGCGCGACCGGCTGGCCCGTCCAGCGCACCGTTGAGTCGACGTAGTCGGTACGCCAGGCCTCCCAGCCGGCAGCGGTACACGACCAGGAGTGGTAGTTCCACAGCCGCAACTTCGCCGACGTGACTCGGCTACCGGCGAAGCCGGTGGTGTTGAATCGCAGATACGACCGGGCCGTCCGGGACCCGCCGTCGTTGGAGTAGCCGAGCTTCAGGTCTGCCGAGCCGGACTGGTCACTGACGTAGTCGTTCTGAACGAACGCGTCGAACGACGGCGACAGCGACGTGGGCGGATCGATGGTCACTGGGAAGGCCAGGTCTTTCCGAGCAAGGAAGTCCGCGTCGGGGGTCAGCTCCATCACGGCTTGCCCACCTCGGGCGACCGTCCGTAGGCCGACGGGAGCGGTATTGACGTGGTCGCCGGACTGCGGCGACACCTCGCTGTCCCACATCAACGGCGTCTGTGCCTGGCCCACCTGGCGCCCCTTGCTGTTTTTCAGCACCAATCCGCCCATGCCGTCCCCGACCGCCCTCAGCTTGCCCGTCCGCAGCGGCAACGTCAGCTTCCGCACCTGCGTCAGGCCGGTCCGATCCTTGACGACGAAGTGCTGCTCGTAGCCGGTCGCGTGCGCCCGGAAGACCAGGTCCACCCCGGGCCGCACATCCGGGTACGTGATCGTCCGGTCCACAAGCACGGGCTCCGGCAGCGGCCCCGACCACGCCAGACCCGTCCGGTCCGCGCCGACGCCAACAGACACGACCTCGTGCTCCCCGGGGGAGGAGGTGGCGCCGGCGAATGAGAGAGCACGCGGATGCACCTTCGGCGCCACCGACCCATCAGCACGCCGATCGAGGGTAAGGTCAACTGGGAACCATTTTTCGCCCTGTCGCACCCGCACCGGAGCGAGAGACTGCTCCTCGGTCAGCGTGCCGTCCGGGTTCGCGAACAGCTGCGTGGACTCGGTACGCCGATTGGCCACCTCCACCCGGGACCCACACAGCCGGGCCGCGACCGCGGCGGACACCTCGTCGACGCGGTCCTCAGAGCACTTCGGGTTCGCTGCGGGCTTGGGCGCCGCGACCGCAGCGGCGGCTCGCAGCGGCTGAGCGGGTACATCTGACATGGTGGTGATGAGAACCACCGCCATCAGAATCGCCAGCCGTCGTGCCCAGCCGACAAACCCGACACCCGTCAGAGAAATGAATACGCGTGATCGCCACCGATGCGTCGGCACGGCGTCCTCCCCCATGTGAAGCCTACCTGCGAGGCGGACGGAGCGTACAGTCGCGCCTGCGGTGAGTGCTAGACATTGACAGAGGCGAGATCAAGAACTAGCGGGCGAGCCGCTGCCGCCCCAATTGCACGAATGATGCGAGCCGGTATTGTCGGATTTGCACGCGATCCTCCGTCACGCGCAGGCCAAGGAACTGGGGCAGGGACGCCAGCCACCGTCGTGCATGGATTCGGCGTATCCCGGCTGCGAACACCAAGGCTCATGCGGGTTGGCTTTCTCACAACCAAGCCTCCGGCTGGGGCGACGATGCCGGCCTAGGGACCTGAACCCTTAGAAGGCGAGATGCGTTGATTCCACCCATATCGATTCGCCGCCGGACGATCCTTGGACTCGGCTTCGCTACCGCGATCAGCCTTGCCGGCTGCCGGGAGGAGCCGCCCGCCGCGCGGGGCGACTCCCGGGAGCGCGCCCTCACCCAGCCTTGCCTCAACGCATGACACAAACGGCCTATGCTTGATCTGGTATCAGCGCCATTCGGCAATCCGTGCGGGAGACCACATGAGCCGTGACTTCCTGACCACCGCTACCTGGTGCAAGAGCAGCCGCAGCCTGAACGCAAATGCCCAGTGCGTCGAAGTCGCTCTGGATAGGCACGCCGTCGGCATCCGTGACTCCAAAGACCCGTCCGGCCCCTCCCTGGTCGCGACCGCCGCGGCGTGGACGGCTTTCCTCGGCGGGGTCAAGGACGCGAAACTGCGGCCCTGATTCGTCCTACACGACTCATACCAAGGTCATTCGTCGTCGTGTCTTGCCCGGAAGATCGGGGACGCGGCGGCTGGTGAACCGCTGGCGCGCGGTGACGGTGGACCGAGATGGTACGCGTCGTTCGCCACGAGGTTCCCGAACGCTCCCGCCCATGCCCAGCACCGTGCGCGGGTGCCGCAGATCGGGCATCGCCCGTGCCGCTGTTCATGCTCGGCCAGAATCCGCCACCAGCGGTCCGGTAGTTCGGCGGCGGGTGCACTCACCGGGCTCCACGCATGTTCGCGCGAATCGCCGCGACCGAGACCTCTGCTTCGAAGCACCACCCTCCGGCACAATCCGGTACGGGGCCAGAGCACGTGTGCCCTCGCATCCGCACCATGCCGCCGACCGCCTGTTGGTCCACGACCACCGCCCACACCAGCTCGTCGCGGTTGGTGGGATTGGGGGTGATCTCCCATGCCAGCAGGTGAAGCAGGGTGCCCGCAGGTACATGAAGGCTGTCGGTCATGCTCGGCTCCGGGGGCAGGAGTGACATCACCCAAGACGGCAGAGAGTTTCCGGTGGAGACCCGCTGTGTCAGGTGGGCTGACACGTCGAGCATGGCCGATATGCTGCCCATACGGCAGGCGTGCGTCGTGTGCACACGCTCCTGCACACGCTAGGAGCCGACCATGGACGCTTTCGGGAGGCTGCTCCGGCAGCATCGGGAGAGCGCCGGACTGTCCCTGCGACAGCTCGGTGCCATCATCCATTTCCAGTACAGCCACATCGGCCAGGTGGAGCGCGGTGACCGCCGCCCAACCGAGGCCCTGGCCACGGCCTGTGACCGGGCCCTAGACGCCGACGGGGCGCTCGTCGAGGCGTACCGGAGTGAGCGGGTCGGTGCCTTCGACCTGCACCGACGCACCATGTTGCGGGCCATGACGGCGTTGGCCGCCGCCCCCGCCGTCGCGCCCCTGGCGGGGTTGGAGGCTCTTCGCCACGGCCTCGGCGACGCGGCGACTGCCGACCATGACGAGTGGGAGCAGATCGCGGTCGACTACGGTCACGGCTACTACCGGCAACCCCGTCCCGCGTTGATGGCCCAGCTGACGGCCGATCTGACGGTGCTGCAGCACCAGATCGCCGCTGACCCCGGTGCGCGTCGTCCTGGTCTCCTGCAGGCTGCCGCACGCCTGTCCGTCGTCGTCGCGCTGAGCCTTGTCGCCTCGGGCCAGATCGTGATGGGTCGGCGTTGGTGGCAGACGGCCCGTCGGGTCGCCGACCAATCCGGGGACACCGAAACCCGGGTGTTGGTGCGGGCGTGGGACGTGGTGAACGGTTGCTACGACGGACGTCCACCATCGGCGGTCGTCGCCCTGTCCGACGACGTGCTGCCGCTGCTGGGTCGACAAGCCACGTCGGCGGTGTGCGGGCTGCTCGCCGGCCGGGCCCAGGCACTCTCGTTGGCCGGACGGCATGCGGAGGCGGTGGTGACGGTGCGGCAACTCGTCGACGTCGCTCAGCGGTTGCCAGTTGCAGTTGTGAGCGATGTGGAGTCGCTGTGGGGATGGCCGGAGCATCGGGTCCACCACACCGAATCGTGGGTCTACACGCACGCGTGCCGGCTCGGCGACGCTGAAGTCGCGCAGCGGCAGGCCCTCGGCCTCTATCCGGCGTCGCAGGCGCGGCTACGTGCGCAGGTGCAATTGCACCAGGCTGCCGGGCTGATCCGTGGCGGGCACATTCCCGACGGATTGCGGCACGCCGCCGACGCACTCGACGCGCTGCCGGCTCACCTGCACAACCACTCGCTGCGTTCGGTGGCCGCTCAGGCCATGGATGCGGTCCCTGCGGTGGAACGATCCCGGCCCGCGTTCACTGATCTCGCCGACCGAGTTCGGGCTTAGGCTCCTGGGCCCATGCCTGCGACGTACACCGTGCACACTCCCGAATCGGCCACGGCCGTGTTCGCGGCGCTGGTGCGTCTGTACGCGGTGGTCTACGCGGAGCCGCCGTACGCAGAGGGGCCGGATCAGGTGGCCGCGTTCGCCGCCGCGCTGCCCGCCGAGCCGAGGCGCCCTGGGTTCGCCCTCGTCGTGGCGCACGACGCGGGCGACCTGGTCGGTGCGGCGTACGGGTGGACGATGACAGCTGGCCGGTGGTGGACGCGGGCCGATGTCGAACCGCCTGCCGATCTGCGGGCTGCCGACAAGTTCGCGGTGATGGAGTGGGTAGTGCATCCCGTCCGGCGGGGTGAGGGCATCGGCGCGGAACTCATCCGCCGGCTCCTCGACGGGCGGCCCGAACCGTGGGCGACCCTCGCGTCCAACCCTTCCGCATCGGCGCGCGCGATCTACCAGCGCGCGGGTTGGCGCCAGGTCGGTGGATCGACGATGCCGGACGGCACACCCACGCACCTGCTCGCCCTGCCGTTACCCGTTGCGCCGGCCCGGCGTCGCTGACCCCCGCCCGCGCGCAACGGCGCGGCTTCATGGTTGCAATCTTGGACAGTTTCCGTTAGAAGCGGACGGAAATTGTCCAAGATCTGCATTGGGCTGGGCGTCAGTGGCCGCCGGAGTGGCCCTCGGGGGAGCGGCGCGGCGTGGGGATCGAGCGGACCGCGTACTCCTGCACGGCCGCCGCGTGGTCGGCCTCCTCGAGGATCCAGTCGGCGCTGCCGGGCGCGTGCCGGCGGCTCAGCACCCCCTGCACGGTGTCTACCATGGTGGCGACGCCGGCCCGGGGGCGGCTGCGCCAGAGCTGCTCACCCTCGGCGGTGATGCGGAACCACCCGTCGGCGACGGTGACCAGGCCCGCGCCGACCAGCCGCTGGACCGCGGCCTCCACCTCGTGTCGTTCGGGAATCGCGTGGTTGAGGTGATCGGCGGTGGACAGCACGTCGGTCAGACGTACGCCCTCCGGGCGGCGGCTGGTCGCGGACCGTCGGTGCCGTCCCGCCCCGCTCGCGATCACCAACGACACGAAGATCCATGCGTCGCTCCAGCGCCAACCGTTCTCCCCCATGCACCGATGATGACGGCGAGCGTGGCGGAAGGGAACACCCACCCTCCAACGAGCCCACTTCCACCAGCGCGGCGTGCCGGTCCGTGAACGGTCGGTGAACGTTCAGGCGGCCGGGGCGCGCGACGGGTCACCGGTAGTGACCGCCGACTCGTCGTCAGCGTCGGCCTCGGCCGGAGGCACCGCCACGAGCGGGATGAAGAACTGCGCCAGCGGACCGATCGCCAGCGCGTACGCGACGGTGCCCACGCCGACCGTGCCGCCGAGCAGCCAGCCCAGCGCGAGCACGGTGATCTCGATGACAGTCCGCACCAGCCGCACCGAGAAGCGGGGGTGGCGGGCGACGAAGCCGGTCATCAGCCCGTCGCGCGGACCGGGGCCCAACCGGGCGCCGAGGTAGAGCGCGGTGGCGGCGCCGTTGGCGACGATCCCCGTGATCAGCAGGACGATGCGGACGCCGAGGGGGCCACCGGTGGTCAGCAGGGCCAGGGTGGCGTCCACCACCAGGCCGACCACCAGCACGTTGCTGACGGTGCCGAGGCCGGGCCGCTGTCGCAGCGGGATCCACAGCAGCAGCACCAGGGCGCCGACGCCGATGGTGACCGTGCCGAAGGAGAGCCCGGTCAGCCTGGACAACCCCTGGTGGAAGACGTCCCACGGGTCGAGGCCCAGGCCGGAGCGGACCATCAGGGCCATGCTCACCCCGTAGAGGACGAGGCCGGCATAGAGCTGGCTGAGCCGCCGTACCGGCCGCTCCCGGAGATTGCCAATCAGTGCCATGCATGCCACTCTAGGTGCCAATCCTCCCGGAGGAAGAAGCCAATATCCGAGGAGTGGCCATGAGCGGTCAGGTTCGAGGGGTCCAATTAGCGCGGCTGCTGGGGCAGTGGCACGCGCTGCCGGGCCGTCGCCGTAGTCCCGACTACGCCGCCCTCGCCGGTGCGGTGCGTGGTCTGCTCGCCGACGCCCGGCTCCCCCTGGGCGTCCGCCTGCCGGCGGAACGTGAGCTGGCCGAGGCGCTGCGGATCAGCCGTACCACTGTCACCGCCGCGTACCGGGAACTGCGCGAGACCGGCCACCTGGCCAGCCGCCGGGGCGCCGGCAGTTGGACGATGCTGCCCGGCAACCACCGGGTCGCCAGCACCGGCCTGTGGACCCCGCTCGACGACCGGGACATGATCGACCTCGGCGTCGCCGCCCTGGCCGCCCCGCCCCAGCTGCTCGGGGCCGCCCGGGCCGCCACCGAGGACCTGCCCCGCTATCTGGGCGGCGCCGGTTACCACCCGACGGGCATCGCCGAGCTGCGCGAGGCGGTGGCCGACGGTTACACCGCGCGGGGCCTGCCCACCTCGGCCGACCAGATCATGGTCACCAGCGGCACGCAGCACGCCCTGGACCTGGTGCTGCGTCTCGCCCTGGCCCCCGGCGGGAGCGTACTGGTCGAGTCACCCACCTACCCCAACGCGCTCGCCGCGCTGGCCGGGCGGCGGGCCCGGATCACCACACACGGGCTGTCCGCTGACGCCGGTGGTTGGGAGCCGGACCTGCTGCTGGGCAGTCTGCGGCAGACCCGGCCCAAGTTGGCGTACCTGATCCCGGAGTTCCAGAACCCGACCGGACACCTGATGCCCGGCGCGTTGCGCGAGCGGGTGGTCGCCGCCGCCCACGCCGTGGGCACCGACCTGATCGTCGACGAGTCCTTCGTGGACCTTCCGCTGGACGGAGCCGAGCTGCCCCCGCCCACGGCCACGTTCGACAGGCACTCCCGGGTGGTCAGCATCGGGGGGATGAGCAAGCCGTACTGGGGTGGCCTGCGGATCGGCTGGGTACGCGCCTCCGCGCCGCAGGTGCAGCGGCTGGCCGCCGTGCGGGTCGGCGTGGACATGTCCAGCCCGGTGCTCGACCAGTTGGTCGCGGTACGCCTGCTCGCCGACGCGGCAGCCATCGTCGCCGACCGCCGGGCGCAGCTCGCCGCCCAGCGCGACGCGTTGCTCGACGCGCTGGCGCACCGACTCCCGGACTGGCGGGTGACAGTGCCACGCGGCGGTGTGACCCTCTGGGCGGAGCTGGACGGCCCGGTCTCCAGCGCGCTCGCCCGGGCCGCCGAGGAGGTCGGCGTCCGTCTCGCGCCCGGCCCCCGGTTCGGTCTGGACGGCACCCTGGAACGCTTCCTGCGGCTGCCGTTCACCCTGCCGGCCGCCGAGCTGGTGGAGGCCGTGGAGCGCATCGCCACGGTCCGCTACGACCTGGACCGCAGCGGCCGGCAGCGATGGCCGGAGCCGTCGGTCATCGCCTGAACACCGGCGGACAGCCGATCGAGACGCCGATGGCCCCACACCCGAGCGGGTGCGGGGCCACCGGCGGTCCGTTGCTACAGCTCGGCGAGGGTGCCGGCGTACATCTTGTCGATCTCGGCGGCGAAGTTGCTCTCCACGCCCCGCCGCTTGATCTTCAGTGACGGAGTGATCTCGCCGTCCTCGATGGTCAGGTCACGCGGCAGGATCGCCACCTTCTTGATCGTCTCCCAGCGGTTCAGCTTGGCGTTGAGCTGGGCGACGTACTCCTCGACCATCGCCTGCGCCTCCGGCGAGGCGACGATCTCGGTGTAGTCGCGGCCCTCCAGCGGACCGCCGGCCACCCAGCCCCGAATGGCGTCCGGGTCGAGCGTGACGAGCATCGTGCAGAAGTTGCGGGCCTGCCCGACCACGACCGCCTGCGAGGTGTACGGGCAGATGGCCTTGAACATCCCCTCGATGTGCGACGGCGCGATGTACTTGCCGCCCGAGGTCTTGACCAGGTCCTTCTTGCGGTCGGTGATCCGCAGGTATCCCTGCTCGTCGAGCGTGCCGATGTCGCCGGTGCGCAAGAAGCCGTCCTCGGTGAAGGCGGCGGCGGTCTCCTCGGGCAGGTTGTGGTAGCCACGCATCACCGGCCGACCGCGGACCAGGATCTCGCCGTCGGTGTCGATCCGACACTCCAGGTCGCCCATCGCCTGCCCGACGGTGCCGATCCGCAGACCGTCGGGCGGATTCACGAAGTTGCCGGCGCTGGTCTCGGTGAGGCCGTAGCCCTCCGAGATGGGCAGGTTGGCGGCGGCGAAGAAGGTGGCGATCTCCGGGCTGAGCGGCGCGGCGCCGGAGACCAGCACCCGCATCCGACCACCGAGGCGGGCCTGGAGCTTGCTGAACACCAGCTTCTCGGCCAGCCCGTAGCGCAGCTTCACCCCCGCCGGCACCGGCTTACCGGCCTGCTCCAGCGCAACCTTCTCCTTGCCGACCTGGACACCCCAGGCGAAGATCTTCGCCTTCGCGCCGCCGGCGCCCTGCGCGGTGGTCACCGCCCGGTTGTAGACCTTCTCGAAGACCCGGGGAGCGCCGCACATCAGCGTCGGTCGGATCACCGCGAGCAGGTCGACCAGCCTCTCCACCCGCCCGTCGACGTAGGTCGGCAGGCCGACGTGGATCGCGCCGCAGAGCAGCGTCTTGCCGAACGAGTGCGCCAGCGGCAACCACAGATATTGCAGGTCGTCGTCGCGCAGCAAACCGACGTCGGCCTGCGCCACCGCCTCCCAGCACCAGCCGCCGTGCAGCAGCTCGACACCCTTGGGCTGGCCGGTGGTGCCGGAGGTGTAGATCAGGGTGGCCAGGTGGTCGGGACCGATGCCGCCGACGAGCATGTCGATCAGGTCGGGCTCGGCGGTCAGCGCCCGGGTGCCCCGCTCTTCCAGCTCGGTGAGGGTGAGCTGGGGGATCGCGGCGTTCGGGTCGGGGGTGCCGTCGAAGAGCACCACGTGGGTCAACGCCGGCAGGTCCGCGCCCGCGATCTTGGCGGCCTGCGCCGGGTTCTCGGCGAAGAGCACCCGCGAGGCGGAGTCGGCGATGATGTACGTCGCGTCCGCCGGCTCGGTGGTCGGGTAGACGGTGGTGGTCGCCCCGCCTGCGCACATGATGCCGAGATCGGCGACAACCCAGTCCAGCCGGGTGTTGGCGAGGATCGCGACCGGGTTCTCCTGGCCCACGCCGAGCGCGTGCAGGCCGGCGGCGACGGCCTTGGCGCGCTGGCCGACCTGCTCCCAGGTCAGCCAGTCGGGCCCCGAGTCGTCAGGGGTAGGGGACGCGAACGCGTGCCGGTCGGGGGTGGCCGCCACGCGCTTGAGGAACATGTCCGGGATGGAGCGGTACGGTACATCGAGAGCCATCGCTGTAGCCGCCTTCGGGGGTGGTGGCGTGACGGTCGTCACGTCATAGTGGTTACCGAAGAGTATTGCCTGATACCGGGCATCGGCTAGTGCCGGTGATCGTCCGGCGACCCCGTCGCGCCGACCGGCGCGATCGATCAGGCGTAGCGGGCGGCCACGACTGACCAGTCGTAGGTGGCCCGGACCCAGTTGCGCCGCGCGGCCAACGGCGAGCGCAACGCCTCGACACCGCTGGCCAGCAAGCCCTCCTCGGCCGCCAGGTACGCCGCCAACCCCCGGTTGAAACGGTCCGCCGCCGCCCGCAGCGCGTCCGCCTCGTCGAGGCCGCCCTCCTGGGCGATGACCGTCACCAGGTTGTGCGCGTCCGGGTCGGACCGGCTCTCCTTGCCGTACGAGAAGAGGTCGTTGCACCAGCAGACCAGGTCCACGGCCAGCAGGTCCAGGGCGGTCAGCGCCGGATCGGTCCGCCGGTACGGTCCGAGCGGCTGCTCCGACGCCAGGTCGGTCAGGGTGAGACAGGGGTGTACGCCGCCGATGTGTCGACGTAGTTGGACGTACTCCGTCACCCCGGGCACCCGCCGGCGTTCCCGGTTGGTGGCCTCCCAGAGCAGCGCGAGCAGATACTGGCGTACCTGGCTGACGAACCGCAGCAGCATCGGCGCCCGGCCCTCGGCCCGGGTCCGGCGGCACAGGTCGTGCAGCGCGACGCCCAGCGGGCCGGCCTCCGGCGGCAGCAGGGCGCCCGGGGCGCCAGCCCGGTCCAGCACGTCGAGCAGGGCGGCGATGACCGGTGCGAGCCGCTCCGGATCGGCCCCGAGACCGTCCTCGTCGCAGGCGTCGTCCATGACGAAGAGCCAGGAGATCAGATCGGTGAGGAGCCGAAGGCCCCGCACCGGCCCGTCCGGGCAGGCTCGGCCCGCCAGACCGGCGGCGTCCGCCCGTTGCAGTCGATGAATTTGACCGGAGTTGACCAGCCCGAAAGCGCGCGCCCACTCGACGCTTTCGTTGGCTACCCGATCCGTGGACTTGTGGCGCCCCGCCGTGAAGGAGGGTTCCCGTAGCGCCGAGATTGCGAAACTTCGCATTCGTGTGCCCCCACATCGTGCCGCCCCGGCGCGGAACGGCGCGCTGAAGCGTACGGGAGGAGGTATCGGCGCGCATCGCTGGGACTGGGGCATTCGTCCCGCTTGCTGTGACCGATTAAGTGCAGTAAGTCACATGCCCAGGTTGGCGTTGCGCAACTGTCGAGCGGACGACACCGAGCCGTCCAGCTGGACCCGGGCCACCCGCTGGCGTCCGGAGAGGAACAGGGTCAACTCGGCCGGGGCGCCCACCATTCGCAGCCGTTCGCCGCCCCGGCCGACGGAGACCTCGCCGTACCCGGGCGCCTGGACGTAGAGGTCCGCCGGGAAGCGTCGCAGCGTCAGCCGGGCCATCGGGGCGGCCCGCTTCCACAGGGTGGCCTGCAGGTCGCGGGACAGCTCGCGGGGCTGCCATCCCGGGACGGCCCGCCGCACGTCCTCGTGGTGGATGAAGAACTCCATCGTGTTGACCAGCTCGTCGGTCAACGGGTTGCTGATCGGGCTCCACAGCGGCGGCCGACGTACCTGCGCCACCAGCTCCGGGTAGGGACCGGCGGCGAGCCGGCGGCGGACCCGCTCGGCGTACCCCCGCAGTGGCGCCAGCATGATCCCGGCGGCCGCGTCCAGACGGCGCTCGCGCAGCACCAGGTGCGCGGCCAGGTCGCGGGTCGCCCAGCCCTCGTTGATCGTCGGTGCGTCGGGCCCGAGGGCCAGGAGGAGATCGGCCAGCGCCTCGCGCTCGGCTCGGGCGTACCGCGACATGGGCCGATCGTAGGCCCGGACCTTCGAGGCCGCGCGCCGAGCGGGACAGGGTCGTTCCGTGGCGCCCGGACGCCCGGTACGTGATGGTCGACATATCCCGTCCGGGTCGGCAGTGCCGGCCCGCAACGGTAAGGATGAGGTAGATAATTGTGGCTTACGGCGGGGGAGAGCGTGGCGAGCAGGACAAGCCGGGACGTGCTCGGCAGAGGGCTGGGGGTTCTGCGGCAGGCGATCCGGGAACAGCCACGGATCTTCACGGTCGCCGTCGTCGGCAGCGTGCTGTTCGGCTCGATGGTCATCGTCAGCGCGTACGTGGTGGGTGCGGTCGTCGGCGACGTGGTCGTGCCGGCGGTCGCGCGCGGCGAGGTCGGCGTCGGCGCCCTGACGCTGGCGGCGGTCGCGCTGTTCGGGATCAGCGTGCTGCGGGTGGTCGGCATCTTCGGCCGTCGGCTCGGTGCCGGCTACATGCAGTACCGGCTCCAGGCCGCCTACCGTCGCCGGGTCACCCGCCGCTACCTGGACCTGCCGCTGTCGTGGCACCACCGCAACGCCACCGGCACGCTGCTGTCGAACGCCAACTCCGACGTGGAGGCGGCCTGGTATCCGATCGCCCCGCTGCCCTTCGCGGTCGGCACGCTGGTGATGCTGGTCGGCGCGATCATCTCGCTGTTCGTCACCGACTGGGCTCTCGCCCTCGTCGGCCTTGCCGTGTTTCCCGCGCTGTTCGCGCTCAACGTGGTCTACTCCCGCCGGATGGCGCCCCGCCAGGCCCGCGCGCAGCGGTTGCGCGCCGAGGTCAGCGGCATCGCGCACGAGAGCTTCGACGGCGCGCTGGTGGTCAAGACGATGGGCCGCGAGGCGCAGGAGACGACCCGGTTCGCCGGCCGCGCCGGTGAGCTGCGCGACGCCCTGATCGCGGTCGGCCGGCTGCGGGGCGTCTTCGACCCGCTGCTGGAGACGCTGCCCAGCCTCGGCACCCTGGCCGTCCTGGTGGTCGGCGCGTTCCGGCTGCGCCAGGGCGCGATCAGCGTCACCGAGTTGGTCAGCGTGGCCTTCCTCTTCACCGTGCTGGCCTTTCCGGTGCGGGCGATCGGCTGGGTGCTGGCCGAGCTGCCGCGCAGCGTCGCCGGCTGGGACCGGGTGCGCCGGGTGCTCGACGCCACCGGCGAGATGCCGTACGGCCAGCGGGTACTCGACCCGGCCACCCCCGGCCCGGCCACCCTCACGTTCACCGACGTGCACTTCTCCTACCCGCCGGCCGAGGCCCACCAGCCCGGTGCGCAGGTGCTCGGGGACGTCGCCTTCACCGTCCCGGCCGGCCGCACTGTCGCCCTGGTCGGGCCGACCGGCGCGGGGAAGTCCACCATCGCCTCGCTGGCCGTACGCCTGGTCGACCCGGACTCGGGCACCGTCGCGCTGGACGGCGTGGACGTCCGCGACCTGACCGCCGCCTCGCTGGCCGGCACCGTCGCGCTGGTGGCGCAGGTGCCGTTCGTCTTCGACGACACCGTACGGGCCAACATCGCCCTGGACCGGGACGGCATCGGGGACGAGGACGTGTGGGCGGCGCTGCGCCTGGCCGAGGCGGACGGGTTCGTCGCGGCGCTGCCCGACGGGCTGGACACGATGGTCGGCGAGCGGGGCACCTCGCTCTCCGGCGGGCAGCGGCAGCGGCTCACGCTGGCCCGCGCGCTCGCCGGGCGGCCGCGCCTGCTGGTGCTCGACGACGCGACGAGCGCCGTCGACCCCCGCGTGGAGGCGGCCATCCTCGCCGGGCTGCGCGCGTCGGCCGGCGAGCCGGGGGTGCCCGCCGCGTCGATCCTGGTGGTGGCGTACCGCCGGGCCACCATCGCCCTCGCCGACGAGGTCATCTACGTGGAGCAGGGGCGGGTGGTCGCGCGTGGCACGCACTCCGAGCTGCTGGCCACCGTGCCCGGGTACGTGGACCTGGTCACCGCCTACGAGCAGGCGGAGGTCGACCGCGCGCAGGAACGCGCGTACGACGACGAGGTGGCGCCGCTGCCGTCGGGCCTGGAAATCGAGGTGGACCATTGAGTACGACGGTGACGACGACCGACGAGCGTGACGCACGGACGGAGACGACCTGGCAGACGCTGCGGCGGGGGCTGGCCCTCTCACCGGAGCTGCGGACCGGCCTGGCCGCCACCCTGGCCCTGGCCCTGGTCTACATGGTGGGCCGGGTGGCCGTTCCGGTGGCGGTGCAGCAGGGCATCGACCGCGGCATCGTCGGTGGCCTGAGGCTGGACGTCGTCTGGTCGGTGGTGGTGGTCACCGCGGCGATCCTCGTGGTCACCACGGCCTGCGGCTACCTGATGATGCGCCGGCTGTTCACGGTCAGCGAGACGGCGTTGGCGAACGTGCGGACGCGGGCGTTCCGGCACGTGCACGACCTGTCGATGCTGCACCAGCAGTCGGAGCGGCGCGGGTCGCTGGTCTCGCGGGTGACCAGCGACGTCGACCAGATCACCCAGTTCCTCCAGTGGGGCGGGGTGATCCTGCTGGTCAACCTGGGTCAGTTGGTGGTGACGACGGCCGTGATGCTGGCGTACTCCTGGCAGTTGACCCTGGTGGTGCTCGTGGCGTTCCTGCCGGCGGTGCTCGTCATCCGCCAGTTGCAGCGCCGCCTCGGCGCGGCCTACGCGACGGTGCGTCAGCGCACCGGCGCGTTGCTGGGCACGATCGGTGAGAGCGTGGTGGGCGCGCCGGTGATCCGGGCCTACGGCATCGCGGGGCGTACCGAGCGGCGGCTGGACGAGGCCATCGACGCGCAGCGTGTGGCGCAGCAGCGGGCGATCCGGATCAGCATCGTGGGCAGCTCGGTCGGCGAGCTGGCCGCCGGGTTGGCGCTGGCCGGCGTGGTGGTGCTCGGTGTGACGCTGGGCGTGGACGGCACGCTGTCGATCGGCCAGCTGACCGCGTTCCTCTTCCTGGTGACGCTGTTCATCCAGCCGGTGCAGATCGCCACCGAGGTGCTCAACGAGGCGCAGAACGCGATCGCGGGCTGGCGGCGGGTGCTGGACGTGCTGGACGTCGCTCCGGACGTCGCGGACCCCGGGGAGCAGGGCCGGAACCTGCCGATCGGTCCGCTGGACATCCGGTTCGCCGGGGTGCGGTTCGCCTACCCGGGTGGGCCGCCGGTGCTGCACGACATCGACCTGGAGATCCCGGCGAAGAGCCGGGTGGCGGTGGTCGGCGAGACGGGCAGCGGCAAGACGACCTTCGCGAAGCTGCTCACCCGGCTGATGGACCCGTCGGCGGGGGCGGTGCTGCTGTCCGGCGTGCCGCTGGCGCAGGTGCGCTTCGACTCGCTGCGCTCGCGGGTGGTGATGGTGCCGCAGGACGGGTTCCTCTTCGACGCGACGGTCGGGGACAACGTGCGGTTCGCCCGGCCGGAGCTGACCGACGAGGAGTTGACGGCGGCGTTCACGGAGTTGGGCCTGGCGGACTGGTTGGACGGTCTGCCCGCCGGCCTGGACACACCGGTCGGGGAGCGTGGCGAGGCGCTGAGCGTGGGGGAGCGGCAGCTCGTCGCGTTGGCCCGGGCGTACGTGGCCGACCCCGACCTGCTGGTGCTGGACGAGGCGACCAGCGCGGTTGATCCGGCCACCGAGGTGCGGTTGCAGCGCACGCTGGACGCCGTCACGCGCGGGCGTACGACACTCGCCATCGCGCACCGGCTCTCCACCGCCCAGGCCGCCGACGAGGTCATCGTCGTGGACCGGGGGCGCATCGTGCAGCGCGGCCCGCACGACGAGTTGGTCCGCGACGCCGACTCGGTCTACGGGCTCCTGTACGCCTCCTGGCTGGAGCAGACCCGGTAACAGGTCGGTGTCCGCGGGCCTTCGCTGGTGGACGGGGTGGTCCTGGTGCTCTACGCTCCGGTTAGGTAAGGCTAACCTTTGAAGGAGGTTGCGCCATGCGGCCCAGCCCCGCCGAGATCGTCCGTACCCTCGTCGCCGGTCGCCTGCCCGGCCTCGTCCACCTGGCGCGCCGCCCGGGCCCGCACCACGCCCGGCACGTGACCGACCCCGACGGGCGGGTTCTGTTGCTCGTTCCCGTGGCCAGCCACCTGGGCGCCGCGCTCCAGCCCGTCGCCGGGGGCGCCGACGTCGCGGTGGTCCTGGACGTCCTCGACCTGCCGCCCGCGGCCGGCGCTCCCGGTCTCGGGCGGGCCTGGGTGTCCGGCTGGGCCGCCGAACTGCACGACGACGAGGCACGCCGGGCGGCGGTCGACTTCGCCGCCGTCGAGCCGACCGGTGACCTGCTCGACGTGGGCACCCGCTTCCGGCTGTTCCGCTTCGAGGTGGCCGAGGTCCGCTGGGAGCGCGCCGGGGTCGTCCACCGGATCGACCCGGGGGAGTACGCCGAGGCGGAGCCCGACCCGGTGCACCCGTTCGAGTCGCTGCTGCTGGCCGACTTCGCCGAGCGCGAGCCCGCCGCTGTCACCGACTACCTGCGCCGGCAGCTCGGGCTGACCGAGCAGACTCCGGACGGACCGCCACGCGTGGTGCGTGTCGACCGGTACGGGTTGGTGGTGGCCCTCGGCCGACCCGGCGCGCGACGACGTGTCCGGCTGGCGTTCCCATGCCCGCTGACCGGCCCGGACGAGTTGGGCCGGCTGCTCCCGCCGCTACGCCGCCCCGCCGACGCCCAGCCGCCCCGCTGAGCGGCCAGGCTCGGCCGCGTTCGCGCGCGCCGGACGCCACGTGCCACGCTGGTCGTGCGCTGCCGGCCGCGCCGTGCCGTGCCAGCCGCGCCGCGCCGACCGCGTGACAGCGCCCGTCGGTCGGCTAGGCCGGCAGCGGTCCGGTCAGGTACCGCTGGACGGTGGGACCGATGGTCGCGACCAGGGTCTCCGGATCGGCCGACGCCACCGGCTCCAGCCGCACCACGTGCCGGATCATGGCCAGACCGATCAGCTGGGTCGCGACCAGCGCCCCGCGCAGCGGCAGCTGGGCCGGATCGACGTCGAGCTGGTCGAGCACCCGACGGAGCACCTGCGTGGTGACGAACTCCCGCAGCAGGCGCGCGGTCCACTCGCTGCTCACCGCCGAGCGCAACAGCGCCACGCCCGCACTGCCGGCCGGAGAGTCCCAGATGCCGACGAAGGTGCGGACCAGCCGCTCGCCGACCGCGTCCTGGTCGCCGGCCAGCACGGCCGGGAGCAGCGCGGCCGGGTCCACGGGGAAGTTCATGGCGGCGCGGAAGAGCTGGTCCTTGGTGCCGAAGTAGTGGTGCACCAGCGCCGGATCCACCCCGGCGGTCGCGGCGATGGCACGGATCGGGGCGGCGTCGAAACCCCGCTCGGCGAACGCCGCCCGCGCCGCATCGAGAATGGCCTCCCGGGTGTCCGGGTTGCCGGGTCGCCGACCGGTACGCCGCGCCATCGCCGCCCCTCGCTCGTCCGCTGACACCGCCGGTCGCCCCGACGGTGAGTGGCGGCCCGCGCCACGCGGGCCGCCGACCGGTCAGCCGGTGCGCCGCCGCAGGGTCGCCGCCGCGAGCACCAGCGCCAGCACCACCGCGCCGAACACCACGCCCACATCCCGCCACATGGTCGCGGTCGGCTCGGCGTGGGCGCCGACCTCCTGCAACGCCTCGATGGCGTACGTCAGGGGGAGCGCGTCACTGAGCCCCTGGAGCCAGCCGGCCATCTCGGCGCGGGCAACGAACAGCCCGCAGAGCAGGAGCTGGGGGATCACCACGACCGGGAGGAACTGTACTGCCTGGAACTCGGTGCGGGCGAAGGCGCTGCACAGCAGGCCGAGGGCGACCCCGAGCACCGCGTCGAGCACCGCGATCCCGATCACCAGACCGCTGCTGCCGAGGGTGCGCAGATCGAAGACCCAGTACGCCAGGCCGGCTGCCAACGTGGCCTGCACGGCGGCGGCCAACCCGAACGCGATGCCGTACCCGAAGAGCAGGTCGAGCTTGCCCAACGGGGTGGTGAGCAGCCGCTCCAGCGTGCCCGACGTGCGTTCCCGCAGCATCGCGATGCTGGTGACGAGGAACATGATCACGAAGGGGAAGGTCCCCAGCATCACCAGGGCGACCCGGTCGAACACCGACGGCTGCCCGGGCAGTGTCGGCTTGTCGGCGTACATGTAGTAGACCAGCGTGAGCAGAACCGTCGGCACCACCACGAGCAGCGCGATCGTCCGCCGGTCGTGCCGGAGCTGGCGCAGGACACGGCCGATGGTCGCCGCCAGAATTCGTACGTTCATGACGGCATGCCTCCCGTCGACGCCTTCTCCTCGCCGGCCCGGATCAGCCGCAGGAACGCCTCGTCGAGGTCGTCCACGCCCGCGGCGGCGCGGATCGCGTCCGGGCTGTCGTCGGCGATCAGGCGACCCTCCCGGATCAGCAGCAGCCGGTCGCAGCGGGCTGCCTCGTCCATCACGTGGCTCGACACCAACAGGGTGGTGCCGGCCGCGGCCATGGCGTGGAACCGGGCCCACAGGTCGGCCCGCAGCACCGGGTCCTGGCCGACGGTCGGCTCGTCGAGGATGACCAGCTCCGGGTCGCCGACCAGGGCGCAGGCCAGCGAGGCCCGACTGCGCTGGCCACCGGAGAGGGTGGCGACCAGCTGACCGGCCGCCTGGGCCAGCCCGACGGCGGCTACCGCCTCGTCGGCCTCGGCCCGACCCCGCCCGTACAGGGCCGCGAAGTAGCGGGCGTTCTCCCGTACGGTCAGGTCGGCGTAGACGCTCGGCGCCTGGGTGAGGTAGCCCACCCGGTGCCGCAGCGTCGGGCTGCCCGCCGGCTGGCCCAGCACCGTGACCGTCCCCGAGGTCACCACCTGCACGCCCACCATCGCGCGCATGAACGTGGTCTTGCCGCTGCCGCTGGGCCCCAGCAGGCCGGTGACGGCGCCGCGCGGGACGGCGCAGCTGATGCCGTCCAGCACCCGCCGTCCGCCCCGATCGACCACCAGGTCGTGGACGCCTATGGCGTCGTCCATCGCGCACCTCCGAGAAACTCATCATCCGTTGAATTCCACGCTAGAGGGGTCGGTGTCGCCCGCGCAACGCCCGCCCGGCCGACCGCGCCCGCCGTCGCGCCAAGTGTGAGAACGGGCAGTAGGCTTCGGACCGGACAGCAGGTCCGGCAACGGGCATTGCGCGCCGATCGGGCGTACGGCACGATGGCGCCGTGGGTCACGCTCCGTTACCGCACAGCGGATTTCTCGAGGACTGGGCCGCGCGGTTGCGAGACGCCGCCGAACGGCCGGTCGTCGGCATCCTGCTGCGCGGCAGTCACGCCCGGCGGGCGGCCACCGCGCACAGCGACGTCGACCTCGACGTGCTGGTCGGTGGCTCGCCGTACGCCGCCCGTCGCGCCTACCTGGCCGAGACGGCCGGCCGGCTCACCCACGTCTCGGTGGCGGCGCGCGACGTCCGCTCCTGGGTGCACCGGCTCGGCGAGCCGGCCGACTGGGCGTTCGGACTGCCGGTCAGCGCACCGGCTCGGCTGCTCTGGGCAGACCCGCACTGGCGGCCCCGGATCGACCTCCCGGTGCTCTGCCAACCCGCCGAGCCACCCCGGCTGGAGGAGCTGATCGCCCTGCTCGGCAAGGCCGCCGCCGCGCGGGCCGCCGCCGACCGCCTCGGGGTGCGGCTCGCGGTGGCGGACCTGGCCCGCCTCTGCCCGTCGGTGCTGCGCCCGGCGAACCCGTCGGTGCGGGTGTCGTCGCGCCGGGCGGCGTTCGCGGCGGCCCTGGAGCTGCCGGTCGCCCCGGCCGGCTACCGCGAGGACATGCTGCTCTGCCTCGGCCTGCGTCCGGGCGCCACCGGGCAGCTCTGGGCGGCTGCCGTGCGGCTGGTCGCCGGCATCCTCCCGCTGATCCGCCCGTACGCGGGGGAGATCGCCGACGTGTCCGGCGCCGACCTGGCCGACGCCCTGGTCGACGGCCGCCTCGACCGTTACGTGGCCCAGCTGGCGTCGCCCGTGGGCCATCGGCCGAAGCCTCGGCGGGAGTCGTCACCGGTGCCCACGCCGCGTGCGGGACAATGGGAAACTGTGCCCGTACCTGACGCGCCGGTGACCGGCGTACCCAGCGAACCGAGTGGCCCGGTGGCGTCAGCGCCGGTCCGTCCGTCCCGGCTCGACCCGGCCATCGCGGCCCAACTGCGCCGCAGCGCCGACGGCCTGGTCGCCGCCGTGGTGCGCGCGCACGACTCCGGCGAGGTGCTGATGGTCGCCTGGATGGACGACGAGGCGCTGCACCGCACCCTCACCACCGGCCGGGCCACCTACTGGTCGCGCAGCCGGCGGGAGTACTGGGTCAAGGGCGCCACCTCCGGGCACCACCAGTACGTGCGCTCGGTCGCCCTGGACTGCGACGGCGACGCGCTCCTGGTCAGCGTCGACCAGGTCGGCGCGGCCTGCCACACCGGGCACCGGACGTGTTTCTTCACCGAGCTGCCGGTGACAGGGGCCGGCGCATGACCGACGGCGCGGTGAGCCCCGACCTGGCCACCTTCACCGAGCTGGCCGCCCGCTGGCGCGTCGTACCGGTCACCCGACGGCTGCTGGCCGACGCCGAGACCCCGGTGGGGGTCTACCGCAAGCTCGCCGGCGGGCCCGGCACGTTCCTGCTCGAATCAGCCGAGCAGGGCGTCGGCTCGGCGGGCACGGCCTGGTCGCGGTACTCGTTCATCGGCGTCCGGAGCAGCGCGACCCTCGTCGAGCGCGACGGCGCGGCGACCTGGCTGGGTCAGCCGCCGGCCGGGCTGCCCACCGACGGCGACCCGGTGCGGGTGCTGCGCGACACCGTCGCCGCGCTCGCCGGCCCGCCGCACGGCCCGGGCGACGGCCTGCCGCCGCTGACCGGGGGCATGGTCGGCTATCTCGGGTACGACCTCGTCCGCCGTTTCGAGCGGCTGCCCGAGCTGACCGAGGACGACCTCGGCGTGCCGGAGCTGGGCATGATGCTGGCGACCGACCTGGTGGTGCTCGACCACTACGACGGCTCCGCGATCCTGGTCGCCAACGCGGTGCTGCCGCCCCTGGACGCCCCGGGCCGCGACGCGCACGTCACCGCCGCGTACCACCACGCGGTGGGCCGGCTCGACGCGATGACCACCGCGCTGTCCCGGCCCATCCCGCCGATGATCTCGACGGTCGAGCGTCCACCGGCCGGCGAGGTGCTCTGTCGTACGCCCGAGGGTGGTTACCTGAAGGCCGTGGACGCGGCCAAGGAGGCGATCCGGGCCGGCGAGTGCTTCCAGATCGTGCTGTCCCAGCGGTTTGAGCGGGCGACGCGCGCCGACCCGCTGGACGTCTACCGGGTGCTGCGCACCAGCAACCCCAGCCCGTACATGTACCTGCTGCGCTTCGACGGGTTCGACATCGTCGGCTCGTCGCCGGAGGCGCACCTGAAGGTGACCGCCGGTGCGGACGGGCGGCGACGGGCGCTGCTGCACCCCATCGCGGGCACCCGGCCGCGCGGCGGCACCGCCACGGCCGACGCCGGGCTCGCCGCCGAGCTGCTCGCCGACCCCAAGGAGCGGGCCGAGCACGTGATGCTCGTCGACCTGGGCCGCAACGACCTGGGTCGGGTCTGCGAGCCGGGCAGCGTCCAGGTGCCGGAGTTCGCGACCATCGAGCGGTACAGCCACGTGATGCACATCGTCTCCACCGTGACCGGCACGCTGCGTGACGACCGTTCCGCGTTCGACGCGCTCGCCGCGACCTTCCCGGCCGGAACGCTCTCCGGCGCGCCCAAGGTCCGGGCCATGGAGATCATCGAGGAGTTGGAACCGGTTCGCCGGGGCGTCTACGGCGGCACGGTCGGCTACTTCGGCTTCGGCGGCGACCTGGACATGGCGATCGCCATCCGGACCGCGCTGATCCGCGACGGCCGCGCCTACGTACAGGCCGGCGCGGGGGTGGTCGCCGACTCGGAACCGGCGGCCGAGGAGCAGGAGACCCGCGACAAGGCCGCCGCCGTGCTGGCGGCGATCGCCGCGGCCGAAACGCTGCGGGCGGCTCGGTGAGCGCGAGGAGTGCAGCGCAGCGGAGCCCCGCAGTCGCGAATGAAAGGCAAGTCCGGTGAGCGCGAGGAGTGCAGCGCAGCGGAGCCCCGCAGTCGCGAACGAAAGGCAATTCCGGTGAGCGCGAGGGGTCGGCGTGAGCTGACGTACGCGATGCTGCTGTGTCTTGCCGGCGCGGCCCTGGCGCTGTGGGCGGCGACCCGGGGCTGGTCGGTCGAGGTGACCGCGCGGCCGGCGCCGCTGCCGCCGGTGCGCGCGGCCCGCAGCGGCGCCGCCCTGCTGCCGTGGCTGCCGGCGTTGGCGCTGGTGGCGCTGGCCGGCGGCGGCGCGGTGCTGGCGACCCGGGGTCGGGTACGGCGGCTGCTGGGTGTGCTGCTCGGGGCTCTGGGCCTGGCGGTGGCGGCCGGCGCCGCCTACGGGCTGGTCGCCGATCTCGGGGGTGTGGTCAGCCGGCAGTGGCCAGCGCTCTGCCTGGTCGGCGGTCTGCTCGTCGCCCTGGGTGGCGGGTGGACGGCGCTGCGGGGTGGCGGGTGGCCGGCGATGGGTGCCCGGTACGAGCGGCCGGCGCGGACCGTCACGGAGAGTAATCCGACGACGGCTACCGCTGCGGGCCCGATGGCCGGCCGGCGCACCACCGAGGCGTGGGACGCGTTGGACCGGGGTGAGGACCCGACCGCCGGCTGATCAGCCGACCGGCTGTCGTTCGCGCTGCGGACGGGTGGCGTCGGCGCGGGCGGCGGTCAGTTCGGCCACCAGGCGGTCCAGCTCGGCGCGTCGGTCGGCGCGGGCCCGGTCGGCGCAGACCGCCTCCCAGGCGTTGCCACGTGCCGTGCGCATCCGGCCGTCGCCGACGACGGCCCGCTCCAGGGTGTGCACCACCCCGACGGCGAGCGAAGCCATGGTCCGGGAGATAGTGGTCAGTCCGATGCTGGAGTTCGACTCGGCAATGTTCATGGCTCACTCCGCACGAGGAGTTCGGCGACGGTCGGGCAGGCGCTTCGTCGAGTCTGCCCGAGGACGATGGTCGACGGCCGACGTTTCGCCGGGGTGACCGCCCGGTCAACTGTCCCGCCACACCCGCGACCTGGGACCGGCCGTTCGGCCTTGAGCTTGCTCACAGCATCGACCGCTGTCGCTCCCGACGAGCGGCGATCCGCGAGGGGTGGCATGATCGATGGGTCGGCCCGGTTCGACCGGAGTCGCCGGGCTCTCGTCGTGTGACGGCGATCGATACCGGAGGTGGCGCTGCGTGACATCCCGTTCACGGCAAGTCGGCCATTATGCCGCAGCCCTTTTCGTGAGCAGCGCCATACCCCCGGCTCCCGGCCTCGGTCGGCTGCCCCTAGCATCGGCCCATGACACCCGGAGAGGGGAGTCCGTTGGTGACTGCTGAGCATGCGCACGCGGAGGGGGACGAGGCCGGTCAGGCAGCGTCCGTAAGCGTGCTCGACGAGATCCTGGCTGGCGTGCGCGAGGACGTCGCCCGTCGCCAGGAGCAGGTTCCGTTGGAGCGGATCCGTGAACTGGCCGCGGCCGCGCCGCCGCCGCTGGACGCGTACGCGGCGTTGCGTAAGCCTGGCGTCGCGGTCATCGCCGAGGTCAAGCGCTCCTCGCCGTCCAAGGGCCGGCTGGCCGAGATCGCCGATCCGGCCGACCTCGCCGTCGACTACGCGGCGGGCGGCGCGCGGGCCATCAGCGTCCTGACCGAGGGGCGCTGGTTCGGCGGTTCGCTGGACGACCTGGCAGCCGTCCGGGCCGCGGTCACCGTGCCGGTGCTGCGCAAGGACTTCGTGGTCTCCAGCTACCAGGTGCACGAGGCGCGTGCGCACGGCGCCGACCTGGTCCTGCTGATCGTGGCCGCCCTCGAGCAGAACGTGCTGATGGGCCTCCTGGAGCGGATCGAGTCGCTGGGCATGACCGCGCTCGTCGAGGTCCACGACGAGGAGGAGGCCGACCGGGCCCTGGAGGCCGGCGCGCAGGTGATCGGGGTCAACGCCCGTGACCTGCGTACGCTTCAGGTGGACCGGTCGGTGTTCGAGCGGATTGCGCCCGGCCTGCCGAGCAGCGTCGTCAAGATCGCCGAATCCGGCGTGCGGGGGCCCCACGACCTGATCCGGTACGCCTCCGCGGGCGCGGACGCGGTCCTGGTCGGCGAGGGACTGGTCACCCAGAAGAGCCCGCGGGAGGCGGTGGCCGAGTTGGTCAACGCCGGCAACCACCCGGCGACGCCCCGGCCGGTGCGCTGACCGCGCCGGTGTGACGCCCCACCGAGAGGATTTCCGATGAGCGCCGATGCGCTGGCCCCGGTGGCCGGTTCGCAGCCCGACTCCGCCGGCCACTTCGGCCGTTTCGGCGGTCGGTTCGTGCCCGAGGCCCTGGTGGCCGCGCTCGACGAGCTCGACGGGGCATGGCGTACGGCGATGGCGGACGAGTCCTTCCGGGCCGAGTTCGGCGCCCTGCTGCGCGACTACGCCGGCACGCCGTCACTGCTCTACGAGGCCCGACGGTTCTCGGCGAAGGTCGGCGCCCGGGTGCTGCTCAAGCGCGAGGACCTCAACCACACCGGCGCGCACAAGGTCCGCAACGTGCTCGGCCAGGCGCTGCTCACCAAGCGGATGGGCAAGACCCGGGTGATCGCCGAGACCGGGGCGGGCCAGCACGGCGTCGCCACCGCGACCGCCGCCGCCCTGTTCGACCTCGAGTGCGTGGTCTACATGGGCGAGGTCGACACCGAGCGGCAGGCGCTCAACGTGGCCCGGATGCGGATGCTCGGCGCCACGGTCGTCCCGGTCACCACCGGCTCGCGCACCCTCAAGGACGCGATGAACGAGGCGATGCGTGACTGGGTGGCGAACGTCGACGCGACCCACTACCTGATCGGCACCGCCGCCGGGCCGCACCCGTTCCCGGCGATGGTGCGGGACTTCGTCCGGGGCATCGGTGACGAGGCCCGCCAGCAGTGCCTCGACCTGACCGGCGCGCTGCCGGACGCGGTCACCGCCTGCGTCGGCGGCGGCTCCAACGCGCTGGGCATCTTCCACGCCTTCGTCGGCGACGAGGACGTGCGGCTGTACGGCTTCGAGGCCGGCGGGGACGGGGTCGACACCGGTCGGCACGCGGCCAGCATCACCGGCGGGTCGGCGGGCGTGCTGCACGGCACCCGCACGTACGTGTTGCAGGACGCCGACGGGCAGACGCTGGAGTCGCACTCGATCTCCGCCGGTCTGGACTACCCGGGCGTCGGGCCCGAGCACGCCTGGCTGCACGACAGTGGCCGGGCCAGCTACCTGCCGGTCACCGACGACGAGGCGATGGCCGCCTTCGAGCTGCTCTGCCGCACCGAGGGCATCATCCCGGCGATCGAGAGCTCCCACGCGCTCGCCGGCACGTTGACGCTGGCCCCGAAGCTCGCCGCCGAGCTGGGCCGGGAGCCCACCATCGTGGTCAACCTCTCCGGTCGGGGCGACAAGGACGTGCACACCGCCGGGGACTACTTCGGCATCCTCGACAAGGAGCGCTGAGATGAGCCGCATCGGGGTGGCGTTCGACAAGGCCCGGGCCGACGGACGGGCCGTGCTGGTGGGCTGCATGCCGGCCGGGTTCCCGACCGTCGAGGGCAGCATCGCGGCCATGACGGCGATGGTCGAGGCCGGCGTCGACGTCATCGAGGTGGAGATCCCGTACTCCGATCCGGTGATGGACGGCCCGGTCATCCAGAAGGCCAGCGACATCGCGCTGGCCGGCGGCGTCCGTACGGCCGACGCGCTGCGCATCATCGAGGCGGTCGCGGCGACCGGCGCGCCGGTCGTCACGATGACCTACTGGAACCCCGTCGAGCGGTACGGCGTGGACGTGTTCGCCCGCGACCTGGCCTCCGCCGGCGGCACCGGCCTGATCACGCCGGACCTCATCCCCGACGAGGCGGCCGAGTGGCTGGCCGCCTCGGAGGCCCACGGGCTGGACCGCACCTTCCTGGTGTCGCCGTCGTCCACCGACGCCCGGCTCGCGATGACCGTCGAGCACTGCCGGGGCTTCGTCTACGCCACGGCCGTCATGGGGGTGACCGGCGCGCGTGCGCGTACCTCCGATGCCGCTCCCACGCTCGTGTCCCGGGTTCGTGGGGTCACCGACCTGCCCGTCGGCGTCGGTCTGGGGGTGGGCACCGGCGCGCAGGCCAGCACCGTCGCCGGGTACGCCGACGGAGTGATCGTCGGCAGCGCGCTGGTCCGGTGCGTCCTCGACGCGTCCTCCGAGGCCGAGGGGCTGGCCGCGCTGCGTGCCCTGAGCGCCGAACTCGCCGAGGGCGTCCGCAACCCCGCCCGCTGAGTCCGCGCCGCTGGTCGTCGGGCCTGCCTCCCCACAACGAGCGTGATGCCTGTGAGTCATCTTGATGACTCACAGGCATCACGCTCGTTGTGGATGTGCGTCTCCGGGGCGTAGGTCACCCCGCATGCCGGGCCGCGCGGCTGTGCCGTCGGGCGGTGCGGAGTCAGGGCAGCAGCGACGGGTCGCTGGCCGTCTCACCGCGCTGCTCCGGCGGCGCGGGGGTGGCGGTGTCGAGCGTCGAGGCAACAGCACGGAGGACGCCGGAGCGTCCGGCGAGCGCGTCGGTGACGGCTGCCCGGGTCAGCGGGGTGACCGCCTCGGGCAGTGCCGAGGGGTCGTGCCAGGAGAGCCGGCAGCCCGCCGGTGGGTCGGCGTCCGGCCGGCCCTCGGCGACACGGGCGCGGAACACGTGCACCAGGATGTCCGGCAGCGGCCCGGCGCGACCGGCCGGTCTGATCGCCGTCGGACCGGTGAGGTGGTAGACGCCGACCAGGTCGACCAGGTCGATCTCCCAGCCGGTCTCGGTGCGGATGTCGCGCAGCGCCGCCCGCACCGGGCTCTCCGCCGGACGGAGTCGGCCACCGGGCAACGCGTACCGGCGCTCGCCCCGGCCCTGCCGACAGAGCAGCACCCGGCCGGCGGCGTCGGCGACGACCGCGGCGACCGCCCAGGTGAGCGCGCTCATGGACAAAGAGCCTACGGCGGCGCAAACCAGAAGTCATTCCGATCGCGGCGCGGCGGCCCGGGGTGCCGCCGCAGGGGTGCGCAGCGGTAGCGTGTGCACCCGTGACCATCGCCTCGCTGTCCCCCCAGGCGGCCCTGCCCAGTCCCAGCACCGCGGTCTGGCAGCTCGGGCCGGTCCCGATCCGGGCCTACGCGCTGTGCATCATCGCCGGCATCGTGCTTGCCTGCTGGGTGACCGAGCGCCGGATGCGCCAGCGGGGCGTCGCTCCGGGCGCGGTGCTCGACATCGCCGTGTGGGCGGTGCCCGCGGGCATCATCGGCGCCCGGATTTACCACGTGATCACCTCGCCGGAGAAGTACTTCGGGGCCGGTGGCGAGCCGCTGAAGGCGTTTGCCATCTGGGAGGGCGGTCTCGGCATCTGGGGCGCCGTCGCCGGCGGCGCGATCGGCGCCTGGATCGCCGCCCGGCAGCTCGGCATCCCGTTGAGCGTGGTGGCCGACGCGCTGGCCCCCGGGCTGCCGCTGGCCCAGGCGGTCGGTCGGCTCGGCAACTGGTTCAACAACGAGCTGTTCGGCGACCGGACCACGCTGCCCTGGGGCCTGCAGATCCACCGGATGGACCCGGACAACCCGGGGCACGCGTTGCGGGACGACGCCGGCCAGCCGATCCTCGAACCCGGCCTCTACCACCCGACGTTCCTCTACGAGGCGCTGTGGAACCTCGGCGTGGTCGCGCTGGTCCTCGTCCTGGACCGGCGGTTGCGGCTCGGGCGGGGCCGGGCTTTCGCGCTGTACGTGATGGGCTACACCGCCGGCCGGTTCTGGATCGAGCTGATGCGCACCGACGAGGCGAACCACATCCTCGGCGTACGGCTCAACGTCTGGACCGCGGCCCTGGTCTTCCTCGGCGCGCTGGCCTACTTCGTGCGGGTCCGCGGCCCCCGGGAGTTCCTGATCCCGGTCGGCGCGGCGGCCACCCCCACGCTGCCCACGACGTCCGATCTGTCCCAGGTCGACCTCTCCGAGCACGAGACGAGCGCGCGTGCCGCCGCCCCGGACGGTTACCGGGTGGTCAGCGAGGAGCAGTACGAAACCTGGCGGGACACCGGTGTGGCACCGCCGGAAACCGCCGACGAGGTACGCCGCGACGGCGCCGAGCCGCTCGACGACGAGGCGGCACCCCACGAGGCGGGCGACGACGAGACCGCCGACGGCGACCGCGCCGATGGGTCGACGGACGGTACGCCCGAGGCACGCGACGAGGCCCGGGCCGACGCCACCGGCGCGCGCCCGGCCGACCGGGACAGCTGAGCGGAGGCGGCACCGATGCGAAGCGCGGTGGTGGTCGGCGCCGGGGTCGGAGGCCTCGCGGTCGCCGGCGCGCTGGCCCGGTCCGGGTGGCAGGTCACCCTGCTGGACCGCGCTGAGCGGGTCCGTCCCGAGCCGACCGCCGTGGTGCTCTGGCCCAACGGTGTCCGCGCGTTGCAGGCCCTCGGTCTCGGCGCCGGTCTGGCCGCCATCGCCACGCCGCTGCCCGACGGCGGGGTACGCCGCCCGGACGGGCACTGGCTCGTACAGCCCCGGCCGACGCCGGCCGACCGGATGCCGGTGGTGGTGCACCGGGAGGACCTGCACGACGCCCTGATCGCCGGCCTCGGTGACCGGGTCGAGTTGCGCACCGGGGTGACCGTGCGCCACGTCCGCGTCGATCCGGGTGAACGGCCGGGCGTGAACGACGGACGGCACACCATCGAGGCCGACCTGGTGGTCGCCGCGGACGGCACGGACAGCGTCATCCGTCGCCAACTTGCCCCGGAAGCGGGCGTGGTCAGCTCCGGCTGCGCCGCCTGGCGGGCCGTCATCCCCTGGTACCGGGCACCCCGGCTACCCGCCGACCAGCCCATCGCCGGCGAGGTGCTGGGCGCGGGCTACCGCTTCGTGGCCGCCTCGTTGGGCGAGCGGGGCTCCTCGGGTGGCTCCACGCGCGGAGGTATCTACTGGGTGGCCACCGCCGCCGGCGCTCCCCGACCGGAGCCGCCGGAGACCCAGCTCGCTCTCCTGCGCCGCTGGTACGCCGGCTGGCCCGCGCCGATCGCCGCGTTACTCGACGCCACCGACCCGAGCGACCTCGTCCAGCAGGAGGTCCGCGAACTCCGTCCGCTGCCGCGCGCCTACGGCTTCGGGGTCGGGCCGGGTGGGGTGGTGCTGCTCGGGGACGCGGCGCACGCCATGCCGCCGCACCTCGGGCAGGGCGCGTGTCTCGCGTTCGAGGACGCCGCCACCCTCGCCTCACTGTTGCGCGAGGCCCGGCTGCCGGACGCCGTGCAGACGTACGACCGGGTGCGTCGTCCGCGGGCGGCGACCGTGGTCCGGCAGACCCGCCGCATGTCCGCGGTGCTCCAGACCCGGGGCCGGTTGGCGCTGCGGGCCCGCGACGCCGCGCTCGGCACGATCAACTCGCGGCTGCTCTCCAGCGCCGCCGCGTCCGCGGCGCAGTGGCGTCCGCCGGCCTGACCGGTCGCGCGTGGCAGGACCTCAGCGCGGTTCAGGGCCTCAGCGCGGTTCAGGGGATCAGGGCGGCGGGTTCGGCGATGCAGGCGGTGCCGATGCGGCGGAAGCCGACCCGCAGGTAGACCCGGGCGATGTCCTCGCTGCCCGCGGAGAGGAAGACCAGCCCGGTGCCGGCGGCGAGCAGTTCCCGGGCGAGGGTGGCGGTCAGCGCGGCGCCCATCCCGCGACGTCGGGCGGCCGGCAGGGTGGCCACCCCGGCGATCTCCGCGACGTCGTCCACGCGCATCGCCATGCCGCTGGCCAGCGCGCCCTCCGTCGGCGTGCCGGCCAGCGCCGAGATCCGTCGGCCGTCGGCGATGCGGGCCCGCTCCTCGTCCAGTGCGGCGAGCTCCAGCTCGGTGACCGCCGCGTCCCGCTGGGCCGGTCCGGCCTCGCCGGGCGCGGTGCCGGGGACGCCGAAGGCCACGGCCGCCACGGCCCGCCGGGCGGCCACGTCCGCGGCGAAGTCGGGCGAGTCGGCAGCCAGCACCCGCACGGGTACGTCGGAGAGCGTCGCCGGGTCGGGCAGGGCGGCCGGGTCGAGGACCATCAGCGGGGCCTCCAGCACGGACAAACCGGCCGAACGGGCGACCGCCAGCAGCTCCGGGGCCGTCTCGTGCACCCACTCGAAGGCCTCCGGCAGGCCCAGCTCCCGCTGGCGTTCGCGGACCGAGGTCACGTCGGCCAGCGACGGCGTCTCGGTGGCGCCGATCCGGGGGCGGGCGTAGAACGGCCAACCCGCTCCGCCACGGACGAACAGCACCAGCGAGCCATGCTCCTCGACACGGGCGACGTCCCGGGGCACCGAGTCGTAGAAACGTTCCAACCGGTCGAAGACGTCCTTGCGCACCGAATCCACCGCGCGAGACTACACGTCCCAGACTCTGGACGGTGTGATCAATCTTGAGTGGCCTTGCGACCCCAGCCCTAACGTAGACTCAATAGACCCACGGGCCGACGTCGTCCCCACCATGATCCAACCTGAGTGACGACAGGAGGCCCGGTGGCTCAGCCGTACGCGGATTCGACACAGCCGCACCCGCACAGCCCGCAAGCGTCCCCGACGCCCGGCCCCCGCCCTGAGGCCCAAGGCCTCTACGACCCGGCGCAGGAGCACGACGCCTGCGGGGTGGCCTTCGTGGCTGACCTGTACGGCCGCCGGTCCCATTCCGTCGTGGCCAACGGGCTCGGTGCCCTCTGCCGCCTGGACCACCGTGGCGCCCGGGGCGCGGAGCCCAACACCGGCGACGGCGCCGGCATCATGATCCAGGTGCCGGACGCGTTCCTGCGTGCGGTCGCCGACGTCCCGCTGCCGCCGGCCGGCGAGTACGCCACCGGTCTGGTCTTCCTCCCGGACGACGACGCCGCCGAGGCCCGCGCCCGTCGGGTGGTCGAGAAGTACGCGCTGGTCGAGGGCGCGGACCTGCTCGGCTGGCGGGACGTGCCGGTCGAGCCGGAAGGGCTCGGCGAGACCGCCCTGGCGGCCATGCCGCGGGTCCGGCAGGTCTTCGTGGCCGCCCACCGCCTCACCGACTCGCCCGCCGGGCCGGCCGGCACCCCGCTGCGCGGCATCGAGTTGGACCGGGTGGCGTTCTGCCTGCGGAAGCAGGCCGAGCGGGAGACCGCCGAGCGCGGCGTGCCGGCGTACTTCCCGTCGCTGTCCAGCCGCACCATGGTCTACAAGGGCATGCTCACGCCCGACCAGCTGCCGGCGTTCTACCCCGACCTGCGTGACGAGCGCGTCGACAGCGCGATCGCCCTGGTGCACTCCCGCTTCTCCACGAACACGTTCCCGTCGTGGCCGCTGGCGCACCCGTACCGGTTCATCGCCCACAACGGCGAGATCAACACGATCCGTGGCAACCGGAACTGGATGCAGGCCCGCGAGGCGCTGCTGCGCTCGCCGAACGTGCCGGGCAACATCCGCCGGGTCTTCCCGGTCTGCACCCCCGCCGCCTCCGACTCGGCCAACTTCGACGAGGTGCTGGAGCTGCTGCACCTGGCGGGCCGGAGCCTGCCGCACGCGGTGCTCATGATGATCCCCGAGGCGTGGGAGAACGACCCCGGCATGCAGCCGGACAAGCGGGCGTTCTACCGCTTCCACGCGAGCCTCATGGAGCCGTGGGACGGGCCGGCGTCGGTCGCCTTCACCGACGGCGAGATCGTCGGCGCGGTGCTGGACCGCAACGGGCTGCGCCCGGGGCGTTGGTGGCAGACCGACGACGGTCTCGTCGTGCTGGGCTCCGAGGCGGGCGTACTCGACCTCGACCCGGCCCACGTGGTCGCCAAGGGCCGCCTCCAGCCGGGCAGGATGTTCCTGGTCGACACCGTGGCCGGCCGCATCGTGCACGACGACGAGATCAAGTCCGAGTTGGCCGCCGCCGAGCCGTACGCCGAGTGGCTGCACGCCGGGCTGATCGAGCTGGACGACCTGCCGGCCCGCGAGCACACCGTCTACACCCACGACTCGGTACGTCGTCGCCAGCAGGCCTTCGGCTACACGCAGGAGGAGCTGAAGGTCCTGCTCGCGCCGATGGCCCGTACCGGCGCGGAGCCGTTGGGCTCGATGGGCACCGACACCCCGATCGCGCCGCTGTCGACCCGCCCGCGACTGCTCTACGACTACTTCCACCAGCTCTTCGCGCAGGTCACCAACCCGCCGCTGGACGCCATCCGCGAGGAGCTGGTGACCAGCCTGGCGTCGACGATCGGGCCGGAGGGCAACCTTCTCGACCCCAACGCGGCGAGCTGCCGGCAGATCGTGCTGCCGCACCCGATCATCGACAACGACGAGCTGGCCAAGATCCTCTCCATCGACGAGGACGGTGACCTGCCCGGCTTCAAGGCCGTCCGGGTCTCCGGCCTGTACCGCGTCCGGGAGGGCGCTGCGGGGATCAAGGCGCGGCTGATCGAGATCTGCCGGCACGTCTCCGAGGCCATCGAGGACGGCGTCCGCATCCTGGTGCTCTCCGACCGGGACACCAACGCCGATCTCGCGCCGATCCCGTCACTGCTGCTCACCGCCGCCGTGCACCAGCACCTGGTCCGCGAGCAGACGCGTACGCAGGCGGCGTTGATCGTGGAGTCCGGCGACTGCCGGGAGGTGCACCACGCGGCGGTCCTCATCGGGTACGGCGCCGCGGCGGTCAACCCGTACCTGGCGTTCGAGTCCGTGGAGGACATGATCGCCACTGGTGTGCTCGCCGGGGTCGAGCCGGCCGCGGCGGTGCGCAACTACGCCAAGGCGCTCGGCAAGGGCGTCCTGAAGATCATGTCCAAGATGGGCATCTCGACGGTCTCGTCGTACTGCGGCGCGCAGGTCTTCGAGGCGGTCGGCCTGGACAGTCGACTCATCGACAGGTACTTCCGGGGCACCCCGAGCCGGATCGGCGGCGTCGGGCTGGCCGGTGTGCACACCGAGGTGGCCGCCCGGCACGCGCTGGCCTGGCCGCCGGCCGGCACCGCCGACTCGGACCGGCTTGAGGTCGGTGGCGAGTACCAGTGGCGTCGCGAGGGTGAGCTGCACCTGTTCAACCCGGAGACGGTCTTCCTGCTGCAACACGCCACCCGCAGCCGGCAGTACGACGTCTTCCGCCAGTACACGTCCAAGGTGGACGGGCTCGCCGCGCAGGCCGGCTCGCTGCGGGGTCTGTTCACCCTGCGCACCGGGGTCCGTCCGCCGGTGCCGATCGAGGAGGTCGAGCCGGCCACCGAGATCGTCAGGCGGTTCGCCACCGGCGCCATGTCGTACGGCTCGATCTCCGCCGAGGCGCACGAGACGCTCGCCATCGCGATGAACCGCCTCGGCGGCAAGTCCAACACCGGCGAGGGCGGCGAGGACGTCGATCGGCTGCACGACCCGCTACGCCGCTCCGCGGTCAAGCAGATCGCCAGCGGCCGATTCGGTGTCACCAGCGAATACCTGGTCAACGCCGACGACCTTCAGATCAAGATGGCCCAGGGCGCGAAGCCCGGCGAGGGCGGCCAGCTCCCCGGTAACAAGGTCTGGCCGTGGATCGCCCGTACCCGGCACGCCACCCCCGGCGTCGGCCTCATCTCCCCGCCGCCGCACCACGACATCTACTCCATCGAGGACCTGGCCCAGCTCGTACACGACCTGAAGTGCGTCAACCCGGCGGCCCGGGTGCACGTCAAGCTGGTCAGCGAGGTGGGCGTCGGCACCGTCGCCGCGGGCGTGGCCAAGCTCAAGGCCGACGTCATCCTGATCTCCGGTCACGACGGCGGCACGGGCGCGTCCCCGATGAACTCGCTCAAGCACGCCGGCACCCCCTGGGAGTTGGGGCTGGCCGAGGCGCAGCAGACGCTGCTGCTCAACAAGCTGCGCGACCGGGTCACCGTGCAGGTCGACGGCCAGCTCAAGACCGGTCGGGACGTCCTGGTCGCGGCGCTGCTCGGCGCGGAGGAGTTCGGTTTCGCGACCGCGCCGCTGATCGTCTCGGGCTGCGTGATGATGCGGGTCTGCCACCTGGACACCTGTCCGGTCGGCATCGCCACCCAGAACCCGGTGCTGCGCGAGCGTTACACGGGCACCCCGGAGTTCGTCGAGAACTTCTTCCTGTTCCTCGCCGAGGAGGTCCGGGGATACCTGGCCGAGCTGGGTCTGCGGTCGATCGAGGAGGCCATCGGGCAGAGCGAACTGCTCGACGTGGCCCCGGCGGTGTCGCACTGGAAGGCCCACGGGCTCGACCTGGCCCCCGTCCTGCACCTGCCGGAGCTGCCCGCCGGCACCGCCCGACGCGGGGTACGCGCCCAGGACCACGGTCTGGAGCAGGCCCTGGACAACGAGCTGATCGCGCTGGCCGCCCCGGCGCTGTCCGAGGGAGCGCCGGTCCGGGTCGAGGTGGCGGTGCGCAACGAGCACCGCAGCGTCGGCGCGATGCTCGGCGGCGAGGTGACCCGCCGCTTCGGCGGCGACGGCCTTCCCGAGGACACCATCGAGTTCGTGCTGCACGGCACGGCCGGCCAGTCGTTCGGCGCGTTCCTGCCGAAGGGCGTCACCCTGCGGCTGCACGGCGACGCCAACGACTACGTGGGCAAGGGCCTCTCCGGTGGGCGCATCGTCGTCCGTCCGGACGCCGCCGCGCCGTTCCTGGACCCCGACGCCGAGCCGGGGCAGCGCGCGGAGGACCAGATCATCGCGGGCAACACCATCCTGTACGGCGCGACCGCGGGCGAGGTCTTCCTGCGTGGCCGGGTCGGGGAGCGCTTCGCGGTCCGCAACTCCGGAGCGGTCGCCGTCGTCGAGGGCGTCGGCGACCACGGCTGCGAGTACATGACCGGCGGCACCGTGGTGGTGCTCGGCGCGACCGGCCGTAACTTCGCCGCCGGCATGTCGGGCGGAATGGCGTTCGTGCACCGGTTGGACCGGTCCCGGGTCAACGCGGAGCTGGTCGACCTGGCGCCGTTGCGTGAGCAGGAGCAGACGCTGCTGCACGAGCTGGTCCAGCGGCACGTCGCCGAGACCGGTTCGGCGGTCGCCGAGGAGCTGCTCAAGCGCTGGCCGGAGGCGGTGGCCGAGTTCACCGCCGTGGTGCCCCGCGACTACCGCCGGGTGCTGGAGATCATGAAGGCCGCCGAAGCCGCCGGCCACGACGTCGACGACGCGGTCATGAAAGAACTGGCCGCGCCGGCTGTGCCGGAGATGCCGGTGCCGCCCGCCCCGCGGGTGGCGGCCCAGGAGGTGGCTCGTGCCTGACCCGAACGGTTTCCTGCGCTACGACCGGCGGTTGCCGGCCCGCCGCCCGGTGCCGGTGCGGATCAGCGACTGGCGCGAGGTCTACCCGCCGGCCGGCGAAGAGCTGGTCCGCGAGCAGGCCACCCGCTGCATGGACTGCGGCATCCCGTTCTGCCACAGCGACACTGCCGGCTGCCCACTTGCGAATCGAATTCCGGACTGGAACGACCTGGTGCGGACCGGCAACTGGGACGCCGCCGTGGAGTCCCTGCACGCCACCAACAACTTCCCGGAGTTCACCGGCCGACTCTGCCCGGCACCCTGCGAGGCGGCGTGCGTCCTCGGCATCGCCGGTGGTCAGCCGGTGACGATCAAGCAGGTCGAGGTGGAGATCGCCGACGCAGCGGCGGCGCGCGGGTTCACCCCCCGCGCGGTTCCGACGCCGTCGGGCCGCTCGGTGGCCGTGGTCGGCTCCGGGCCCGCTGGTCTCGCTGCCGCACAGCAGCTCGCCCGCGCCGGTCACGCCGTGACCGTGTACGAGCGTGACGACGCGATCGGCGGCCTGCTCCGGTACGGCATCCCCGACTTCAAGTTGGAGAAGCGGCACATCGACGCCCGGTTGGCGCAGCTCACCGCCGAGGGGGTGCAGTTCCGCACGGGCGTGAACGTCGGTGTCGACGTCACCGCCGAGCAGTTGCGCGCCGAGCACGACGCGGTGCTGCTGGCCTGCGGGGCGTTGCAGGGCCGGGACACTCCGGAGACCCCGGGGCGGGCGCTTCGGGGCGTACACCAGGCGATGGCGCACCTGGTCGCGGCGAATCGGGCGGTCGCCACCGCGGCCACCGACGAAGCCGGCGTGGTGCCCACCGGGGAGCGCCGGCTGGCGCGGGCGGTGCTGCCCGACGGCACCCCGATCGACGCGGCCGGCAAGCACGTCGTGATCATCGGTGGCGGCGACACGGCTGCCGACTGCCTCGGCGTCGCGCACCGGCAGGGCGCTGCCGGCGTACACCAGCTCGACCTGTACCCGCAGCCGCCGCAGGAGCGCGACGAGGCGCGGGACCCGTGGCCCACGTGGCCGTGGCTCCTGCGCAGCTACCCGGCGCACGAGGAGGGCGGCGAGCGCGTCTTCGCGGTCGCGGTGCAGGAGTTCGTGGACGACGGCACCGGCCAGGTGCGTGCGGTGCGGATCGCCGAGGTGACGGTGGAGAAGGTCGACGGCCGACGGGTCGTCACCGTGGTGCCGGGTTCCGAACGGGAGCTGCCCGCCGACCTGGTGCTGCTGGCGATCGGCTTCGAGGGCACCGAGCGGCAGCCGCTGCTGGAGCAGTTCGGGGTGGCCCGCAACCCCCGGGGCGCCATCGACGCCCGGGACGACTGGCAGACCGACGCCGACGGCGTGTTCGTCGCCGGGGACATGCACCGGGGCGCCTCGCTGATCGTCTGGGCCATCGCCGAGGGGCGCGCGGTGGCCGCCGCGATCCACGGCTACCTGGGCGGTGTCGGCGCGCTGCCGGCACCGGTCGGCCCGGCCGCGCAGCCGCTCGCCGTCCGCTGAGATCGTCCGGTCGGCGCGGCGGACAACCGTCGCGCCGACCGGAGGACGAGGCACTGAGACTGCGGTCACCGAATCCGGGACCGGACGTCACGAAGATCATCGTTACGCTGCGATCATGGACAACGAGGAGCGGTTGCGGCGTACCCGTCGCTGGCTGTGGATCGTGCTGATCGGCCTGTTCCTGAGCGGCGTCACCGCGTTTCCGCTGGAGATCGAGGTGCGTTGGTTGCTGCGCGCGCTGGACCCGCTCGCCGGCCAGTTCCCGGCGCTGGTCGGCTGGATCGATCGGGTCCACACGGGACTCGTGACCGCGGACCGGGACTACCCGTTCCTGCTCTACGGCACCGACTGGCTGGCCTTCGCCCACCTGGTGCTGGCGGTGGCGTTCTGGGGGCCGCTGCGTGACCCGGTGCGCAACGTCTGGGTGGTGCAGGTCGGCATGTTCGCCTGCGCGGGGATCGTCCCGTTGGCGCTGATCTGCGGCCCGATCCGGGACATCCCCTGGTTCTGGACGCTCGTCGACCTGTCCTTCGCGGTCGGGGCGTTCCCGCCGCTCTGGTTCGCCTACCGGCACATCCGCGCCGTCGAGGCGAGCACGGCCGCGGCGGCGGGGCCCCCGGCGACCGTAAGCCCTTCGGTGGCGCCGGCGTCCTGAGCCGCCCGCCTGAATCCGGTCGCTGGTGACGACTCCGGCCCGGGGGCCAGCCTCCCCACGCGCGTCCTTTGCTCTGCTTCACTCCACGCAACACCGCACGTCCGATAGTCGGACAACCGGTGTTGCGTCCGTTGAAGCAGAGCAAAGGACGCGTGGGGGAGGGGCGACAGGCGCAGCGGTGGTAGGCGAGATCGCTGCGGCGGGACCAGCGGGGACGCGGAAAGGCCCGCCGCCTCGGCGACGGGCCTTTCCGGGTGACGACTGCCGCTAGTGCGACAGCAGCTCGTGGGACTCGCGGATCTTGGCCCAGGACTTCGGTTCGGCCGGTGGCGCGGCCTTGCGTGCGGCGCTGGCCACGTCGGGACGGCCAGCGGTGAACAGCCAGGTGGTGAACAGCTCGTCCAGGTCCAGACCGGAAATCCGCTCGGCCAGAGCCTGGAACTGCTCGATGGTGCCGTTGCCGTACCGGTGCTCGGCCGTCCACGCCGGCAGGATCGCGAAGAACGCGTCGTCGCCGACGGCCAGCCGGAGCTGGTGCAGGGTCATCGCGCCCCGGTCGTACACCGCGTCGTCGAAGACCCGGTCGGCGCCCGGGTCACCGGGCAGCACCTGCCAGAAATCGTCGTCGGCGGGGTAGCTGGCGTAGGTGAAGTCGAAGACCTCCTGCGCGGTGCCCTCGCCCTGCTCCTCCGACCAGAGCCACTCGGCGTACGAGGCGAAGCCCTCGTTGAGCCAGATGTTGCGCCACTCGGCCACCGAGACCGAGTCACCGAACCACTGGTGGGCGTTCTCGTGGGCCACCACGTACGTGTTGGCGCCGCGCCGCCAGAAGCCCGGCCCGTACACCGGGCGGGTCTGCGTCTCCAGGGCGAAACCGATGCCGTCCACCGGCCCGGCCACGCCACCCTGCGCCTCGAACGGGTACGGGCCGAAGATCCCGCTCTCCCAGTCGACGATCTCACCGGTCCGCTCGATGCTGGCCCGCGCGGCCGGCCCGAGCGCGCCCAGCGAGGTGCTGTACGCGTTGATCACCGGCTGGCCGCCCGGCGTGGTGTCGGTGACGATGTCGTACTGGCCGATGGCCATGAAGGCCAGGTACGGCGCGGTGGGGGAGGTGGTCCGCCAGATCCACCGGGTGCGGTTGCCGGCCTCGGCCGCCGGTGGCCTCGGCTGCACGCCGTTGCTGATCACCTCGACACCGGTGGGCACCGACACGGAGATGTCGAAGGTCGCCTTGTCCAGCGGGTGGTCGTTGCTCGGGAACCACCACCACGCCGACTCGGGCTCGTTGACCGCGAGCGCCCCGTCATCGGTACGCGTCCAGCCGCTGTAGCCGCCGACCAGGGTCTCGGACGGAACGCCGCCGTAGCGCACCACGATGGTGAGCTGCTCGCCCCGGGTGATGGTGCGGGCCGGGGTGACGACCAGCTCGTGCGTGCCCGCGGTGCTGGCGCCGGCCTCCCACCCGTTGACCCGTACCGACTCGACGTCGAGCAGGAAGTCCAGGTTGAACGCCGAGAGGTCCTGCGTCGCCGTGGCGAGGATCGTGGTGGTGCCGGTGAGCCGGTCGGTGGCCGGGTCGTAGCGCAGCCGGACGTCGTAGTGCGAGACGTCGTAGCCACCGTTGCCGTAGTCGGGGTAGTAGGTGTCGCCCAGGCCGGGCGCGCCGGGTTGCGGCACGGCGGTGACGACGGGACGGCCCCAGGCCGTCGGGGCGGCTGAAGCGGACGCGCCGGTGAGCATGGTGCCGGCGGTGGTGAGGGTCAGGGCGGCGGTGGCCGCCGTGAGGACTCGACGCACGAGGTGGACTCCCTCCATCGGGTGTTCGCACCGCAAACCTAATCGAGAACTGTGAACGTCGCTGGCCCGACAGGCGCGCAACGTGTCACAACCGTCGGCCGCCACGACCCGAAAGCGGGGGTCGGTTACTGTCCCGGTGTCACCGCTGTCCGTTAGGGTTTCCGCGGACCGGACGGCCGTGGCGTGGGAGGCACAACGTGGGCAGGCTCGCGTCGGTGTACGGCCAGGCGGTCACCGCCCACCGGGCGGCCCGTTCCCACCTGGACGCGGCCCGGGCCGTGCTCGGCGCGGCACCACCTCCGACGCCGCAGGCCGGTGGGGCCGACCTCGTCGCCCGACTCGCGCGCCTCGGCGCCGCGCTGGCCACCCCCACCCCCGGCGCGGCCACCCTGACCGACGACCCGGTCGCGTTACGGATCGGCGAGGCGTCCACCGAGGACGGCGGGTTCGCCGTGCTGGTGCCGCTCGGCGGCGGCCACCACCTGGCACTGGACACCGACGCCCGGGACGGGCGGGTCGCGGCGCTGCTGCGGGCGGTGGTGCTGCGGCTGGTGGCCACCGCACCGCCCGGTCGGGTCCGGGTCGCCGGCATCGACACCGCCGCGCTGGGCGCGACCTTCGGTCCGCTGCGCCCGTTGCTCGACGCCGGGGTGCTCGACCCGCCGGCCACCAGCGAGACCGAGGTGGCCGCTCTGCTGGACACCGCCGAACGGCACGCCCGCGCCGCCCAGCACGCCGAACCCGCCACGCGGCAGTTGCTGCTCGTCGTCGCGACCGCCGCGCCCGCGCCACGCGAGCTGGCCCGACTCGCCGCGCTCACCCACGCCGGCCCGGCCGCCGCCGTCTGCGTGCTCCTCGCCGGGCATCCGTCCCGGCTGCCCGGCGAGACGTCGCCGCCGCTGGGCAGCACCACCGCCATCCGGCTCGCCGAGGGGTACGCACAGGTCGGCGACCCGGCCGGCATGCCGTTCAGCGCCGACGGCAGCGGTCTCGCCGCACCCGTGCTGCTCGACGGCGATCCGCCGCCGGCGTCGGTCCGCGCGCTCGCGGAGCACGTCGGCGCCGCCGCCCGTCGCGCCGACGCGCTGCCGTTCGCCGCGCTGCTGCCCGAGCGACGCTGGGCCGAGTCCGCGGCCAACGGCCTGCGCACCGTCGTCGGCCGGGCTGGCCCGGCACCGCTGACCGTCGCCTTCGACGACGTCACCCCGCACTGGCTGGTCGGCGGGCGCACCGGCGCGGGCAAGACCGTCTTCCTCCTCGACGTCCTGTACGGGCTGGCCGCGCGCTACTCGCCCGCCGAGTTGCAGCTCTACCTGCTCGACTTCAAGGAGGGCGTGAGTTTCACCGAGTTCGTGCCCACCGGTCGCGACCCGTCCTGGCTGCCGCACGCCCGCGCGGTCGGCATCGAGTCCGACCGCGAGTACGGCCTGGCGGTGCTGCGCGAGCTGCGCCGCGAGGCGCAGCGGCGTGCCACCGCGCTGAAGCGGCACGGTGTCACCAAGCTCGCCGACCTCCCGCGGGACAATCCGCTGCCGCGCGTCGTGGCCGTCATCGACGAGTTCCACGTGCTGCTCGCCGGCAACGACGCCCTGGCCCGCGAGGCGGTCGACCTGCTGGAGGAGTTGGCCCGCAAGGGCCGCTCGTACGGCATCCACCTGGTGCTGGCCAGCCAGAGCATGACCGGGATCGAGGCGCTCTACGGTCGGGCCGAGGCGATCTTCGGGCAGTTCGCCCTGCGGGTGGCGTTGCCCGGCGGCGGTGGCGTCCTCGACCAGCTCAACGACGCCGCCGCGGCCCTGCCGATCGGCGCGGCCGTGGTCAACACCGCAGCCGGCGCGGTCGGCGCGGACACCGTCGTGCGCTTCCCGGACGCGCACGCCGCCGCCGGCGACCTGGCCGCGCTGCGCCACGAGCTGTGGCAGGCCCGGCCGCCGGGCTCGCGGGCCCCGGCGGTCTTCAAGGGGTACGAGGCGGCGCGCGTCGAGGACGATCCCACCTTCGCCGGACTGCGCCCCGGTGGTCGACGTCCCATGGCGCTGGTCGGCCGGACTGTCGACGTGCACGGCACCACCGCACTGTTCCTGATGGACACCACCCCCGGCCGGCACCTCGCCGTCGTCGGCACCACACCGGCCGGCGCGGACGTGCTGCGCGCCGCGACGCTGAGCCTGGCCCGTCAACACACCCCCGGTGACGTCCGGTTCCAGGTGGCCTCGTTGGTCACCGCCGCCGACCCGGTCGCCGCCGAGACCGAGGCCGCGCTGCGGTCCGCCGGCCATCCGGTGCACCGCCTCGACGCGGCCGGGCTGCGCGACCGGATCGCCGCGTTGGCCGCCGAGCCGGCCGGCCGGGAATACCTGGTGGTGTTCGGGATGGACGCCGCCGCGCCGGTGCTCGGGGCGTCCGACCCGGTGACGTTCCGCTCCGGCCTGGACGACCTGCGTGCCCTGTTGCGCCAGGGGCCGGCCCAGGGCATGCACCTGCTCGGCTGGTGGCGTGGCCTGCGCCGGCTCTCCGACGACCTCGGCGGCACCCAGAACCGGGACGACATCGCCTGCCTCGTCGCGCTCAACGTGCCCGGGCCCGAGCTGGCCCTGCACCTCGGGGTGCACGACCTGGCCTACACGCCCCGCGCCGACCGGGCGCTGCTGATCGACAGGCACGACCAGCGGACCAGGCTGATCGTGCCGTTCGCCCGCGACGGGCACGACTCGGACGGGGAGCGTTGACGGTGTCCTTCGAGGAGTACGCGGCGCTGGCCCGACAGCTCGCCGACCACCGCCGTGCCGGTGAGCGGGATGCCGCCGCCGAGTCCGAGCGCCGCCGTGACCTGTACGCCGCCGCCGACTACCTGCACCAGCGGCTGACCGCCCAGGGCCAGCGTCTCGACCAGCTCGGCCGCGCCATCGGCGTCGACCAGCCGCCGATGCCCGAGACCTCCGCTGCCCCACCCGACCCATGGACACCGCCCATCCCGCCCACCGCGCCTGGCCCCTCCGCCCCGCCGGCGTCGGCCGCGTCGAGCCCGTGGGCCCCACCCGGCTCGTCGGTCCCGCCCGGCTCGTCGGTCCCGCCCGGCTCGTCGGCCGTGCCCGGCTCGTCGGCTGCGCCCGGACCGAGGGACGGGGATTTCGCCGGCGCAGCCGGCGCGCCGGGGCGGGCGGGTGTCGGGGCGTACTCCGAGCTGCCGGCGGGGCAGGCGCGGCTGGCGCTGCCGACGGCGGTGAGTTCGGCGGGCGTCGGGCTGCCGACGCAGCGCGCGGCGGTGGTCGACCCGGTGGTGGAGCTGGAGCTGGCCCGACGGATGGCCGACGAGGCCGACCGGCACGGGCAGCAGGCCGAGCTGCTGGCCCAGCGGCCGGCGCTGCTGCCGACGTGGTCGCCGCTGGCGCGGGCGGTCGCCGTCTACGCGGCCTGCGGGGCGGCGGGCGGGGTGTTGATGCTGACGCTGGTGCTCGCGTCCGGGATCGGCCTGGTCGACGGTTTCACCCTCGGCGCGTGGATCTGCGCGGGCCTGCCGGCGCTGGCGTTCTTCGGGGGCTACCTGGTGCTGGGCCGGTGGGGGAGGCCCGCCATGGTGGCCGGCACGCCGCCGCGCTACCTGCCGCTCGGATTCGCGATCTGCTTCCTGCTGGTGCCGCTGGGCTACTGCGCCTACCTGGTGCTGTTCCGCGCCCTGCGCTGACGGCGTTGATCCGGGCTGCCGCGAAGGACGTCAGCCGCCCGCACGGGCCGACGGAGTCGCGCGCCGCAGTTCGGTCAGCTCGTGGTCCAGCAGGTCGGCCAGTCGCTCGAAGCGGTCGGGCCGATTCTCGCGGGTGATCCCCCGGCTGGGCATCTCGACAGTCATCAACAGGTACAGGTGCAGGCGGTAGAGGCTGAGCCGACGCAGGGCGGCCTCGTCGAAGAGCACCGGATGGCCGGCGGCGGCGCGGTAGCCGCGAAGGAACGGATTGTTGGGTTCGTCCTCCGCCCGTCGATAGATCAGCGGCGACACCAGATCCATCAGCGGGTCGCCGAAGAGGAACCGCTCACCGTCGACGATCCCGCGCAGGCGCAGGTTGCCATCGGTCTCGGGTTCCGCGAGCACGTTGCCGTCCCAGCCGTCGAAGTGCAGCAGCGCCGGCCGACGTACCTCGTCCAGGACCGACGCGTACCGCTCGGGCAGCTCCCGGATCCGGTCCGGCGAGGCGGGCAGCCGGACGTCCCAGTCCCCGGCGTCGGCGAGCAGCCCGTCGAGCATGGCGGTGAACGCCTCGCGCCACGTCGCGCCGCTCGCCCGAGGGCCGTCGTACCCGTAACGGTCGCCGGTCACCCGGTGCAGCGCGGCGAGCGCGGCTCCGAAGTCGTACCGGGCCGGGCCGTCGTCGAGGCGCTGCGCCGACTCCGACCACTCCCACAGCGAGCGACCCGGCAGCAGGCCCATGAACAGCCACTCGCCGAGCTCCGGATCGTCGCCGTGGTGCAGCAGCGGTGGCACGGGCACCTGCGGCGCGTGCGCGGCCACGAGTCGGAAGTACCGCGCCTCCGCACCGCAGAGGCCCCGCTCGTAGCGCAGCAGCGGCGCGTCGGCCGGCGGGGCCACCTTCAGCACCACCTCGCGCCCGCCGTCGAGCGCCACCCGCCACACTGTCGCGAAGCCGCCGCCCGAGATGGGCGCACAGTCCACCATCACACGGTCCGCGCCGAAGGACGCCTCCACGTAGCGGCGCACCTGATCACGGTCCAGTGATCGCTGTGTGCGGCTCAGCGCCTCCACCCCGGCGTACCTTCCTCCCCGTCGCGACGCCCGCCAGAGTGCCAGATTCGTCGGAGAATCACCGTCCTGGTGCGCCGCAGACGTCCCCGCCCTGCGCGGCGTTGTCGGCGAGCTGCGCCGCCGCTGCGAGGACGCCATCCCGTTCCTGCTCGGTGCACCCCTCGTCCTCCAGCAGCCCGAGCAGCAACACCGTCCGGGCGACGATGGCCGGCGCGTCGTCGGGCACTGAAGGCCGTTCGCCGAGCGCCGCCCACACCAGCCTTTCGGCCAGCGCCGGATCGACGTCCGAACCGGTGACGTCGTAGCGTTCCCGCGCCGACGCCACGAACCGGATCACCGGCGCCCGGTCCTGGCCGGCGACGAATCGCCGTCGCACGGCCACCAGCAGTGCCCCGGCGAGCAGGTCCGCGTACCGCCGCCAGTCCGCCTCGGTGAACCGGCGCAGCCGCCGCTCGTGCCCGCGCAGTCGTCCGGCCAGCAGGCCGCGCAGCGCCGCGTGCGGGTCGGTCACCATCGTCGCCTCCTGATCATCGTGAGTCGGTTCTCCCGCCGGTGCCTCCTGAGCACCAGGCTCATCGCCACACGGCAGCCGCTTGCGATCTCGCTGGTGCTGGCTGTGCTTTTCGGCATGGACGGCGCCGGGTCCGTGCCCGCGCCGGTCAACGCCGCCACCGAGCGGTCGATGCGGCAGCCGCCGACCGCAAGCCGCGTGACGACGATGTCCAACCGGGTGACGGCCGCCGCAAACCGCCGGGCCGCGACCACGTCCGCCGCGTTGTGGGTACGCCGCAATCGGTCCTCGGCCGCGGCCAACCGCCATCGAGTACGGGCGGCCAGCGCGGCGGCCCGGTCGGCGTCGACCCGAGCTGTCCGCAGCCCGGCGAGCAGCTCACCCGCTGTCGCGGTCACCGACGATGTGCGATCGGCGGCCAGCCCGGCGTAGACCAGACTGAGCGCCCGCCAGCACTCGGTGACCGCGTCCTGCCAGGGCAGTCGTCGGCCGGGTGGCCCCGCACCATGCAGGTGCGCACCGGCCCGGTCGGCGGCGGCGATCGTGGCCAGCCAAGCATCGCGCAGGTCGTCCACCGCGTCGTCGTGGGGCGTTCGCGCGGCCCGCTGCTTGTCGCACGGGTTCGGTGGTTCCCCCTTCACTGTTCCGCCTCGGCGGTGGCCTTGACCAGGCGGGCGAAGAGGACGTCGCTGCATGGATAGTCCATGCCGCACTCGCAGACCCACCTGCGGACCACGCGCGGCGGATGGGCGAAAAGGGTGTCGTCGGCGTCCTCGACGTCCTGCTCGGACACGAGCCGCCGGGCTGGCGGGGGTGCGGAGGGTGGTGGGTCGGTGGGCTGGTCGTCGGGTCGATCGGGCATCGGGTGCTCCCGTCCGGTCGTCTCCTCGCTGGTCAATGCGTTGCTCGTGCCGGCGCGGACCCGGTACGGGCCGGCCGGGCGACGATGCGCTGGGACGGCGTGCGGGCACGCCCCGGCACGCCCGGTCGGACGGGGGGACCGGCCGACCGAGCGCCTTACCTATGCGGTGGGGAAGAACCAACTCCGGTTTGCAGACCTGGGAGCCGGTCGAAGGGAGCTTTACACAACTAGTCACAGATAGCAAGCATGACAACACGTTACTTGTCATGGGTAGTTGCGCGTGATCGAATGGCGGGGCAGACCTGGGAGTCCATATGCCCGTCAAACCAAAGTGGGAACAGCTCGCGGATCACATCCGGGGCCAGATCGAGTCGGGAGAACTCGCGCCGGGGGACAAGTTGCCGTCCACGGTGCAGCTCAAGACTCAGCACGGCGTGTCGACGACCGTAGTGCGGCAAGCCATCCTGGTCCTACAGACGCAGGGTTGGGTGCAGGGCGTGCACGGCCTCGGCGTGTTCGTCGCTGATCGTTGACCGCTCGGCGCCTGCTGTCGCGGTGAATCCTTCGAGATCTTGGACAGTTTCCGTTCTGAGCTAACAGAAACTGTCCAAGATCTAGTGAACGCGGTCCGGGTTCCTTGATCACTTGATGGGTGCCAGTTGTCGAGCGCCTGCCGTGACTGGTCAGCATCAAGTGATCTTCGCGAACGACGTCACGCAGGTGACGACTGGGCGATCGGGCGGTCGCGCTCCGTGCGCGGATCTCGTACGCTCCCTTGTGGTCTCCGCCCGTGCGGTGGTGGAGGCGATGGTCAACCACGGGGGAGGATGCGCGTGAGCGCAGCACAGATCATCGCGAGGTTGGCGGCGGCGTCGCAGAAGCTCGACGAGGCGAAGGCCAAGACCGCAGCGGCAGCACAGGACGCGGCCGAGGCGCGGAGCCTCGTGGCCGGTGCTCTGGAGGGCGTCGCCGCCGGGCCGCTAGTCGGCATGATCGATGCGTACCGTCAGGCATTGGCGCAGGCGTCCCAGGGCGGCGAGCCGGCCAAGCAGCACGTCCAGGAGACGATCGCCAAGGTCCGCGCACTGGGAAACTGACCACGGGTGGTGGTAGCGCAACCCACCAACCACCCGTCCGACCAGCAGTTCCACCGCCTGAGCCGGGGCTCGGTCGACGTGCTCGTCCATCGCCAGACGCCGTCCAACCGCGCGAGCACGATGCAGAAGCTCCTCGGTGGGAGCGCCGGGCAGACGCGGTCGTCGCCTATTCACCACAGGGAGTCGGGCTGACCAGCGGCATGCTCGGTGTGCTGGTGGCACCGAACAAGATCGTGGGCGTTGGACTCGTGATACTCGGGTCCACTGTCGATACAGTCACGACCTGGTGGGACAGGCGTCAGAAGCGGAGGAGCAGCGGTGCGTATTGACGAGCATGTGGAGGGGGCGGTACGAGAGGCCTACCGTGCTGTCATCGCAAAGGACGGCGACCGTCTAGCCGCGACGTTCGCTGGACTAAACGAGGACGAGGCTCAGATGGCCGTCCGCTATGCCGTCTTCGTCGTCGGTTTCATCGTCAAGGATGTCTTTCGTAACGGCGCGACCGAGGCCGAGTTGTCCGAACTGGCTGACAAGATCATCGCCAGCGAGTCTCCATGGGTGGACCTCGGTCCACGTGAAGATCTCGCCACGCTCCTAGCCGCAGCCACCAGCGGCAATATCGTTGCCAGTTCGACTGCTCGCGCTGATGTCGTCGGCAACACCCTCGTCGTCGGTGGATTTCTGCTCACGAGCTTCCGGCTCGATGACCAGCGCTGGTGGAACTACCTCGATGAGATTTGGACCGCTATGGAGGCGGCGGGCTGACGCGCGTGCTTGATCCTGTCCAGGCGGGACCGCCTGCCGATCCTCTCGGTGCTGTCGGATAGGTGTCACCGGGCGTGGTGAGGGCTGTGCGCAGCGGTGATCTTCCCTATCCTGACGTGTTCACCGACGGCTAGCGACGTGGAGTGTCGTGGATCCTCGACAGGTACGACGTCTGGCAGAGCAGTCCGCCAACTTCGGGTTCCTGAAGGAGCACCCGCTACTGGTTTGGTACGGCGCGGGCGCTGAGCTGCTCGTCTATGTCGACGCGCAGGCGGCGATGTTCAAGATCCGTGCCTTCGGCGACGAGTTGGCCAAGGACCTCGTCCGTCGCACCGGGGCGAAGCCGCAGAAGAACGACTTCTACCACCGGGTCCAAGCCCTGTATGGCGACGGCACCCTGGTCGCGGAGACGTACCACGCGTTCGACCGCCTCCGAGATCAGGGCAACAAGGCCGTACACGATCACCTGGGCGAGGTGCGTGCGGCGCTCGACATGCTGCGTACCTGCTTCGAGCTGGGCGTCTGGTTCCACCGGGCGCTGACCGGTGATCGGGCTCCGCTCGGCTTCGTGCCGCCGTCTCCGCCACCCCGTCAGGTGTCGGAGAGCATCGCGGACGGGCTCCAGGCGGAAATCCAGCGGTACAAGGACGAGCTGGCTCAGACCAAGCTCCTGCTGGAGGGCAAGGCGTCGCTGGCCCAGGCCCAAGCCGATGCGATGGTCGCCGCGGATCGTGCCGTTCGTGACGCCGATGCCCGTCGTGATCAGGCCGCTGCACTGGTGGCGAGCCTGGCGCCGTCCGCCGAGGCCGAGAAGGCGGCGCTCGACAGCAAGGGAACGCCAAGAGTCTCGGCTGCTCGGCGGGAGGAGTTCATCGCCCGTGCGCGTCGTGCCTCGCACGAGCCGCTCAACGAGATGCAGACCCGGGTCGAGATCGACCGGCAGTTGGGCGCAGCCGGCTGGATCGTCCAGGACGAGAGCCAGATCAACCTGTACGCGGGCACCGGTGTCGCCGTTCGTGAGGTGACCCTGGCAACCGGTCGAGCCGACTACCTGCTGTACATCAACCAGCGGCTGGTGGGTGTCATCGAAGCCAAGCGGGAGGGGACCGCGCCGCGTGGTGTTGAGGCGCAGCTCGACCGCTACCTCAACGGGCTCACGGCCGAGCAGAAGCTCGCCGCGTGGCGTCGGGACGATCCGCTGTCCTTCGGCTACGTCGCTACCGGCACCGAGACGGCCTTCGTCAACCGGCTCGACCCGTTCCCGCGTACCCGGGAGGTCTTTGCCTTTCACCGGCCCGAGACGTTCGCGCGGTGGATGCGGGAGGCCGACGACGACCCGACGGCGCCCACGCTGCGCGCGCGGCTGCGGCGGATGCCGGCGCTGGACCGCCTCGGCCTGCGCCCGGCGCAGGTGGACGCCATCGACGGGTTGGAACGTTCGCTCGCCGAGGACCGGCCGCGTTCGTTGATCCAGATGGCGACGGGTGCCGGCAAGACGTTCACCGCCGTTACCAGCAGCTATCGGCTGCTCAAGCACGCCCGCGCCACGCGCATCCTCTTCCTGGTCGACCGCAACAACCTTGGCAAGCAGACCCTGCGGGAGTACGCGGGCTACCAGACCCCGGACGACGGCCGAAAGTTCACCGAGTTGCACAACGTCGACCGGCTTTCCGGCACCGGGATGCTCGACTCGTCCGCCGTGGTCATCTCCACCATCCAGCGGCTGTATGGCGCGTTGCGCGGTGACGACCTTCCGGACCCGGATCTGGACGACCGGGCGTTCGACGACTACGAGTTGGACCAGCCGGCCGAGGTCGCCTACAACCAGCTGCTGCCGCCGGAGACGTTCGACCTGATCGTGGTCGACGAGTGCCACCGCTCGATCTATGGCAAGTGGCGGGGTGTCATCGAGTACTTCGACGCCTTCGTGGTCGGGCTGACGGCGACGCCGGTCAAGCAGACGCTCGGGTTCTTCCAGCAGAACCTGGTCTCCGAGTACACCTACGAGCAGGCGGTCGCCGACGGGGTGAACGTCAGCTTCGACGTGTATCGGATCAAGACGGAGATCACCGAGAAGGGCGCCGACATTGAGGCCGGCACGGTCGTGCCGCTGCGCGATCGCCGCACCCGGGCCGAGCGCTACCAGGAGCTGGAGGACGATTTCACGTACGGCGGCACTCAGGTTGGCCGGTCGGTCATCTCGAAGGGGCAGCTCAAGCTGGTGTTGGAGACGTTCCGGGAGAAGCTCTTCGCGGAGATCTTCCCCGGTCGGACGACAGTGCCCAAGACGCTGATCTTCGCGCGGGACGACAACCACGCCGAGGAGATCGTGCAGATGGTCCGGCTCGTGTTCGGGCGCGGCAACGACTTCGCTGCAAAGATCACCTACGCCAGCCGGAAGAGTGGCGACAATCCGGACACGCTCATCCAGGCGTTCCGCAACAGCCCGGAGCTGCGCATCGCGGTGACCGTCGACATGATCGCCACCGGCACCGACGTACGGCCGCTGGAGTGTGTGTTCTTTCTTCGGCCGGTGCGCAGCGCCACCTACTTCGAGCAGATGAAGGGCCGTGGCGCCCGCACCATCGATCCCGCAGAGTTCCAGGCGGTCACCCCGGATGCCGAGGTCAAGGACCGGTTCGTCATCGTCGACGCGGTGGGTGTCACCGAAGCCGACCTGGACGAGGCGGTGCCGCTGCAACGCCACTCGGAACGGCAGATCTCCCTGCGCGACCTGCTCAAGAAGGCCGGAACCCTGACCGCCGACGCGGACGAGGTGGCCACCCTCGCCGCCCGGCTGGCGCGGCTGGAGCAGCAGTTGACCGACGACGAGCGCGCCGAGCTGGCCGACCTCGCCGACCAGCCGCTGACCGGCATCGTGCGCGGCCTCGTCGACGCGGTGGCCCCCGAACAACTCAACCCGGCCAAGGACGCTGGCCCGAACGCCGTACGTGATTTGTTGGCCGAGGCGTTGCGTCCGCTCGCCGCGAATCCGGCGCTGCGTGAACGCATCCTGGAGATCCGCCGCGCGCACGACATCACCATCGACGAGGTGAACGCCGACAGACTGATCTCGGCGGCCGGTGTGCCGCCCGAGGAGCGCGCCCAGGTCACTGTGAAGAGCTGGCACGACTACCTGGAGGAACACCGCGACGAGATCACCGCGTTGCAGGTCTTCTACGAGGGGCGGGGAAGGGTCGGGTACGCCGAACTCAAGGAGTTGGCTGCGCGGATCGCCCGGCCGCCGCAGGCGTGGACGCCCGACTCGCTGTGGAAGTCGTACGTGCTGCTTGGGCGCACCTCGGAGGCACCCGGCAGCAGGGGAGTAACGGATCTTGTCAGCCTCATCCGGTATGAGTTGGGACTCGATCAGGAGCTGCGCCCGTACCGCAACCTCGTCGAGGAGCGCTTCCGTGGGTGGCTGCTCCGGCAGGAGCAGTCGGGCGCTACGTTCACTGCCGATCAGGCGTGGTGGCTGGAAAGGATCAAGGACGTGATAGCGGTCAGCGTGGAGATCACCCCCGACGACCTGGAGGGTGCGCCGTTCAGTGAGCGGGGCGGGATCGACGGGTACGCGGGCGCGTTCGGCAAGCGCGCCGAGCCGCTGCTGAACGAGCTGAACCAGGAGTTGTCCGCGTGACCGATCTGCCTCATGGCTGGACTCAGGTTAAACTCGGTGATGTCGCACTGTCAGTGAAGAACGGCATTTTTGTATCCAGGCCTGGCGCTGAACCAGACGGCGTCCCGATCCTTCGGATTAGCGCCGTCCGGTCAGGATCTCTACAATTGGAAGACGTTCGTTACACGGGCATGGATCGCGACTCTCTTGCTCAATCTGATGCCTTGCTGACGTCTGGGGATCTGCTCTTCACTCGCTATAATGGGAACATTGATTTTGTTGGTGCTTGCGCTGTGGTGCCAGACACTGCAGGGATCCTTACTTACCCGGACAAATTAATCCGGGTTCGAGTTGATGTCACGATTGCCGACCCGTCCTACATCGGATACGCGTTCGAGAGTCCGCAAGTCCGATCATTCGTGCGCGCGGTTGCGCGTACTACCGCCGGTCAGGCTGGCATCTCCGGCTCAAGCTTGAAGTCAGTGCCGATTCTGTTGCCGCCGCTTGTCGAGCAGCGTCGGATCGTGACCGCGATCGAGGAGGTCATGTCCCGCTTGGTGGCGGGGAAGGACTCGGCGATCGCTGCCGAAGTTCGGACTGCTCTTCTCCGCAGGGCGCATCTCCGACACCTTAGAGATCGCGCAGTCGCGACGGGTGGAACGATTGCTCAAGTGGGCGAAGTGGCTGACACTTCACTAGGTAAAATGCTTGACTTTGCGAAAAACCAAGGCGATCCCACACCCTACCTTCGCAATATAAATGTTCGTTGGGGTCGAATTGATATGACTCAAATTGCCACTGTCCCCCTGTCTAGTGACGAGCGCCGACGATTCAACCTCTGCCCTGGAGATTTGCTTGTGTGTGAGGGTGGGGAACCCGGGCGCTGCGCTGTTTGGGATGGGAGTGTGGCCGATATGGCCTACCAGAAAGCTCTTCATAGGGTCCGTGTTAAGTCAGGCGTGGAGTCGCGATGGCTGGCGTTGGCGCTTGAGGAAGCTGTGCGCAATGGGCGGACCGCGCAGCTTGAGACCGGCTCGACCATAAAGCACTTGCCGCAGGAGAAACTCCGGCAAGTCGAGGTTGTCATTCCGGACAATCAAGTACAACGAAACCTTATCGAAGAATTCGAGTTCATTGAAAGCGGAATCAGTATGGCCGCGAAGGCGTGCCGCGAAGTGCAGAGTCGGAGCGAGGTGCTCAAACAGGTGCTTCTCGAGGAAGCCTTCGCCGGACGGCTCGTGCCACAGGACCCTAAAGGTGAGCCAGTTTTGGAGCTGCTGGCGCGCATCCAAGCCCAAAAGACAGCCGCACTGCCGAAGCAAAAGACGCGCTCACGGCGTACCCAAAAAGAGTTGGCGGCTCCGCCTACCAGGGTGACTGGCGACGACTATCAGCAGGAGGCACTGCCACTGTGAGCACTGTGGATTCGCGCCGGTTGGTGCAGAAGCTGTGGAACTACTGTGACGTGCTGCGTGACGATGGCGTCTCGACCATCGACTACGTGGAGCAGTTGACGTTCCTGCTGTTCCTCAAGATGGCCGACGAGCGGGCCAACCGGCCGATCCGGCCCGAGCAGATCGTGCCCGACGAGCTGAGCTGGCAGACGCTGCTCGACGCCGAGGGCAAGGCACTGGAGATGCAGTACCAGCACACCCTCGAAGGGCTAGCCGGGAAGTCCGGCACACTCGGAACGATCTTCCAGAAGGCCAGGAACAAGATCCAGGACCCGGCGAAGCTCAAGCGGTTGATCGTCGACCTGATCGACAAGGAGGAGTGGTCTAGCACCGGCGTTGACGTCAAGGGCGATGCTTACGAGGAGTTGCTGGCCAAGGGCGCCGAGGACGCCAAGTCGGGTGCGGGGCAGTACTTCACCCCGCGCGCGTTAACGGCGGCCATGGTCGACTGCATGCAGCCCACACCCGACGACACGATCACCGACCCGGCCTGCGGCACTGGCGGTTTCCTGCTCGCCGCGTTTGATTTCATCCAGCGCCACCACGGCAGTGACCTCACGTCGGACCAGCGGCGGCGGCTCGCCAACGGTGCGATCACCGGCACCGAACTGGTCGACGGCACCGCGCGGCTCGCGGCGATGAACATGCTGCTGCACGGCATCGGTACCCCCAGCGGTGAATCCCTGATCGCGATCAAAGATGCGCTCGGCAAGGAGCCGGAACGCCGCTACAGCCTGGTCCTCGCGAACCCGCCGTTCGGTCGTAGCTCCTCGATCCGAATGGTCGGCGAGGACGGTCGCTCCACCCGCGAGGAGCGAGAGATCGAGCGGAACGACTTCTGGGCTACCACCGCCAACAAGCAGCTCAACTTCGTTCAGCACATCGCCTCGTTGCTGGAGATCGACGGTCGGGCTGCGGTCGTCCTGCCGGACAACGTGCTCTTCGAGGGCGGCGCGGGCGAGACCATCCGCCGCCGGCTGCTCAAGCACTACGACCTGCACACCATGCTGCGCCTGCCCACCGGCATTTTCTACGCTGGCGGGGTCAAGGCCAATGTGCTGTTCTTCGAGCGCAAGCGCGCCCGCGAAGAGCCGTGGACCCAAAAACTCTGGGTGTACGACTTCCGCACGAACCAACACTTCACCCTCAAGCAGAACCCGCTGCGCCGCGAGCACCTCCAGGACTTCGTCGACTGCTACCTTCCTGGCAAAGACCGTGCCGAGCGGGTCGAGACCGAGCGGTTCCGGGCCTTCTCCTATGAGGAGTTAATCGCCCGCGACAAGGTGAACCTCGACATCACCTGGCTCAAGGACACCTCCCTGGAGGACGCCGATGCGCTCCTGCCACCGGAAATCATCGCGCAGGAGATCGTCGAGGATCTGGAGGCGGCATTACGGGAGTTTGCAGCCATCGCGGAAGCCCTGACCACATCGAAGGTTCAGCAGAATCCGAGTTAACTTGTCCGCTCAGTAGTGCTGGTGCGATAAAGGTGGTGGCGTGACCGATTCTCCCATCCGTGGTGACGGCTTCACGATCAAGGAGCTATTCAGCCTCCTGAAATTCCGGCTTGATCCGTATCAGCGCGAGTACAGCTGGGGCCGGAAGGACGTCAAGGCGCTGATCGACGACCTGACTGAACACTTTGCTGACGACTGGATGCCTGGCCATGAACGGCGCGAGGTGCGCCGCTATCGGCCGTACTTCCTCGGGCCAATCGTCTACTACCAGGACGACGAGGTGGCGGCGCTAGTCGACGGACAGCAGCGCATCACGACGTTGCACCTGCTGCTGTTGCATCTGCGCCGGCTCGCAGTGGAGGCAGAGCGGCACGAGTACCGCGGTGACATTGCTGCCTTGGAGCCGCTCATCGCTGACAACTCATTCGGCGAGCGCGCATACGCGATCCGCTCCGATGAGCGGACCCCTGTCCTTGATGCGATCTTCGAAGACAAGCCGTTCTCGTTGCCAGCCGACGCGAGCCCGTCGGTCACCAACCTCTATGAACGCAGCCAGGAGCTTGACGGGCTGCTGCCGGAATCAACCCGTGACGAAGCACTGCCGCTCTTCATCCACTGGTTGCTCAACCGGGTCTGCCTTGTCGGCATCAACGCTAACAACCGCCGGCAGGGCTGGGAGATCTTCGAGACGATGAACGACCGTGGGGTGCAGCTCGGTCCTGCGGATCTTCTGAAGAGCTTCCTGTTGCGGCGTGCCAGCAACGGCCACAACCTGCCCCGATTGGGTGAGGCTTGGGGTGGCGTCCTGGCCAGGATCGACAACCGCGCACCGCAGGCAGCGGCGAGGTTCCTTCAAGCCTTGCTCATCGGCCGGTACGCACAGAGCGCCGACGAGGTCACCGACATTGGGGTGTCGTTCCACGGCTGGGTTCAGGAGAACGCCTCACGTCGGATGAACCTAAATAACGCGCCTGATTTTGCGCGTTTCATCGAACACGATCTAGCGCGCCTTTCTGGGCGCTATGCCTCACTGCACGCGGCGACGCGTGTCCTTGAGGTGAATCTGGAACCGCTGTTCTACAATGCCAGGAACGAGATAGACCAGATGCCGTTCCTGTTGGCTGCGATTAACCCTGACGACAGCGACGCCCAGTTCCGAGATAAGGCATCCCTAGTTGCCGCCTACCTCGATCTGATGTTTATTCGAATGGCCGTGAACAACCGGATCGGCAAGCCGGATGATTTGAACGCCGACGTCCTGCCGGTGATTCTCGATCTTCGAGCCTGCCCGGATATCGATGCTGTCGCCAAGGTGTTGGGGCGGCGAATAGCCGAGTTGGATGTCGACTTCACCGGGGTTAAGCGGTACGGGCTGCGCGCGGACAACCGTTCTCAAGTCAGGTATCTGCTCGCCCGGCTGACGGCCTTCGTTGAGACTGAGTGTGGTCGACCCAACGAAATGGCCCGGTATCTCGACAAGGATGAGCCATTCGAGATCGAACACATCTGGGCGAACAAGTTCGAACGGCACCAGCCTGAGGTCAAGACCGAGTCGGTCTTCCGGGTCCAACGCAATAGAATCGGTGCACTGCTGCTGCTCAGGAAGTCGCACAACGCCAGCTACCAGGATGCACCCTATGAGCAGAAGATCGAATGGTATCGCGGCCAGAATCACCTCGCGGCATCGCTACACAAGTCGACTCAGGAGCGAAACCGACCCTTCACGGAAGGAGTGATAAGGAAACATCGGCTGGAAAAACTGTTCCATCCGGTGGCTAGATTCGACATGTCGGCTATCGAGCTGCGCCAGCAGCTCTACGAGCGTTTATGCGAAATCATCTGGGAGCCGAAGCGGCTCGGTTTCATCCTGCCGCCTGCCGTCGAGCGGGAAACAGCCGCGCAAGGCGAGCCTCCCGTTGCCGTCCCCAGTCAGCGCGTGTCCGCCGCCGTTGCCAGGCGTACCCGGGCTCACTTCGGCGGCGTCACGGTTGCCAGACTTGTGGCCGTTGGGGCCCTCAGAGCCGGTGATGAATTGGTTCTCACCTACAAGCGTGAGCGTTACCTTGCGCATGTCAACGAAGCTGGTCAGATCCAGTTGGAGAGCGGGGAGGCTTTCGAATCACCCTCCCCAGCCGGGTCCACTGCCACAGGTAAGCCGACAATCAACGGATGGAGCGCTTGGAAAGTGCGTCGAGGTGACAGCCTGACGCCGCTGCACGACGTACGGGCGGATGCTCTATCACGTGGGCTGCTTGAGGTGGCGACATAGAGGCGCTGTCGTAGCCATGGTGCCGCGCTGCCGAACTGTTCCCGCAGCGCGGCTACCGTTGTCACCGTCCAGCGCGTGTCTCGTGGACGGTCAGCGGGTGACGCGGACCTCGCCCTCAAAGTGAGGCGAGTAGTCGCAGTCGACAGGGGTGCACAGCGCCACATTCCCGGTGGCGAGCGCGATGCCCCGGTTGAAGGCGAAGCCGCCGCTCTCCGCGTAGACCCGGCCGATCACGGCCTGCGGGCCGCCGGTGCAGGTGAACATCGTCCCGCCGCTGCCGTACGCGACGTTGTCGCCCGAGCGTTGACGCAGACTGAATTCCGCACCGCCGTCTCGACCGGACTCGCAGGTCACGGTGAGGGTGATGTCGACGGCGACCCCGCGTGCGACCAGTTTCGCCGAGGTGACCTCGACGGTGGTGGCCGCGCTCGCCGGGGTCGGTGCCAGCACTGCGCACAGGGACAGTCCGAGTAGGGCGACGGTGGTGGTGACACGGCGCACGGCGGTCCTCCTCAGTGGAGTGGCTGCGTTCCACGGTCACGGTAGCCATCGCCGGCAATTGCCACCATCGATCGATCGTGCGGGTGCTGGGTAGCCGTCGGATGGGCGGGTGAGCGTGATGCCTGTGGGTCATCTTGATGACGCACAGGCATCAGAGGCTCAGGGGACATCGCTCCCCGGGAGCCGCGCAACGGCCCGGCGGAGGTCAGGCGCGCGAGCGGGGCAGGCAGCACTTCTTGTACTTCGTGCCCGAGCCGCACCAGCAGGCGTCGTTGCGGCCCGGCGGCCAGGAGGTGACGCCCGCGTCGTCGAGGCTGTCGGCGTACTCGTCGAGGGTCTCCTCGTCGATGGCGTCGGCGCCCGCGAAGGCCGCGAGACCCTCGACGCTGCCCGCCACGATGCCCAGGTCGCCGCCGCCGAGGCCGGACGCGTCGACGAGGGCGCGCTCGATCTGGGCGCGGTGCTCGTCCCAGGTGGCCGGGTAGCTCTCGGCCAGTGCCGGCCAGCGCGCCAGCAGCGCCTCGAACTCCGGCTTCGGCCAGAACAGCAGCGTCGCCGGACCGTCGTCGAGGGCGTCGGCGGCGTGGCTAGCGGCGTCGCGCAGCCGGTCGGCGAGGTTGTCGTACTCGTCGTGCGGGAGGCCCATCTCCTCGCGCAGGTCGTGCCGCCGCTGGGCCAGGCCGTAGATCATGGCGGCGGCCGTGTCCTGGGCGTCGTCGGACCCGTGCTGATGGGTGCGACTGCGGTTCACCATCGTGTCGAGCGCCTGGGTGAGCCAGTCGACAGCCGTCTCGGCGTGGCCGGACTCGGCCAACTCCTGGACCAGTTGGACGGCGTCGGGGTCGGTCTCCAACAGCGGACGCAGGTCGCCCAGTTCGGCCAGGCCCTCGTCGACCCGCCCGAGGCGCAGCAGCAGCCCGCCGCGCACGGCGCGGACGAAGGTGTTGTCGTCGGGCTGCTCGGCGACAGCGCGGGTGGCCAGCGCGAGAGCGTCCGCCAGGTCACCCGCCTGCTCCAGGATGTCCGCGGCGACCAGCAGCGCGTAGCCGGTCTCGGCGGGGTCGGCGACCCTGCCCTCGTCGACGGCGCTCACCAGTTCGGTGACCAGCGCCGCCGGGTCGGGGCTCTCCGATCCCAGGGAACCGATCTCTTCGATCCGCTCGGTGGTCAACATCTCGGGCATGGGCACATCCTGGGCGACGACGGGCGGGCGGCCAGCGTACTCCGAAGCATGTCGCAGCCCGGGCGGCGAACCGCCCGGGCTGCGACGCGGACCTCAGCGGGTCGCGGGCATGGTGGAGAACTCGCCGGCTAGCTCGGACTCGACGATCGTCGCGGCGGACGGCCGGCGACCGGCCGACGCCCGCCGGGCGGACGGGACGGCGAGGGCCGCGAGCGCGGCGGCGAGGGCGATCGCGGTGAGGAGGAGAAATCCCGCCGTGAAGCCGGCCTCCCGGGGCAGGCCGCTGGCCTGCGGGTGGGCGGTGATCACGCCGCTGACCACTGCCGCGCCGATCGCGCCGCCGATGGTACGGATGTTGGCGTTCATGCCGGTCGCCACGCCGGTCTGGCTGGCGGGCACGCTGGCGACGATGAGGTTGGCCATCGACGCGAAGGCCAGGCCGATGCCGAGGCCGACCAGGCCGCCGGCGACGCCGACCTCCCAGCGGGTGTCGTGCGCGGCGGCGAGCATGGCGGACGCGGCCACGTTGAACGCCGCGCCGGTGGCGAGCTGAGCCTTGGCGCTGAACACGGCCTGGAGCCGGCCGGCGAGGATGCCCGCGACGAACATCGCGACGAGCATCGGCAGCATGAGCAGACCGGCCTGGCTGATGCTGGCGCCGAAGCCGTAACCGGCTGCGGTCGGGGTCTGCACGAACTGGGGCAGGAACGCGTACACGGAGAACATCGAACCGCCGTAGAGCAGGGCGACCAGGTTGGTGGTCCAGACGCCGGGCAGGCGCATCATCCGCATGTCGATCAGTGGGTTGGCCGAGCGCAGTTCGGCGGTCAGCCAGCCGGCCAGCAGCACCACGGCGAGGGCGAGCAGGCCGAGCACCCGGGTGCTGGTCCAGCCCCAGGCCGCGCCCTGGCTGATCGGCAGGAGCAGCGCGACCAGCCAGCCGGAGAGCAGCAGGGTGGCGCGCCAGTCGATGCGGCCCGGGGTACGCACCGGTGACTCCGGCACGAAGAGGCGTGCGGCCACGGCGGTCAGCCCGACCACGACCATCGGGATCCAGAACAGCCAGCGGTAGTCCAGGGTGCTGACGATCGGGCCGGCCAGGACGACGCCCAGGCCACCACCGACGGCGACGATCGCCGAGATGGCGGCCACCGCGGTGGAGACCCGCGCGGCGGGGAACTCGTCCCGGATGATGCCGAACGACAGCGGGAAGACCGCGCCGCCGATGCCCTGCACGACCCGGGCGACGATGAGAACGCCGATGTTCGGCGCGATGGCTGCCACCAGGCAGCCGAGGGCGAGGGCGGCGAGCGAGACGACGAGCATCCGCTCCTTGCCGATCATGTCGCCGACCCGCCCGAGGATCGGCGTGAAGATCGACGCGGAGAGCAGGTAGGCGGTCAGGACCCAGGTCACGGTGTTCTGCGAGGTGTGCAGGTCCTGCTGGATGGTCGGCAGCACCGGGGTGATCAGCGACTGGAGCATCGCGAAGAAGCCGGCGCCGGCCGCGAGCACGGTGAAGGTGAGCCGACGCGAGCTGCGTCGGGAGGTCACTGCCACGAGAGGAAACTCCTGAAATGGTACGGAAGGAGGTGTGTCGCCCGTCGTCGGAGGCGGGCGGGTTGTCGGGTCCGGGCGATCGGGTGGCCAGGCGGATCGGGCGGGTCCCGAGGTAAGCTATCCGGAGGCAGGCCTCCGGGAATTCCGGAGGGGTGCCTCCACTAAGCTAGCGGAGGGTTGCCTCCGGATGCAACCAGGACGAGGTGACACACGTCATGACCACGGCGGGGCAGGTGCCCGAGGTCTTCGCGCAGCGGCCCAAGCGGGCCGACGCGCGGCGTAACTACGACGCCCTGATCGCCGCGGCGCGCGACGCGTTCGCCGAGAACGGCGCGGCCGCCTCCCTGGAGGACGTGGCCCGTCGGGCCGGGGTGGGCATCGGCACCCTCTACCGCAACTTCCCGACCCGGCGGCACCTCTTCGAGGCCGTCTACGTCGAGGAGGTCCGGGCGCTGAGCCGCTCCGCCGAGGACCTCTCCGAGCTGCCACCGTGGGACGCCCTGGTCGCCTGGCTGCACCGCTTCGTCGCGTACGTCGCCACCAAGCGGGCCCTCGCCGAGCAGTTGCTGCACGACTCGGAGATCTTCGGGACCTGCCGGACGGAGATCTACGCCGCCGGTGAGCCCCTGATGCGTCGCGCCCAGGCGGCCGGCGTGGTCCGCGACGACATCGGCTTCGACGACGTGGTGCGGCTGATCAGCGGGCTCACCATGGCCCAGTTCCCGTCGCCCGAGCAACGCGACCGCGTCCTCGGTGTCGCCCTCGACGGGCTACGCCCCGCGGCCGCCGCCCGCTGACGACATTCCCTCGTCGACCAGCACCAGCCACTCGTCGTCGAACCGTTTGACGACGGTGCCCGCCGGCCACCGGTGACCGGGATCGACGGCCGCCCGAGCCTGCTCGACCTGCGGCGGTCGGCTGAACTGCGTGTCGCGGAAGCTGGCCGTGCGGTGGAAACGGGCCCGGCCGAAGTTCGCGGCGTCGGTGAAGCGGGCGCGATCGAAGAGCGCCTCCGCGCCGAAGATCGTCCAGCGGAACAACGCCATGTGCGCGAAGCGGCCGGAGTGGAAGCTGGCCGATCCGCCGAACTCGGTGTGCTCCATCGACAGGGCGCCGTCGAACACCGCCTCCTGGAAGGTGGTGGCGTCCTGGAAGCGGGTCGCGTCGAAGCTGGTCGGCTGACCGAACGTCGCGCGGCGGAATGAGGTCGGCCCGACGAAGTGGGACCGTCGGCAGGACAGGCCGTCGGTGAACTCAACCCCGTCGAAGCTGGCGAGGCCGCGCACGCGGATGTCGTCCAGCACGACCTCACCGCCGGCCGTGAGGTCGTCGAACACCACGTCGCCGAGGGTCGCCGAACCGAGCAGCAGCCGCCCCCTCGTCGTCGCGCCCGCGAAGGTGGTCGTGCCGGTGAACGTCGCCCCCGTGAAGGTCGCGTCGACGAGCGTGCAGCCCGCGGCGTCGAAGTCGACGAGCGCGGCGCCGGTCAGGTCCAGCACGACGTCCGGCCAGTGCCCCGTCTCGTCCTGGACGCGCAGGTGCCGGGTCAGCACCCGCTGCGCGGTGCGCCGGACCTCCGTCTCGCGCGGTTCGTCGTCCGGCGGCGACATCCGCAGGTACGCGCAGAGCACCGCCGCGATCGTCGACCGCTGCGACGGATTGTCCTGGCCGAGGCGTTCCAGCGCGTGCAGTCCGCCGAGGCGTACGGCGGCGCTGTCGTTGCCCAGCAGCTCGACCGCCCGGGTGTAGAGCTCGGTCAGCCGCCGTTCGGCCGCGTCGTGTTCCGCCGCCGTGGACTGTCGGTCCTGGTGGCGCTGCGCGGCGTCGGCCACCGACTCGGCGTGCGCCTGCACCCGGTCCCGGTGCGCCTGGTCGCGGGCGGCGACGGCCTCCTGGTGGCGCTGCGCCCGCTCGGCGATCCACTGCCGTCGGGCGGCCAGCAGCAGGGCCAGCCCTCCGCCGGTGCCGGCGACAACGGTCAGGCCGGTGCGGATCGCGTCGATGCGTAGCGTGGCCCGGATGTCCGGCTGGATGGCCCGGTCGGCCTCGGTGAGCAGGAGGCCGAGAACCAGCCAGCCCAACGCGGCGGCGAGCAGCAGACCGACGAGCACCAGCCACCACGGCATCACCCGCAACTGGCGTTCGGGGGTTCGTCGGCAGCCACGGCGACAGCATGCCACCGGTCGTCGCGGGGCGGGGGAGCGTGGTGCGGGGCGTCCGCTGTGGAGGGCGACCGGTTTGCCGGTTTGCGCCGTCGACGGGACAACGGGTTACCGGCGCGTAACAAGCCATTGACGTTGCCGAATTGTTGCAGGCATGATCGTCGCACGGTCGACCGGACACCCCCACCCACCTGCCCGGATCGTCGGGCGCCTCCTCCCCCCGGAGGTGCAGCCATGCTGCTCCGAAAGACCGTCCTCGTCGTGTCCCTGGCCGCTGCCGCCCTGCTCGCTTCGGCCGGCACCGCGTCCGCCGCCCCCGCCCCCGTCGCTCCGGCCCCCTCCTCGGCCACCACCACCGCTGCCGCCGCCAACCCGGTCATCGTGGTCGGCGGGCTCAGCGGCGTCGCCGTCGCGTACGAGCCGATCGCCGCCCGGCTGCGCGCCGACGGCTACCGGACCTACATCTACCAGCTTCCCGGCCTGGGCCTCGGTGACATCCCCGCCTCGGCTCGGGCGTTCGCCGGGTACGTCGAGCAGGTGCGCGCCAGTACCGGCGCGACGAGCGTCGACCTCGTCGCCCACTCCGAGGGCGGTCTGGTCAGCCGTTACTACCTCAAGCGGCTCGGCGGCACCGCCACCGTCGGCAGGTACGTCAGCCTGGGCACACCCCAGTACGGCACCTACGTCGCCAACATCGTGGCGTTCCTCGGCCTCGGCAGCTGCGCGGGCATCGTCGCCTGCCAACAGATGACCATCGGCTCGGCGTTCCTCGCCGACCTCAACGCCGGCGACGACACCCCCGGTTCGGTGCGCTACACCACGATCCGGACGGTGCAGGACGAGCTGGTCCGCCCGACCGGCAACGCCATCGTCAACGACGGCGCGACGAACGTACTCGTCCAGGCGTACTGCCCGCTGCGGGTGGTGGGGCACCTGGGCCTGGTGCTCGACGGTACGGCGTACACCATCGTGCGCGGCGCCCTTGTCGACGGCCCGGTGCGACCCAACTGCCTCGCGGTCTGACGGCTCGTCGGTGCGGTGGTCCCGTGGGGGCCGCCGCACCAGGCCCGCGACGGCGAGTGTCGGTTGCGTGACGATCCCGCAAAACGGTGTGGCAGGCATCAGGTGTCCTCGATAACCTGCTGCGGCCGTCCACTCCCGACAGTGGATGCCATCGTCGAGAGGGAGCAGCAGGCATGACCGAGCCGCACCGCGTGCCGCCGGAGAGCACACCGCCGACAGTGCCGCAGCTCGACGTCCGGGCCGCCGAACCCCCGGCCGCCGACGCCCCGCCGCCCACCGGCGGGTTCGCCGACCGGCCACCGGGTTACCCGAGCGCCCTGGTCTGGCTGCGCGCCGGGATCATGCGGGACTGGCGGGGCGTGCTCGGCGCGTTCGTCGCCACCTGGTTCTACCTGCCGATCGCGTTGCTCCTGGCGTTCTGGGGTGGTCTCAGCTTCGCCGCCGTCGGCCTCTTCGCCGGCGGCGCCGGCGCGGACGACCAGATCCCCACGGTGCTGCGCGACGCGCCGCTGATCGGCTCGCTGCTGGACGCGTTCCTCAGCCGCTCCGGCGGGATGCTGGGCGGCGTGGCCGGGTTCGTGGTCGGGTTCCTCGCCGGGTTCCTCGCCGTGCTGGTGCTGCCCTGGCTGACCGTCGTGGACGAGCCTCTCGCGCTGCTCACCGGCCTGATCGGCACGGTCGTCGCGGCGGCGCTGATCGGCGTCGTCTACACGCTGTACCGGGTGCTGCTCGAGCCGAGCCTGCTGGTGGTGTCCGGTGCGCGCCAGCCCAGCCGCCGCGAGAACGCGCGACTGCGCCCGATCCTGGACGACTGCGCGCGACGCCTCGGCCTGCCCAGTGTGCCCCGGCTGCTCATGGAGGACGACCCGGTCCTGAGCAACGCCCGCACCTACGCCCGGCACGTGGTGGTCACCACCGCCGTGCTCACCGAGCCGGACGACGAGGTCGCGGCGCTGCTCAGCCACGAGCTGGTGCACTGGCGCACCGGGGACGAGATCACCAGCGCCTTCGTGCGCGGCGTCGGCCTTCCGCTCACCCTCGCCCACGCCCTGCCGACCTGGCTGATGCGGACGTTCCCGCATCCGGCCACCAACTTCGTGGTGTTCCTGTTCTTCTGGCCGGTGCTGCTCACCATGCGGTACGTGGTGCTACCCCTGCACGCCCGTGACGTGCGGGCCGCCGAGTACCGGGCCGACCTCGGCGCGGTGCTGACCGGGCACGTCGACGGGCTGCGGCGCATCCTGGAACGGCGGCTCTCCTTCGAGAGCGGGCGCAGCGGCTGGGACGAGGCGGTCTGCGCCACCCACCCGCCGCACGAGCTGCGGCTCGACGCGCTGGAGCGGGCGTCGGTGGCGGGTGCGCCCGCCCAGGCCGGCGTACCCGCCGACCTGGCCGCGTCGGTCACCGCCGAGCGGCTCTTCGGCCACAGCGGCCCGGTCGGCTCCCGCCGCACCTGGCTGCTGGTCGGCGTCCTCGCCCTGGTCGCCTGCCTCGGCGCCAGCGGGCTGAGCGTGATCCAGTGGGCGTTCTTCCGTCCCCAGGCGACGGTCGACGGATTCTTCTCCGCGCTCGCCGACCGGGACAGCGAGGCCGCGCTCGACCACCTCACCGACTCCGGCGACGGCACCGACCACAAGCTGCTCGCCCAACTGCTGCGCGGCAAGGGCTACCAGCCACCCACCGACGTCGAGGTCAAGACGGTGGAACGCGAGGACGACACCGCCACCGCGACGGTGGCGTACCGGTTGGGCGACGCGCCGCAGACGGCCACCCTCACCCTGCACCGCACCGAGGAGACCACCGCCGGTCTGTTCCACGGTTGGCGGTTGGCCGGTGGGCCGATCCCGCTCAACTCGTCGATCGCCGAGCCGGGCGTACGCCTCAACGGGGTGGAGCTGCCGGTCGCCACCGAGGGCCCGCCGCTGGTGCTGCTGCCCGGCCTCTACAGCGCGACCGGCCCGTCCAGCGCGCTGAGCGAGACGCCCACCGAAACTTTGCTGGTCGGCCCGGGGGAGGGCTCGGCGATCCTGGACCTGGCCCCGGTGCTCAAGCCGACGGCGGTCGAGGCCGTCCAGACCCGGGTACGCGCCTGGCTGGACGAGTGCGCCAAGCAGACGATCGCCGCCCCGCCGGGCTGCCCGTTCCGCTACTACGGCGGGTCCGCGCAGAAGGTCACCTGGAAGATCCTGGAGTACCCGAAGGTCGCGGTCGAGCTGGCCGGCCCGAGCACCGCCCGGGTGTCCACCCCACTGGAAGGTCAGGGCCGGGTGCAGGTCAGCGGCACCACCACCTACTTCGGCACCAGCTCACCGTTCAGCGACGACAGCGCGCTGACCGTCTCGGGTCTCGCCACCGCCGACGGGGACGCCGTCACCTTCCAACCCGCCTCCGACTGACCGGGAGACCCACCGTGACCGACAGCGACACCGCGCGGCTGCCCATCCGGCTGACGATCAACCCCCGGCAGCGGCAGCCCGCGGCGGTCGACCTGCTGACCTGGATCCACCGCCGTCCGGAGTACCGGCCGGTGGTCCGGGCCGCCGGTGGTGGCGGGGGACGGCCCGGCTTCAGCGACGCGGTGATCATCGCGGTGCTGGCCCAGGGGCTGCTGCCGGGGCTGTTCAACCTGTTGCAGTCCTGGGTCGACCAGCAGCGCACCGAGGCCAGCATCCGGATCCAGTCCGGGGACACCGAGGTGGAGTTGCAGGTGAGTGGGCGCACCGACTCGGCCCGCCTGCTGGCCCAGGCCACCGAGGCGTTGCGCGCCGCCCGCGAGCCCGGCCCGGACGCCGCCGACTGAACCGGCGGCGTCCGGACCAGCGACTCAGCTCGCCTTGGCCAGCGCCTCGAACTCGTCGTCGGTGAGCCGTACGTCGGCGGCGCCGACGTTCTCCTCCAGGTGCGCCACCGACGACGTGCCAGGGATCGGCAGCATCACCGGCGACCGGCGCAGCAGCCACGCCAGGGCGAGCTGCGCGGGCGACGCGCCGTGCGCGTTGGAGATCGCGTCCAGCGGGCCGCCCGGCCGGGCCAGCTCACCGGTGGCGATCGGGAACCACGGGATGAACGCCAGGTCGTTGCGCTCGCAGTAGTCCAGCACGTCCTCGGCGCTGCGGTTGGCGAGGTTGTACTCGTTCTGCACCGAGACGATCTCGGTGATCGCCCGCGACTGCTCGATCTGCTCCACGCTGACCTCGGACAGCCCGATGTGCTGGATCTTGCCCTCCTGCCGCAGCAGCGCCAGCTCACCCAACTGGTCCGCCAGCGGCACCTGCGGGTCGATCCGGTGCAGCTGGTACAGCGGGATGCTGTCCAGGCCCAGGTGCCGCAGGCTCAGCTCGCACTGCTGGCGCAGGTACTCCGGGCGGCCCACCGCACGCCAGTCACCCGGGCCCGAGCGGGTCAAGCCGGCCTTGGTCGCGATGACCAGGTCCTCGGCGTACGGGTGCAGGGCCTCGCGGATCAGCACCTCGGACACGAACGGCCCGTACGAGTCGGCGGTGTCGATGAACGTCACGCCCAGCTCGACCGCCCGGCGCAGCACGCGCAGAGCCTCGTCCGGGTCCTTCGGATCGCCCCACACACCCGGGCCGGTGAGCTGCATCGCCCCGTACCCGAGCCGGTTGACGGTGACCTCGCCACCGATCCGGTACGTGCCGGACGCCTTCGCGGGCTGCTTGCTGATGTCGGTCGCCATACGCACATCCTTCCTCGTCTTCTCCGTGGCGGGGCGGGGACGCCACCGGACCACCTCGTGATCGTTCCCCCGGAGCGGCCCGCCATGCCGTCGCCCGCCCGATCGTGTGTCGGGACACGACAACGATGACCCCTAGCGCCCGTCGTGTCCGGTCTGCTACGCCTGATCCGAGTCCGTGCGGCCGGCCGGGGGAGGCGCGATGTGGCGACGGTTCAGACCTGACCCGGTGGGTCGGCTACGGGACCGACTGGACCGCTTCGCCGCCACCGGCGACCCTCGGGCGGTCCTCGACTCCGGCGCGATCCGCGATGCCGAGGCCGTCGTCGACCTGGTGACCGAGACGCCCACGGACCGGCCGCTGCCCGAGCGGGTCGCCGAGGGCGTGTCCCTCCTGGCCGGCCTGCACTGGTACCGCTACCGGCTGCTGCCGGCGGGCGAGGCCGCCGACGACCTCGACCAGGCGCTGCGGCTCACCGAGTTCCTGCTGCGCTTCGCGCCGGAACGGGTGCCCCCGCCGCTGCTGGCGTTACTGCGCGCCCAGCATGCCCCCGGGGGATCGCCGCGGCCCGCCCGCGCGGCCACCGCCGCCCGCGACGACGCGTCGAACGCCCGGTACGTCGAGGCCGTCCTGCTGATGGCCGCGGCCGAGAACAGCCGTGACTACCGAACGGCCGACCAGGCCGAGGCGCTGCTGCGGCAGGCGTTGGCCGGCACGCCGGCGGGTGCGCCGGAGCGCCTGCACTACCTGTCGGCCCTCGGGCGGGTCCACCGCGACCAGTTCCAGCATCTCGGCCGGCGGCGCGCCCTGGCGGCGGCCGTCGAGGCGCACCGGGAGAGCCTGGAGGCCACCGGCGTCGGCGACCCGGAACGTCCCGTACGGCTGTTCAACCTCGGCAACGTCCTGGGTGACACGTACGAGGTGGACCGCGACCCCGCAGCGCTGGACGAGTCGATCACAGCGCTGCGCGATGCGGTGCGGACCGCTGCCCCGGGCGCGCCGGTGCGCACGATGGCGCGGATGAACCTCGGCCAACGACTGCGCGACAGGTGGCGGCTGCACCGCCGGCCGGGCGACCTCGACGAGGCGGTCGACGCCTTCGCCGCGGCCCGGGACAGCGCCGATCCCCGGGTCGCCGCGCTGCACGGCGCGGCCCTCGCCGAGCGGTTCCTCCGCGACCGCCTGCCCGCCGAACGGGACGCCGCCATCGAGGCGTACCGGTCGGCGTTGACCGGATTCGGTGGGCTCGACCCGCAACTCGCCGGCACCGCCCAGGTCGGCCTCGCCACCCTGCTCGCCGAGCGGCACCAGGCCGCCGCCGACCCGGCCGACCTCGACGCGGCGATCGACGCGTACCGGGCGGCCGCCGGGTCCGGGACGACACCCGACGGGATGGACGGCGGCGAGCTGCGGCACGCCTCGGCCGGTCTGCTGGTGAGCCGGTACGAGCTGCGGCGGCGGGCCGACGACATCACCGAGGCGGTGCGGGTGCTGCGTGCCGGCGTGGCCGCCGCGCGAGGCCCTGAGCAGCGGGCGCGCCGGCTCGCCGACCTCGGCCGCGCGCTCGCCCTGGGCCACGCCGACCTCGACGGGGTGGACGCGCTGCGCGCCGGCCGTGACGCGTTGACCGAGGCGGAACGGCTGCTGCCCCGTACCGATCCGCTGCGTCCGCACATCCTCAACAACCTCGGCAACACCCTGCGCGAACTCGCCGACGTGGCCGGGGAGCCGGCGCTGCTGGAGTCGGCCGCGGTCGCGTTGCGATCGGCAGTGGCTGCCGCCGCGCCGGACGACGCGTCCCTGCCCCGCTACCGCTCGAACCTCGGTCTGGTGCTGCACGCGCTGTTCGGCTCCACCCAGGACCTGGCGACCCTGACCGAGGCGATCCAGGTGTTGGCGCAGGTGATCGACACGACGCCGCCCGGTCACCCGGACCGCCTGCCGGCGCTGACAAACTACGGCTCCGCCCTGAACCGCCGGGTCGAACTCTTCGTCGACGGCGCGCTGCCCGCCGGTGACGGGTCCGCCGACGAGGTCGCGGCCGGCGTCGCCGGGGACTCCGAGGCCGCCGTGGTCGCGCTGCGCGAGGCCGCCGAGCTGGCCGAACACGAGGCCGACCCCACCGAGTACGCCCAGACGGTCGGCACCCACGCGCTGGCCCACCTGCTGCGGCACCGCCTGCACGGTGACCCGGCGGCGCTGGACGAGGCGGTGCGGCTGCTCGATCTACTGAGCCGGCGGCCACTGGCCGACGCGGACCGGCACCGGATCCTCACGAACCTCGGCAACGCCCTCCTGCTGCGTCACCAGGCCGGCCACGCCGACGCCGACGCCACCGCCATGCTGGCCGCCTACCGGGGGGCGGTCGACGAACTGACCCCCGAGCATCCGGCCCGCACCATGTGCCTGAGCAACCTGGCCACCGCCCTCGAAGCGGTCGCCGCGGCCGCCTCCGATTCCGACGCCGTGGCGACGGAAGCCACCAGCGCGGGTTCCTCCGGAGCGGGTGGTTCCGGCGCGGGCGGTTCGGCCGCGTTGGCCGAGGCGACCGCCGCGCTGCACGCCGCCGCCCAGGTCGAGTCCGCGCCGTCGCTGCTGCGGGCGTCGGCCGCCAGCCGGTACGCGTCGCACGCCGCCCAGGCCGGTGACCTGTCGGCCGCGCTCGACGGGTACACCACCGCCATCGAGCTGATCGACCTGGTGGCCTGGCACGGTATGGACCCCGACGACCAGACCCGCCTGCTCGGGCGTTTCCCCGGACTGGCCAGCGACGCCGCGGCGGTCGCCATCGCCCTGGACCGCCCGGAGCGCGCGGTCGAACTTCTCGAGTACGGCCGGGGCGTGCTGCTCACCCGCGCCCACGACGCGGGGGCCGACCTGGCCGCGATCCGCGCGCAGGCCCCCCGCCTGGCCGCCCGCCTCGCCGACCTCCAGGCCGCCCTCGACGACTTCCCGGCGCCGCGGGCGGGAATGCCAGCGCCGCCGGGTCCGGTGTCGGCTGCTCAGGTGGTGTCGACGGCCGGGTTGACTGGCGAGGGCGTGTCGGGCACCGGGGTCGGAGCGACGCCGGAGCAGCGGTACGACCTCGCCACCCGCCGCCGTCACCTGCTGAGCGAGATCCGCGACCGCCCCGGCTTCGCCGACTTCCTCCGTCCGCCGCCCTTCGTCGAGCTGGCCCGAGCCGCTGCCGCCGGCCCGGTGGTGCTGGTGAACGTCGCCTCGCGGCGCTGCGACGCGCTTGTCGTCGCCGACGGTCAGGTCACCGTGGTGCCGCTGCCGGAGCTGACCCTGGCCGAGTTGGTCGTCCGGACGGTGAGCTTCCTGACCGCGATCGCGGAGCTCACCGAGCCGCCGCCGGCGGACGTACCGCAGCCGCAGGTGCGCCGTCGGCACGCGGTGGCCCGCGCCGGGGTCGCCCAGACCCTGGACTGGCTGTGGCGCGTCGTCGCCGCACCCGTACTCGAGGCGGCCCTGCCCGCCGACGCCACGCCCGCGGCCGGCTCGTCGCCCGGGGCGGTCGGTGGCGGTCCTCGGCTGTGGTGGTGTCCCACCGGCGTGCTCACCCTGCTGCCGCTGCACGCGGCCGGTCCGCTCGATCGTGGCGAGGGGGTGCTCGACCGGGTCGTCCCGTCGTACACGGCCTCGCTGCGGGCGCTGACGCACGCACGGCGGGGCGGCACGGACCTGCCCGGGCCGGTCGACGCGGCGCTGTTCGTCGGCATGCCGCAGACGCCCGGCCTGGCCGATCTGCCCGGCGTCGCGCGGGAGGAGGAGATCGTCCGGCGGCACGTCCCCCGGGTGCGTTCCCTGCTCGGCCCGGTGGCCAGCCCGGCGGCGGTGCTCGCCGCCCTGCCCGAGCAGCCCGTCGCGCACCTGTCCTGTCACGGTACGCAGGACCTGCGCGCCCCGGCCCGGGGACGCCTCGGGCTGGCGGGCGGCGCGCTGAGTGTGCGGGACCTGTGGCGCCCGGCTGGCCGCCCGGCGGCGTTGGCAGTCCTCTCCGCCTGCGAGACGGTACGCGGCGGAGCAGCCCTGCCCGACGAGGCGCTCACGCTCGGCACGGCGTTCCAACTGGCCGGCTTCCGGCACGTCATCGGCGCACTGTGGTCCATCTCGGACACGTTGACGGTGCGGCTCTGCACCGACCTGTACGACGGATTGGCGGTGCCCGGAGGGATCGACCCGGATCGCGCCGCCGTGGCCCTGCACGCGGCGGTCCGTCGCCTCCGCGCCGCCCTGCCCGACCATCCGGACACCTGGGCCGGCTACGCCCACCTCGGCCCCTGACCTCCCGGACGGTGGCGAGCGGATCGGTCGCCGCGCCCTGCGCGGCGGCTCGGAGCGCAGCCGGGCCGCTCAGGTCGCGTCGACCGGCAGGCTGACGGCGGGGGAGCGGGCGGCCGGAGAGGCGGGGGCGTACCAGGTCACACCGACCGCCGCGACCAGCAGCGTGGTGCACAGCAGTACCAGGCCCACACCCGTGCGCAGGGACCGGACCGCCGCCACGGCCTCCAGATGATCACCGAGAGGGGCCGGCGGGAGAGCCGCCACCGGGGTGACCGTCAGCCGGCCGTGCGCGGCGCGCAGCAGCGCGAGCGCTCCCGCCACACCCGCGACCAGCGCGGCGAGCAGCAGCACCCCGACCAGCGCGCCCCAACCCGGCGCGAGCGTGCTCACGTCGGAACGGCCCCGGATCAGGCTGAACCCGACCAGCGCCACCAACAGGCCACCGAGGCCGTTGCGCCAGGCCACCGCCGCCGCTCGTACGCGCTCCAACTCGCCGCGCAGCAGGCCGGCCAACTGCTGCGCACGGCGCAGGTCGGCCACCGTCGCGGGCGGGCCGGGACGAAGACGGATCACGCCTCGACCTCCAGCCGCAGCGTCCAGTACGCCCCGCAGCCCCGCAGCCCGGCGGGACACCCCGGGTGCTCGGCCTCGCACTCGCACAGCAGCGTCCGGTAACCGCTGTCGGAGATCGCGGCGTCCTTGCGGTACACCTCGTCCACGAGGGTGGTGGTGCTCGTGTGGCCGCACCGGGGGCAGCGCCCGCTGAGCACCACCGCGAACTCGAACGCCTCGGGACGGAAATCCGCCGCGGCCCGCGTCGCGTAGGCCTCGTCCGTCACCTCGGCGTACGGCAGCGGGCTCGACACCGGCTCGTCGTCGCGCATCCCGACCTCCCGCCACCGACACCTGGACCGTCCACCGTAGCCGGTGACCACACCGGCACAGGTCGACGTGCCGTGTCCGCATCTCCGCGCACCCCGGGGACGGGCCGGGGCAGTTGCGCGGAGCGACCGGTGCCGCCCTCGTCGGCGTGCGACGCTGGGCGCGTGCCGGTGACGCCGGCCCGGGCGGCCGGCCCGGTGCGTGCCGGCGTGACGGCGGAGGGAGGACCATGGGGCAGGTGCCGCAGGTCGACTTCGCGCTCGACACGTACGAGTGCATCGTGATCTATCCCGGCGCGGCCGGACGGGCCCTGCCCCCGGAGACCGTGCAGCGGTTGCAGGCCGAGCACGCCGAGCACATGCAGGCGTTGCAGCGCCGGGGCATCATCCTGGTCGCCGGCTCGGTGGACGGCCCGGCCCGTACGCCGGAGCCGCCGATCGGATTCGGGCTGGCCCGCACCGGCAGCGTCGAGGACGTACGCAGCGTGCTGGAGGCCGACCCGGCGGTGCAGGCCGGCCTCTACCGGGTGGACGTGTTGACCTTCCTCTGCCCGGCTGGTTCGCTGGAGTTCCCGCTGGTCAAGACCAGCGGCTGACCGTCGGCCCGTCGAGGGTGTCGTACTGGTGACGGTGGCGCGGCACGCGTCGGTGCTACGGTCGCGCGAACCGGGCGTGCCCGGGCCCGGCCGGGCTGCCTTCGAGGGCCGCCGGAGGCCGCCGCCGGGAGCGCCCCGACACCGCCCCAGCGCGGAGGCGTACGATTCCCGGCGCGCGGTCGCCGTTGCCCGTCGCCACAACGTTCCGGTGCGCTTGCGCCCGCCGGCCCGACGCGTGCCACGCGTCGTTGGACACCTGTTCCACTGCCTGCAAGGGGTCGGCCCCGAGTCCGACCCGAAGGAGAGACTAGCCTGATGGGCGTGACACGCCGCGCGAAGATCGTCTGCACTCTTGGTCCCGCCACCTCGTCGCCGGAGCGCATCCGGGGCCTCGTCGAGGCCGGCATGAACGTGGCGAGGCTCAACTTCAGCCACGGCAGCCACGAGGACCACGAGGCCGTCTACCGGCTGGTCCGGGAGGCGTCCGAGGCCGCCGGCAAGCCGGTGGCGGTCCTCGCGGACCTTCAGGGCCCCAAGATCCGGCTCGGCAAGTTCGCCGACGGGCCGCACGAGTGGCGCACCGGTGACTCGGTCGTGATCACCGGCGACGACATCCTCGGCACCAAGGAGCGGGTCTCCTGCACCTACACCAGGCTGCCGCACGAGGTGAAGCCCGGTGACCGGCTGCTGATCGACGACGGCCGTGTCGCCGTGGAGGTCACCGACGTCACCGGCAACGACATCCGTTGCCTGGTCACCGAGGGCGGCCCGGTCTCCAACAACAAGGGCGTCTCGCTGCCCAACGTGGCGGTCAGCGTGCCCGCGATGTCGGACAAGGACGCCGAGGACCTGCGCTTCTCCCTGGGGCTCGGCGTCGACCTCGTGGCGCTGTCCTTCGTCCGTTCGGCCGAGGACATCAAGCTCGTGCACAGCATCATGGCCGAGGAGGGCGTGTTCCGGCCGGTGCTGGCCAAGGTCGAGAAGCCGGAGGCCGTGGAGCACCTCGAGGCCATCGTGCTGGCCTTCGACGGCGTGATGGTCGCCCGCGGTGACCTCGGTGTCGAGATGCCGCTGGACGAGGTCCCGCTGGTGCAGAAGCGCGCCGTGCAGCTGTGCCGGGAGAACGCCAAGCCGGTCATCGTGGCCACCCAGATGCTCGACTCCATGATCGAGAACTCTCGCCCCACCCGGGCGGAGGCGTCCGACGTCGCCAACGCGGTGCTCGACGGCGCGGACGCGGTCATGCTGTCCGGCGAGACGAGCGTCGGTAAGTACCCGGTGCTCACCGTCAGCACCATGGCCAAGATCGTGACGACCACCGAGGCGGGTTCGATCGGCGTGCCGCGGTTGCAGCACGACCCGCGTACGCACGGTGGCGCGCTCACCGTCGCCGCCTCGTCCATCGCCCGGGCCATCAACGCCAAGGCGCTCGTCGCGTTCTCGCAGACCGGCGACACCGTGCGGCGGCTGTCCCGCCTGCACTGCGACCTGCCGCTGCTGGCCTTCACCCCGGTCCCCGAGGTGCGCGACCAGCTCGCCCTCACCTGGGGCGTCGAGACCTTCCTCATGCCGTTCGTGCAGCACACCGACGACATGTTCCGCCAGGTCGACCAGGCGCTGCTCGGCCTCGACCGGGCCAACCCCGGCGACTACGTGGTGATCGTGGCGGGCAGCCCGCCCGGCACCCCCGGCTCGACCAACACGCTGCGCGTACACCAGCTCGGTTCGCTGGTCGACGCCGCGTCGGCGCGGGCGCTGCAGTGAGCGACGGTCGGGTCGCGGTCGGCCAGGCAGCTGTCGACCAGCTGCTGGAGGTGCTGGACCTCGACCCGACCGGGGAGATGGCCTTCCGGGGGATGAGCCCCCCGGTCGGCCCACAACGGGTGTACGGCGGCCAGGTTGCCGGTCAGGCCCTGGTCGCCGCCGGCCGCACGGTGGACCCGGAGCGGTTCGTGCACTCGCTGCACGGCTACTTCGTCCGCCCCGGCGACCCCGTCGAGCCCATCGAGTACCAGGTGGAGAACATCCGCGACGGCCGGTCGTTCTCGGTGCGCCGCGCGGTAGCCCTCCAGCACGACAAGCCGATCTTCTTCATGTCGGCGTCGTTCCAGCGGGCCGAGGAGGGGTTGGACCACCAGGCTCCCGCCCCGCTGGACGTACCCCCGCCGCAGGACGTGCCGACCATGTCCGACCGGCTCTCCCGTTACCCGGAGCGCCTGGGTATGTGGGGGCAGATCCCCCGCCCGATCGACGTGCGCTACGTGGGGGAGCCCGGTTGGGTCCGTCCCGGTGACCGGCCGGCCGACCCGCACCAGCGGGTCTGGATGCGCATCGACGGCAAGTTGCCCGACGACCCACTGCTGCACGCGTGCGCCCTCACCTACGCCTCCGACCTCACCCTGCTGGACTCGGTGCTCTCCGTGCACGGCGAGGTGTGGGGGCCGGGTGGCGTGGTCGGCGCGAGCCTGGACCACGCGCTGTGGTTCCACCGGCCGTTCCGCGCCGACGAGTGGTTCCTCTACGACTGCTGGAGCCCGTCCGCGTCCGGCGCGCGCGGGCTGGCGACCGGCCGGATGTTCACCACGGACGGCCGGCAGATCGCCAGCGCCGTACAGGAGGGTCTGCTGCGCCGCGTCGGCGCCTGACCCGACCGGTCACGCCTGGTGGATGGCCTCGCCGGCGATCTCGATCTGTACGGTCTTGCCGACCAGGACGCCGCCGCTCTCCAACGCGACGTTCCAGAGCAGGCCGTAGTCCTCCCGGTTGATCTCGGCGGTCGCGCTGAATCCGAAGATGTTCTGTCCGTACGGATCCTGACGGGCGCCGCCAAAATTCACCTGAAGGTCCACCGCGCGGGTGATTCCCTTCACCGTCAACTCTCCGGTGAGCACAAATCGATTGGACTCGGACTGCGGCGGGGGATTGTGACTTCTGCCTCGTCCGCCAAGCCGGTGGTTACGCAGGCGTGCCCAGTAGAAAATCGGGTCTTCGTTGCTCTGCCATTTGATGCCCGTGCTTCGATATTCGAGAGTGGTGTAACGCTCCACATCGAGGAAGTCCGCGCTCTTCAGGTGGGTGTCCCGGTCGGCGCTTCCGGTGGAGATGCTCGCCGACGCGATGGTGGCCGTCACCCCGGAGCGCAGCGGATCCTCCGCCACCGTGATCTCCGCGGTCGCCTCGGCGAACTCGCCGCGTACGGGGCTCACCATCATGTGCCGGGACAGGAAACCGATCCGCTTGTGCGCCTGATCGAGGCGGTAGGTGCCGGCGATCGGGATGGTCATGCCATCCCAGGTGCGTGTGGCGACATCGGCCATCGTGTTGCCTTCCCCCCGGGTTTTATCGATGTCTGGCCCGAGCCCCAGAAACCGGTCGGGCAGGCATGGTGCCCGCCCAGCATAAGGACGCTCGGAATCGGCGTTTCGAGCCCCACCGGGTAGTGGATCATTCGCTCCGGCGCTATTGGCTATTCGTCGGTGCGTGACCGATCGGCCGAGGGCCGCCGGTCCCGGCGGATGACCTGCGGGCTAACCTTGCCGGCATGCGTCTCTCCGCCCGGGTCGACTACGCCCTCCGCGCGGCCGCCGAGCTCGCCGCGACGGCCAGCGGCCCCGGGCGGGGCCGGCCGGTCACCGCCGACCAGATCGCCCGCGCGCAGGAGATCCCGCCCAAGTTCCTGGAGAGCATCCTGTTGCAACTGCGCCGGGGTGGCATCGTGCACGCCCAGCGTGGTCCGGAGGGCGGTTACTGGTTGGCCCGTCCGGCCGAGGAGATCTCCCTCGCCGAGGTGATCCGGGTGATCGACGGGCCGCTCGCGCACGTCCGGGGGCAACGCCCCGAACAGCTCGGCTACCACGGCCCGGCCCGTGCCCTCCAGGAGGTCTGGATCGCGCTGCGCGCCAGCGAGCGCGAGATCCTCGAACTGGTCAGCGTCGCCGATGTGGCAGCGGGCACGCTGCCCGCCCGCGTCACCGAGCTGGCCGCCGACCCGCGCGCCTGGATCTGAGTGGGCAGCGGGCACCACGCCCGCCCCTCGTGAGCGCGGCCGAGCCGACGTCCCATCCCCCGGTCGGGGGCTTGACCCGGGCTGCCCCGTGCCGCATTGTCGACCAAGTCGATAGGAGATACCGAAAAGTCAGGGGGCGCTCATGCGCAAGCTGTTGGTCCTCGCTCTGGTCGGGCTCGTCGCCCAGTTGATCGATGGTTCGCTCGGTATGGCGTACGGGTTGACCTCGTCCACGTTGCTGCTGGTCGTCGGGGTCGCTCCCGCGTCCGCCTCGGCGTCGGTGCACCTGGCCGAGATCGGCACCACGCTCGCGGCCGGCGTCGCGCACTGGCGGTTCGGCAACGTCGACTGGCGGGTCGTGACCCGCATCGCCCTGCCCGGCGCGGTCGGCGCGTTCGCCGGGGCCACGCTGCTCAGCTCGATCTCCACCGAGTCAGCCGCGCCCTGGATGGCCGCCATCCTCTTCACCCTGGGCACGTACCTGCTGGTGCGCTTCGCCCGACCGCTGCGGACCGGTCGGGTCGGCGGACGGCTGCGCGGACGCTTCCTCGGGCCCCTGGGCCTGGTCGCCGGCTTCGTCGACGCCACCGGCGGCGGCGGGTGGGGCCCGGTCGCCACTCCGGCGTTGTTGGTCTCCGGCCGGATGGAGCCCCGCAAGGTGATCGGCTCGGTCGACACCGCCGAGTTCGTCGTGGCGGGTGCCGCCAGCATCGGTTTCCTGATCGGGCTGGGCACGGAGGGGTTCCTGCTTCCCACCGTCGTCGCCCTGCTGATCGGCGGGCTCATCGCCGCCCCGCTGGCCGCCTGGCTGGTGCGCATCGTGCCCGCCCAACTGCTCGGCGCGGCGGTCGGTGGCGTGATCGTGCTGACCAACGCCCGCACCCTGATCCGGTCCGCCGAGCTGGACGGCCCGCTCCGCCCCATCCTGTACGCCCTGCTGGCCGCCGGTTGGCTGACCGCGCTGGTCTTCGCCGTGCGGGCCCTGCGTCGTACCCGCCAAGCCCGCGCCACCGCTGCCACCGCCACCGCCGCTGCCACCGTGACGGCCACGGCACCCGCCGCTGGATTGCCGGCGTCTTCTGAGTCGGCCTCTGTCATCCCCGGCGCTGCCGACGGCAGCGCACCGGCCGATCTCAGCGTGGCGGGAACGCCGGGAGTGCGCTGACCCGCGCGGCGGCCTCTGCTGAACAGCTCACCTTCGCGTTGACCGCCGACCAGCAACCTGCGCTGCTCGTGCGACGGCTGTCCGGGGCGAGTCTCCCCGCCACCCGTCGGTGTTCGCGGCGGGGTGCTTCCCCCGTGAGTGTGATGCCTGTGAGTCATCAAGATGACTCACAGGCATCACACTCATTAGAGTCCTCGCCCCCGCCAGGGCGAGGTGCGGCGCTGCCGCCGGTCATCAGCCCTGCCGACGGGCAGCCGGGACCCGGCTCCTCTGCCGCCGTCACGGCGGGAGTTTGACGGCGGTAACGCCCGGGCCGTCAGCGCGTCAGCAGTTTCTCCGCCGCCTCGGCGAGGAGCGCCCACGCCTCGTCGACGTGCGCCTCGGTGCTCTGCGGTGAACCGACGGCCAGCCGCAGCGTGTAGCGGCCGGCGACGCGGGTGTGGGTCAGGTGGACGCGGCCGGTGCCGTTGACCTGGGCCAGCAGTTCGGCGTTCGTGTCGTCGTCGGCGCGGAGCCGGAAGCAGACCAGCGAGAAGGGGTGCGCCGCGGCAAGCTCGAACCGGTCGTCGGCGCGGAGGTGGTCGGCGAACCGGGCGGCCAGGGCCACGCCGGAGCGGATGTGCGCCCGCAGGCCCTCGACGCCGTACCAGCGCAGCACGAACCACAGTTTCAGCGCCCGGAAACGGCGGCCCAGCGGCACCTGCCAGTCCCGGTAGTCGAGCACCGCTCCCGATTCGGAGGCGGCGTTGCGCATGTACTCCGGGAGCACCGTCAGTGCCTCGATCAGCTCACGGCGGTCGGCGACCCAGAACGCGTCGCAGTCGAAGCCGGTGAGCAGCCACTTGTGCGGGTCGAAACAGTACGAGTCCGCGTACTCCAGACCGGCGTGCGACCAGCGCAGCTCGGGGCAGACGGCGGCGGCGCCCGCGTACGCGGCGTCGACGTGCAGCCAGATGCCGTACTCGGCGCAGATCGCCCCGATCTCCGCTACCGGATCGACGGCGGTGGTGGAGGTGGTGCCGATTGTCGCGACCACGATGGCGGGTACGTCGCCGGCGGCCAGATCCGCCTCGATCGCGGCGCGCAGCGCGTCCGGGCGCAGCGCCTGGGTGTCCGGGTCCACGTCGAGCGTCCGGACCCCGTCCGCGCCCAGTCCGGCGATCCGCGCGGCCTTCTCGATGGAGGAGTGCCCGTGCACCGACGTGTACGCCCGGTAGCGCCTGTCGATGCCGGCGGCGCGCCAGCGGCCCGCGCTGGCGCGGTGCAGCGCGGTGAGGGTGGCCACCAGGGTCGCCGAGGAGGCCGAGTCCTGGATGACACCGCCGCCGGCGCCGGTCGAGGAGAAGCGCGCCGGCAGGGCGAGCAGGTCGGCCAGCCAGTCCATCATGACCGTCTCGAGTTCGGTGCACGCTGGGCTCGTGGCCCACATCATGCCCTGCACCCCGAGGCCGGAGCTGACCATGTCGCCGAGCAGGCTCGGACCCGAGGTGTTCGCGGGGAAGTAGCCAAAGAACCCGGGGTGCTGCCAGTGCGTCAGCCCCGGTAGGACGATGGCGTCCAGGTCGGCGAGCACCGCCTCGACCGGCTCGCCGCCGGTGCTCGGTGGCGCGCTCGGCAGGGTCCCGGCCACCGTGCCCGGCGGGTCGGCGGAGGTGACCGGTCGCTGGTGCAGCGTCGTCCAGTAGTCGGCGATCCAGTCGACGACGGCGTGGCCGGCGCGGCGGAACTCGTCCGGGTCCATGTGTGGTGCGCTCACCCGGCGAGTCGATCAGGCGGCGTGGGGGAGGGTCAAGAGCCGCACGGCGTGACGATCGTCGATATTGCGGAGTGGAAAGCGCTTGCCCTACGATGCGGCTGAGCCGAATCCGAGTTCCAGGGCGTTCATCCCCGACCAGATCGCCGTTCGCCGCCGCCGCGGCGGACCGTCCACCGTGCCACCCCGGGCAGGGCAGGTGGACCAGAGCGGTCATCACCGGATCCCCGGAGGCAGTTCATGCACCCGTCAAGACAACGGCTGAGTCTGCTCGCCGCCTCGACAGCGGCAGCCGTCGTCGCCGGCACCGTCGGTACGGTCGTCGCCTCGGCCGCCGCTGTCGGCTGTCGTGTCGACTACCAGGTCACCAACCAGTGGCAGGGCGGTTTCGGCGCCAACGTCACCATCACCAACCTCGGCGAGGAGGTCAACGGCTGGACCCTGACCTGGTCGTACACCGCCGGCCAGCAGGTCTCCCAGGCGTGGAACGCCATCGTCAGCCAGTCCGGCGCCCAGGTGAGCGCGCGCAACGTCGACTACAACGGCGCTCTCGCCACCAACGGCACCGCCTCGTTCGGGTTCAACGCCTCGTGGACGAGCAGCAACCCCGCGCCGGCCAGCTTCGCGCTCAACGGGGTCACCTGCACCGGAGCGCCTCCCACGGGCGGCCCGACCACGCCGGCCCCGACCACCCCACCGCCGACCACCCCACCGCCCACCACGCCTCCGCCGACCACGCCTCCGCCGACGACGCCGCCGCCCACCGACCCTCCGGCCGGGGCGAAACAGATGGAGAACCTCGACCGTGGGCTGATCAGCGTTCGTTCCGGCAGCGGCAACCTGGTCTCCTGGCGACTGCTCGGCACCGAGACCTCCGGCGTGTCGTTCAACCTGTACCGCGGCTCGACCAGGGTCAACGCCAACCCGATCACCGGCGCCACCACCTACCTCGACAGCGGTGCGGCGGCCGGGTCGGCGTACACCGTGCGGGCCGTGGTGGGCGGCGCCGAGCAGGCGGCGTCCGCGCCCGCCCTGCAGTTCGCCAACGGCTACCTGGACGTGCCCCTGCAGGTGCCGGCGGGCGGCACCACCCCCAGCGGGGAGAGCTACACCTACAGCGCCAACGACGCCTCGGTCGGCGACCTCAACGGCGACGGCACCTACGAGATCGTGCTCAAGTGGGACCCGTCGAACGCCAAGGACAACTCGCAGTCCGGCTACACCGGCAACGTCTACGTCGACGCGTACACGCTCACCGGCACCCGGTTGTGGCGCATCGACCTCGGCCGCAACATCCGGGCCGGCGCGCACTACACCCAGTTCCAGGTGTACGACTACGACGGCGACGGCCGCGCCGAGGTGGCCATGAAGACCGCCGACGGCACCCGCTCCGGCACCGGTCAGCTCATCGGCTCGTCGTCGGCGGACTACCGCAACTCCAGCGGCTACGTGCTGTCCGGCCCGGAGTACCTGACCATGTTCAACGGCCAGACCGGCGCGATCGCATCCACCGTCACCTACGACCCGCCGCGCGGCACCGTGTCGTCCTGGGGTGACTCGTACGGCAACCGGGTCGACCGTTTCCTCGCCGGCACCGCGTACCTGGACGGCCAGCGCCCGTCCCTGATCATGGCGCGGGGCTACTACACCCGCGCGGTGGTGGCCGCCTGGGACTTCCGCAACGGATCCCTGACCAAGCGCTGGACGTTCGACTCGAACTCGTCCGGCAACGGCGCTGCCGCCGGGCAGGGCAACCACCAGCTCTCCGTGGCCGACGTTGACGGTGACGGCCGCCAGGAGATCGTCTACGGCGCCGCCACCATCGACGACAACGGTCGGCTGCTCTACTCGACGGGCAACGGGCACGGCGACGCGATGCACGTCGGGGATCTCGACCCGGGCCGCGCCGGCCTGGAGGTGTTCAAGGTCGACGAGGACGCCAGCAAGCCCAGCTCGTGGTTCGCGGACGCCCGTACCGGTCAGATCCTGTGGTCCACGCCGGCCTCCGGCGACAACGGCCGGGGCGTCTCCGCGGACATCTGGGCCGGCAGCCCCGGCGCGGAGTCCTGGTCGGCGGCGGTCTCCGGACTGGCCAACACCCGTGGGCAGAACATCGGCCGCAAGCCGTCGTCGACGAACTTCCTCGCCTGGTGGGACGGTGATCCGGTCCGGGAACTGCTGGACGCCACGAAGATCGACAAGTACGGCACCGGAGGCGAGACCCGGCTGCTCGACGGCAACGGGGTGGCGTCCAACAACGGCACCAAGTCCACGCCCGCGCTCTCGGGCGACATCCTGGGCGACTGGCGCGAGGAGGTGATCTGGCGGACCACCGACAGTCGGGCGTTGCGCATCTACAGCACACCCACCCCGACCAGCACCCGGATCTACACGCTGATGCACGACCCGCAGTACCGGGTGGCCATCGCGTGGCAGAACACCGCGTACAACCAGCCGCCACATCCGGGGTTCTTCATCGGCGATCAGATGGCCGGTCCGCCCACCCCGAACATCTACCTACGCTGATCTGACCCTGGCGGTCCTGATCGAGTTCGCCTAAGGTGGCAGGCACCGGGCCGCAGCCGCGGAATCCGCACAGCTGCAGCCCGGTGCTCCACACCGCGGCATTCCCGACCCGTCCCGACCGGGAATGCCGTACCACCACCGGCACCAACATTAGGCACCGTCCGGGTCGCGGGAGTGACGCTGACGTGAAGATCGTGTTTCACGCGTCCCGACGCAGGCCCCCGGCCACCTTCTCGGCGATCAACTCGTACGACCGCACCCGGTCGGCCACGTCGTACACCAGCGTGGTGAGCATCAGCTCGTCCGCGCCGGTGCGCTCCTGCAACTCGGTGAGCTGCCGCAGCACCGTCTCCGGCGATCCCATCGCCTGACCGTCGCGCCGTTGCAGCACGAACTCCCGCTCGATCTCGGTGTACGGGTACGCGGCCGCCTCGTCCGGCGTCGACAGCGGCTCCGGCCGACCGGAACGCAGCTTCAGGAACGACAGCGCGCTCGGCCCGGCCAGCCACTCGGCCCGCTCGTCCGTGTCGGCGCAGACCGCGTTGACGGCCACCATCGCGTACGGCTTGTCCAGCCACTGCGACGGCCGGAAGTTCTGCCGGTACAGCGCCAACGCCGGCAGCGTGTTCGCCGAGCTGAAGTGGTGCGCGAACGAGAACGGCAGACCCAGCAGGCCGGCCAGTTGGGCGCTGAAGCCGCTGGAACCGAGCAGCCAGACGGCCGGCTGCTCGCCCCGACCCGGGGTGGCGACGATCTGCCCCGGCTTCTCGCCGCTGAAATAGTTCATCAGGTCGGCCAGCTCACGCGGGAAACCCTCCGCGGACAGGCCCTCCATGGTGCGCCGCAACGCCAGCGCGGTCACCTGGTCGGTGCCCGGGGCCCGGCCGATGCCCAGGTCGATCCGGCCCGGGTGCAGCGCCTCCAGGGTGCCGAACTGCTCGGCCACCACCAGCGGCGCGTGGTTCGGCAGCATCACCCCGCCCGAACCCAGCCGGATCGTCGACGTGTTGGCCGCCAGGTGCGCCAGCAGGACCGCCGGCGCGGAGCTGGCGATCGCCGGCATGTTGTGGTGCTCGGCCACCCAGAACCGGCGGTAGCCCAGTTCCTCGGTGCGCCGGGCCAACTCGGTGGTGGCACGAAGGGCGTCACCGGCGGTGGCGCCCTTCGCGACCGGAGCAAGATCAAGAACAGACAACGGTACGGTGATCACACGTTGTGCCAACTCGGCGGCCTGCCCGTTCATTCCGGCCGCCGCTCAGCCCACACCCCGCGCCTGCTCGAAGATCAGGCTGGTCTGGGTGTGCTGCACCACCGGATCGACCGCCAGGTGGTCCAGCACGAAATCCCGCAGCGCGTCACCCGACGCCGCCCGCACGTGCAGCACGTAGTCCTCCGCACCGGCCACGTGGAACACCGACACCACCCCGGGCAGCCGCACCGACCGCGCCCGGAACGCGTCCACCGCCGCCCGCTCGTGCGCGGTCAACCGCACCGACACCAGCGCCTGCAACGGCAGACCGAGCGCCGCCGGATCGACCTCCGCGTGGAACCCCCGGATCGCCCCGCGCTCGCGCAACGCCCGCGTACGCGTCAGACACGTCGACGGCGCCACCCCCACCCGCTCGGCGAGCGCGTTGTTCGGCAACCGGCCGTCCGCCGCCAACTCGGCGAGGATCGCGCGGTCCACCTCGTCCAGCGCCGGCCGTACAACATTCGACTCAGGGGGCATCCCCGCATTCTCCACCGAATCAACGACAGAAAGAAGGTGCCCCGACAGAATCATCTACCAAAGCATTGCCTCCCCGGCTGCGGATGTTCGACGCTACCGCCATGACGACGGTGGACACCCGAGCCGTACACGCCGGCCGCGACGACCTGCGCACCCTCGGCGTGCACGTACCACCGATCGACCTCTCCACCACCAACCCGCTGCCCTCGGTCGACGACGGTGGCAACGCGTACGAACACCTCGCCACCGGCGGCACCCTCCCCGCCGGTGCCAGCGCCGTCTACCAGCGGCTCTGGAACCCCACCGTCGCCCGCTTCGAAACCGCCCTCGCCGCCCTCGAAGGCACCGACCAGGCCGTCGCCTTCGCCAGCGGCATGGCAGCCCTCACCGCCACCCTGCTCGCCGCCACCCGCGACGGACACCGCCACATCGTCGCCGTCCGACCCCTCTACGGCGGCACCGACCACGTCCTCGCCACCGGCCTGCTCGGCACCACAGTCACCTGGGCCCACCCCGACGAGGTCGCCACCGCCGTCCGCCCCGACACCGCCCTCGTCGTCATCGAGACGCCCGCCAACCCCACCCTCGACCTCGTCGACATCGCCGCCCTCGCCACCGCCGCCGGCGACGTACCCCTGCTCGTCGACAACACCGTCGCCACGCCCGTCCTGCAACAACCCGCCCGCCACGGCGCCGCCCTCGTCCTGCACAGCGCCACCAAGAGCATCGGCGGCCACGGCGACGTCCTCGCCGGCGTCGTCGCCTGCGACGATGCCTGGGCCGCCCGACTCCGCCAGGTCCGCGCCGTCACCGGCGCGATCCTGCACCCCCTCGGCGGCTACCTCCTGCACCGCGGCCTGCAGACCCTGCCGCTGCGGGTCCGCGCCCAACAGGCCACCGCCGAGAAACTCGCCGGCTGGCTCGCCGACCACCCCGCCGTACACCGGGTGCACCACCCCTCGGTGTACGACCCGGCGGCGCTCGTCGGCCGGCAGATGTCCGGACCCGGCAGCCTGCTCGCCTTCGAGGTACGCGGCGGCGCGCCCGCCGCCGCCACCGTCGCCGCCTCCTGCCGACTCATCACCCACGCGGTGTCCCTCGGCGGCGTGGACACCCTCATCCAGCACCCCGCCTCGCTGACCCACCGACCCGTCGAAGGCGACGCGAAGCCGGACGGGGCGCTGCTGCGCCTCTCCGTCGGCCTCGAAGACCCCGAGGACCTGCGCGCCGACCTCGCCCAGGCGCTCGACGCGGTCGTCTGATCAGCGCAGCTCGCGGTTGCCCAACACCCGGGTCGGCGAACCCTCCCGGGCCACCCGCAGCATCGCCCGGCCGATCCCGTCCGTCGTCGTCACCTGGTTCGGCAGCAGCCGCCGCAACACCGGGAACAGCGGACGGGTCACCGCGTACCCGATCCGGTACGCCCGCGTCCGCGACACCGCCCCGTACGTCGGCTGGATGAACCCCGGCCGCGCCGCGTACCCGTTGGGCAGCAGGTCCATGACCGCGTTCTCGGTGCGACCCTTGACCCGCGCCCACATCACCCGGCCCTGCCCGGTCGAGTCGGTGCCGACGCCGGAGACGTAGACGAACGTCACCTGCGGGCTCACCTCTGCGAACAGTCGCGCGGCAGCCATCGGGAAGTCGTAGCTGATCCGGGTGTACGCCGCCTCGTCCAGACCCAACGACGAGACGCCCAGGCAGTAGAAGCAGGCGTCCACGCCGGTCAGCTCCGCCCGTACCGCCTCCAGGTCACCCACGTCGGGGACGGTCAGCTCCCGCAGTTTCGGGTCCTGTTGACCGGTCGGCCGGCGGCCGACGGTGAGCACCTCCCGCACGTCCTCGGCGAGCAGACACTCGCGCAGCACGCCCTGACCGACCATGCCGGTCGCACCGAAGATGACCACCCGCATCAGACCCGCCTCCTGTCGTCGACACTCGCACAGGCTCCCACGCGCCGTCCCCACGCCGGCCGATCGCCGTCCTCACGCCGGTCGATCGCCGTCCCCACGCCGGTCGATCGCCGTCCCCACGCCGGTCGATCGCCGTCCCCACGCCGGTCGATCGCCGTCCCCACGCCGGCCGATCATGAAGTTATTGCCTCCGACCTCGGCGTGTCGGAGCAATAACTTAAATAAATAACACAAAGGAATAGCACACAAATGAAAAACAGAAACACGAAAT
>NZ_JBEXIL010000019.1:0-121591 GCF_040608555.1 Micromonospora sp. NPDC005172
TCAACAGCAGTATTCAACGCTTCTCGATCCTGAACTCGCCCTGTCCGGCGGACTTGCTATGAGCCGCTGGCCTCAACTCACCCTGACAGACAGGGCACACGGCGTTGGTGTGATGCCACAACAGGCTGGCGCCGGCGTCAGACACGTTTAGGCGGCGGCACACCTCGGCGAGTACCGGACGCGTTCGCGCTTCGACGAAACTGGGGCTCCTGTGGATCGAGCACTGTAGTTCCATCAGCGAGCGCACGCCTTGCTCGCGAGAGGCCCGTGCATAGCCGTAACCCTCGGGCGAACCGGGGGAGCCTCAACGGTGAAGTACGCCGGCCGCCGTGTCACCTCGAACACGCAGAAAACCCCGTGCCCATGGCTCTTGGCGGTGGTTAGCTTGCGCAGATGAGCGCAACCTCGGTGGCCGCGCCGCGCCTGCAGTTCTGCAAGACTCCGGGCGAGTTCCTCGCGGTAACTGGCGACCATCTGGCCGCCGACCCGGTAGTCAGCACGGTCGTGACCACCGTCGCGCACCGGCTGGTGGCGCAGCAGGCCGATGGGATCGCCCAGCCCGACCGCAATTGGTGGCTGGCGGTTAGGGATGCATCCGGCACGGTCGTAGGTGCCGGTATGCGAGCGGCGCCGTTCGCACCCTATCCGCCGTTCCTGCTGCCGATGCCCGACAAGGCGGCCGTGGCCCTGGCCCACGCTCTGCACGAGCGCGGGGAGGAGGTACTTGCAGTCAATGGCGCCGTTCCTGCCGTTGCGCTGTGCGCCGCCGAGTTGACCCGCCTCGGCGGGGGCAGAGTCCAGGTCAACCAGCACACGCGGCTGCACGAGCTCGGCGAGCTGGCTTGTCCGGCGGCAATGCCTGGCAGCCTGGAGCTAGCGGTCGAGGAGGACGTAGAGCTGGTCATGAAGTGGTTCAGCGCGTTCGTGGGCGACGCCGACGAACAGGCGGGCCGCCGACGCGGTGCCAGCGCGCATGAGGTGCCCGACCGTGCGGAATTGCTGCGCCGACTACGGGCCGGGCAGCTGTGGTTCTGGGTCGACGAGACTGGAGAGCGGGTGCACCTCACCGGCGCCAACCCCCCATCGTTCGGGGTCGCGCGCATCGGCCCGGTGTACACGCCGCCAGCCCAGCGCGGGCGTGGATGGGCCAGCAACGCGGTTGCCGAGGTTTCCCGGCGGATCCAGGCCGACGGTGCACGGGTGTGCCTGTTCACCGACCAGGCAAACCCGACCTCGAACAAAATCTACGCCGCTCTCGGCTACCGGCCGGTGGTAGACATGGCCAACCTCATCATCGTCCACTGACGAGAATGGCGTGCATGGCGGAGGAGATTGAGGTCGACCACTGCCCGCCCTCTACCATCGGCGAGTTAGGCAAAAGATTCAACGTCAATGGACTTGCGGCCCGCGCACCTGGTGCATCTATAGGATCTCATTAGCGACACACCAACCGCCTAACTGAACGGCGTTGCAGCTAGAAGTGCGAGCTGAGGCACCATCTCCACCGGCGCGTCGACAAGCCGCCCAAACATGGGGCTGTATTCGTAGACCGGCATCAGCGCCGTCTCGTCCGGGCGGTGAGGGCGCCGGCTGCCGGGCACGCGGGTGGGCGGGATCATCCGACGGACCGGCTCCCGCCGCTGCCGGCGGCCACTGCGCTTGCGATTACCCACCGATCCTCCCGACGCGAACACCCGCACCGCCGTTCCGTCGATGCTGACACGTCGACAGCCGGACACGACAGCCACAGACCCCACCCCACGAGCTGGAATCTGGACCGGAAGCCGCTCGTGCGACTACTCGCATCGCGGTGGCTGTCTGCGGTGCCGACCGCCTCGCCGATGTCTGGTGGCCTCACAAGGAGCCCGGTAGGTTCAGCTGTCCAGCACTTTCGCTCTCATCGATTGGGGTGCCGGCCACGTGTCGCAGATCGAGAAGATTGCCGGTGAACTCCGCGCGTTGATGACCGGGGTCGAACGCGCGCAGGGGTTGGCGGCCGCCGCCGACAGTCAGACGCAAGAGGTGGCGTTGCGGGCTGCGGGAGCTGGCTTCGTCGCCGTGGCGGCGGGTGTGGCGCGGGTGCGTAACGCGATCACGGGCATCCAGGGCGGCCTGGGAAGTCTTGCCGGGTCGATCGGTGAGGCGACGAAGGCGACCGCGGCGGTGCCGAACGAGGCCACCCCGCAGGAGACGATCGCCGGGCTGGCGCCCGTGCTGAGCGCCGTGGACGCCGCTCGTGACGCGGCGGCCGGGGCTATCACCGGAGTCGGTGAGGCGCAGCAACTCGTCACCGTGGTCCTGCAGGGTGGGCAGCCCGGGCCGCTGCTGCAGGCCCTAGATAGCATCAAGCAGGTCTTGGTGCTGGTCGTTCAGCGCACCGGCGGGGCCCGGCAGGCCATCGAAGCGGCGATCGCACAGGCCCGGCAGCTGGGCTCGTCGGGAAACTGACAGGGGCTGGCGGTCATCCACCGGCCAGCCCCGCCCCTGCTACCACTGACGTGTCAATCCCGTGGACCAGGCGTCCCACCGGCGTCGCCGACGGGTCGCCTACCGGACGTCGAACCCGGATCTCCGCGAACGAGAAGCCACGGGAGCGGCGTGCCCTGGAGTTGGAGAACGAGTGTGCCGACAGGGTCGCCGGCAAGGGGTACCGGGTTCACCAGAACCCCACGAGGCAGGAGGTCGCGGACGCGCGACGCGAGACCGGGGATTCTGGGAGGCCGGAGAAGGCACCCGACTTCCTCATCGAGGGGCATGTCTTTGACTGCTACGCGCCCACTGCTCCCGTGCCGGCCCGCGCCGTCTGGAGCGCCGTGTCCAGAAAGGTCGACACGGAGCAGACCCAACGCGTGATGTTGAACCTCCACGACTGGCGAGGAGACCTCGCCGCCCTGCACAAGCAGTTCCACGACTGGCCCGTAGCAGGGCTGAAGGAACTGGCGGCGGTAACGCGCGACGGTGCGATTATTCAGATCATCCGGCGAGACCGATGAAGGGGTGCAAATGGCTGTCGAGTACCGGTTGACGCTGGCGGGCGACATTCCACTGGAGCAGGTGGCGGAACTGGCTGCTCCCGGAGCGGTCGAGACGTCCACGGCGTCCGGCGGCAGGATGCTCAGTGCCGACCTGAACGACGAGCACGGGTACGTCGTGGACATCACGGGCGGAAGGCACGGCTACTACAGTGCCGAGGACGACGGTGGCGCTCTGTGGCAGTGGGAGCCGGAGGCCTACGTCGACGTCAGCTTCTACATGCGCAAGGACACCCTGTTCGACAAGGGCAAGCCCCACATGCTGGCGACCGTGGCCAGGATCCTCGCCGGCAGAGCCGAGGACGCGGCCCTGACCCTCAACGGCGACGTGCTCATGCTGACCCGCACTGCGGGGACCACCCAGAAGCACAACACCGACGGCTGGTACGACGAAGACTACGACAGGATTTTTCACCTCTGACGGGCATGCGTCCCCGGCTGGATCCACCACAGCCACTCCCCCGACCACCCCGACCGGAAGTGCCTCAGTATGCGCAGCCATGACCTCACGCCCGGACGGATGATCGGCGTCACCTTCGATCATGGCGAGGACTTCTTCACCGCCCTCGCCGACGCCTGCCGCACCAACGGCATCCGGCACGGCTACATCCCCGTCTTCATCGCCGGGTTCAGCGCGGTCGAGATCGTCGGCACCTGCCAGCGTCTGGACGACCCCCAAGCCCCGGTCTGGGACCGGGTGCACCTGACCAACGTCGAAGCGCTCGGCGGCGGCACCATCGCCTACGACGACGCCCACGACCGGATCGCGCCGCACATCCACGTCAGCGTCGGGCTCAAGGAGCACAGCGCGACCGGCCACACCAGTCACCTACTCGCCGCCACGGTCCAGTTCCTCACCGAGATGCTGATCATCGAGGTCGCTGCGCCCGTCATGCGCCGTATCCCCGAGGCGAGCCTCTACGACGTGCCGCTGTTGCGGATCGGCGACAACTGACGCTGGTTATGCTCGAACCTGAAGAGCAGATGAGTGGCTAAGCAGTCGACGACCCGCCCGAGCTCAACAGCGAAGTGACGGCGGCCACCACCATCATTGGTTCAAGACTGTCGAGCACCAGGTCAGGTTCGTAGGCAGTCAACTCTTGCCGTCCAATTCGGTGAGCGACGACGGCGACATGAAAGTCGGCATGGCGCGCGCAGGCGATATCGTTGGGCGCATCCCCGATGACGATGACGCGCGCAGGATCGAGCTGATCACCGTAGATCGCGGAGTAGCGTCGGGCGACGACTGCCGGGAGCTGAAAGCGATCGCGCTCGTCTGAACCGAACCCGCCGATGCGGAGATCAAGAAACTCATCCAAGCCCGCCACGTGCAGCTTCACCTCGGCAGCCGAACGCAGATTGCCGGTCAGCACGGTCTGGATGAAGCCACGGTCGTGCAACTCCGCGATGCTCGCCGCAGCACCTGGATACGGCGGCTGGACCTCAGCGAACTCCTGCCGGCCCTTTTGCATGACCGCGGCAATGGCCTGACGGAAGGCGGGTATGCCCGTCTCCGCAGCTGACGGGTCGACGCCCGAAGCGATCGCCGTGCCGACCGCGATCGACTCGTCCGTATACCCATGCACCTTCTTGTCAGGAAAGATAACCGCGGACTCCGCAAGACCGTACGTGCGAGCGATTGCGCGCGTCAGCCAGCGCAAGTCCGCGGGGATGAGCGTCCCGTCAACGTCCCAGATCACCAAGCCGGCGCTGCGGTGGTTCACAGAACCATCGTCGCACGACGGGCGAGTGAGGCCGATGACGGTACCGAACTGGCTGCCGAGCGTCGGTGGTTCTCATTCGAGGTTGCGCGCGGCGACTCGATCGCCTACCGGGCATGGCGTCCGACCGACACCGAATCGGAGGCCGAACTCGGTGCCCACACGTTCGGGCCGCACGGCAAGAACGCCGCTGCGGCTGCGACGGAACAGATCCGGGCATGGGACCAACGGGCTCGCCGCGGGCCAAGTCCGAGTTCGCTTACTGGCCAACGGGCACCAGCCCCGGGATGCCCACGCCGAGAAGATAGCGGTGCTGGCAGAGACTCATGGTCTTCTTACGATCTCCTCGCTGGCGGTGAACCGGCCGCCCCCAACTGGGCGAGCCACCCCCTCGTTAGGTCAAGTAGTAGTGCAGCCGTTTGATGCCTGAGGAGCGACACGTGCGCGTGATCTGGATCAACGGTGCGTTCGGCGCTGGGAAGACGACTCTGTCGCAGCAGTTGACGACGGAGGATCCCCGACTGCTGATGTTCGATGCGGAGCTGCCAGGCTTCATGCTCCGCGAGATCGTTCCGCCGCCGGTGAGCGGCGATTTTCAAGACCTGCGGGTGTGGCGTCGCACCGTCGCGGACACAGCTATCGCAGTGCTTGAGGAGTACGGACGCAGGCTTGTCGTACCGATGACCGTCGTGGTGCCGTCGTATCTTGACGAGATTTTCGGCCGGCTGCGCGCCCACAACGTGCTTGTCGACCATTTCTTCATCGACGTGCCCACCGGCGTCCTACGGACGCGCATCGCGGCGCAGTCGGTCTGGCCGGATGACCCGGTTCGGGATGCGCAGGTGCGTGCTTGGCGGCTGGAGCAGGTAGCCCGCTGCGCTGCGGCCGTCAGCCTGTTGCCGGCCGACACGGTGGTGCTGGATGGTCAGCTGCCGGTGACGCAGTTGGCCTCGGAGGTCTGGGCACGGTCAGCAACGTGATCTCTCGTAGCGGCCAACCGAGCCTGTTCGGGAACGGCGACAAGGCTGACGACAGCCGCGAGCCCATCCTCATGTCGCTCAATCCCCTGTACTACGACCTCCTCTGGACTGGCGGGAAGACGCACGAGTTCCGACGCCGGTTTCTGACCGGCCAGTCGGCGCGTTGGTACGTCTACCTCACCTGGCCTGTCGCCCGGCTCGGCGCGGTCATCGACCTCGGGCCCGCCATCATCGACACTCCGGAGCGAATTGCCGAGATCGCCGAACGGGCTCGCCCCGGCAAAGGCGCATCGGTGCTCGAGTACGTACAGGACCTGAACCAGGCCTTCGCGATCCCGATCCAACGAGTCGCGGAGTACCCGGGGATGTCGCTGGAGCAGCTCAGGGCCCAGTTGGAAGCATTCATCCTCCCTAGGGGTACACCAAGCTGCGCAACCACCCTGAGCTGCTCAGCATCTGCGAGAAGATCACGGTCTGCTCAGCGAGCCGCAAGATGACCGTGCCCGGGCACACCTAGGCGGTGTCATCACCCGATGCGGCGCTTCTCACGACCTTGTCACCGATATAGCTTCATCACCGATATATTGAGGTCATGGCCACACCCACGCCGCTCCGGGAACCCACCTTCCTGATCCTCACCGCGCTCGCGCGGGAGCCCATGCACGGCTACGGCATCATCACCGACGTCGCTGCCCTCTCCGGCGGACGGCTGGCGTTGCGGCCCGGCACCCTCTACGGCGCACTCGACCGCCTCACCGACGAGGGACTGGTGAAGCGGGACCACGAGGAGGTCGTCGAGGGACGGCTGCGCCGCTACTACCGGCTCACCGAAGCGGGCCGTTCCGTGCTCACCGCCGAGACCGAACGGCTACGCCGCAACGTCGAGGCCGCCAGCGAGCGACTGCGGGCCCGGCCCGCCGGCACCCCCGCCGTCGGCGGCACCCCCGCCGTCGGCGGCACCTCACCTGGCCCCCTCGACCTTCCCGGAGCGGCGGCCCGACCCATCCTTCGACCGACCGGAGGCCCGGCATGAACCAGCCCAACCCTGCGCCGGAACAGGCCCGGTCGCCGCTGGAGTCCCGCTACCGGCGGCTGCTGCGGGCCTACCCTGGTGACTACCAGGCCGACCGGGGCGACGAGATCGTCGGGACGTACCTCGACACAGTCGAACCGGGGCGGCGCTGGCCCTCCCCACACGACGCCCTCGACCTGCTCGGCGCCGGGCTCCGAGAGCGACTGCGCGGGTACGGCGCCCTCGGACTGGCCGCCGCCTTCCCACTGGCCGCGACCGCCGCGCTCAACACCCTCATCGCCGTCGCGACCTTCCTACTCCTACAGGTCGAGTTCGAAGACCCCCGCTTCGCCCGACTGGACCCGGTCGGCCCGGTCCAAACCCTCGGCGCCGTCATCTGGCTGGGCTGGCTGCTCGTCGGCCTCACCGCCGCCGCGCTGCCCGGATCCTGGACCCGCACCGCCGCGGCCGGCGCTCTCCTGCTGACTGTCGCCGTGCCGCCCGCGGCCGCCCTCATCGGACAACCCCGGCCGCCGCTGTTCGTGCTACTCCCCGCCGCCGCGCTCGGCCTGGCAACCCTCGCGCTGCCCTCCCATCCCGGCTGGGTCGCACGTAGCCTGCCGCTGCTCACGGCCGGCTGCATGACAGCCGCATCCGTCGCATTCAGCGCAGCCGAGAACGGCGGCAACATGTTCACCTCGTACAGCTCGACCCCAGAGCTGCTGGCGATGGCTGGTGGGCTGATGTTCACACTGGTCCTGCTCGTCGGCCTCGGCCGCGCCCTACGCGCCGACGACACCGGCCTCTGGGCGACCGTGCTGCTCGCCACCCCAGCCGGCCTGTTCGGTGCCGACCAGCTCAGCCAGGCGATCTGGGGTACCAGCGGCGGCGGACCCACCCCGGCGGCCTTCGCCACCACAACCGGATCGATCCTCCTCGCCGGTGCAGCGCTGCTCGCCGCGGCGCTCGCCGGTCAGGCCGCACGACACCGGACCGTACGTCGACGAGTCCTCGACGAAGCCTGCCCGACCTGCGGACACCGGCCGGAGGTGACAGCAGAGGCGTGACCCTCCCCCAGACCTCAGCCACTCCCGGGTACCAAAGCGTGCCGTCGGGTCCGAGCGTGGTTAGTCGGTCGTCTCGTCGGTGTCGGGCCAGAGCCGGACCGCCCGCGCGGCGGCGTTGAGGATCACCTGGCCGTCGACCTCCAGCCGCGACTCGGGCATGTCGTACGCCGGCCACTCGCAGACGAAGGTGACGGGCCCGGACGGCGGTAGTGGCCAAACCCAGTAGTGCGCCTCGTGCCGCCGGGCGTCCGACTCAGCGTTGCCCGGAAACAACAACCGGCCAGGTGGCTCGACATCCAGCGGCGTGGGCGAGCGTCGATCCATGTTGGTGACGGTGCTCCCGTCGGCGAACTGCACACCCACCCGGAGGAAATCCGCTGGCACGGGCTGCCCGGCCCAGTACCCGATCCGGTGGTGGTGCAATAGATCAGCCCGTCGGTCCGGCGTGCGTAGCACCGCGGTCACGCTGAACTCGAAGCCCGCGGGGTAGGCGAGCAGACCGCTGATCGCGACCGCCGCGCGATCGGTGTGGACCAGCACGTGGCTTTCCGCCACGACACCGGGGATCACCGCCTCGGGTTTCATCCAGTCGGGACGGGGCTGTCTGATCGGTTCTGGCTCGACATCCGATGCCGCTACCTGACGGTCGAAGAAGCCCATACCGCCCACCTTTCCACAATCCCGCACTGCCGCCGGCTCTCCAGGCATTACCGATGTCAGTGCCAGAGACATCCGTCGGTGCCGCTGCTGGATGCCGGCATTCGTGGATGGGCGACGGCAGTAATGCATGGGTTGGCTGGTCTGTGGCGTACCGGCCAGCACGTCGCGCCTCGGGTGATCGTTGGAAGGTTTCGGGCGCAGCCTGCAACAGGATTGGGCTTGGCGGCCATAGTGGGGTGTGACGCATCAGGTACGGCCGTCGGATGAGCAGCTGTGGTGCTCGATCATTGCGGGGGATGAAGCGGCTTTCGGACGGCTGTTTGATCGGTACTCCCGGGCGGTGTACAACCACGCGTTCCGGCTGACGGGGTCGTGGTCGGCGGCGGAGGACGTCACCCAGGCGACGTTCCTGGTCGCTTGGCGCCGCCGCAAGGACGCCCGCCTCGTCGAGGGCTCTGCGCTGCCGTGGTTGCTGGTTGTGGCGACAAATGCGGCGCGTTCGGAATGGCGAGCGGCACGTCGTTGGCTGGCGCTCCTGCGGCGGCTGCCACCCGAACGCGCCGCGGATGGTGATCTCGCCGAAGAGGTGGCCGCGCGGCTCGACGACGAGCGGCGGATCAGCGAGGTTCTCGCGGTCGTGCGCCGGCTGCCACCTGCCGAGCGGGAAGCGGTGGCGCTGTGCCTGTGGTCGGGCGTCTCGTACGCCGATGCGGCGGAGGCGCTGGGAATCAGCGAGGTCGCAGTGCGGTCCCGAGTCAGTCGTGCTCGGAGCCGCGTTGCCCGCCTCATGCCCGAGAGAATTCAGGAGGGGACGCGGTGATCGAGATCGTTGACCTGCCGGCGGAGCGGGACCTGCCACCGAGGGTCGAGCAGAAGATTCGGGCGAAACTGGTTCGCTCGGCCAACCGCCGCCCTGCCCGCAAGCAGCGCCCGCGGGTCGCCCTGATCGGGTCCATGCTGCTGGTCGTAGTGTCAGGCGTGGCGGCGGTCAAGTGGGACGCACTCGACGGCCGGGACGCGCAGGTGCTGGCGCTGGGGTCGGGTGAGCTGTCGCCGATGCAGCGCGACGCGGCCGATCAATGTCTGCGCTGGCACGCCGAGGAGAAGCAGCGGGAGGGTGTTCAGGCCCGGCCCGAGGTTGCGCTCACTCTCGCCGATCTAGCCGTGGCGTCGGAGCGTGGCAGCCACAGCCTGGTGCTGTTCATGAACGACATCGGCTACGCGACGTGTGACGTGCAAGCAGCCGGATGGAACCGGGAAGTTTCCGGCGGGATCGCAGCCGATCCGTGGCCGCACGGCACTTGGCTACCCGGCCCCTTGCAGAGGCTCTCGTTGACATCGACCAACTTCGGCGGCGGCGACGTCACTGTCAGCGGCAGAGTCAGCCAACGTGTGCACCGGTTGGTGCTCGAACACGGCGATGGCAACACCACCACCGCGCGACTTGCCGGCGGGGCATTCGGCCTGATGACAGCAGGCGCACACCTCAAGATTGACCGGCGCCCCCAGCTTGTCAGCTACGACGAGCACGGCGCCGAGATCGACAGACGCCCGCTGTTCCAACCCGAAGACCAACTCGAACACTGCTACACCACACCCGCCGGGAAGATCATCTACGGCAAGCCCAAGACCAACTGCCGACCCGCCGAAGCCTGGAGGCGCTAGGTCCGTGAATCGAGTTCCGCCGCGAACGGCCAATGACGATCGATGCCGACCTTTGTACAGCGAGAACCCCGGACCGGCCTGCGACTCAGCGCCTACCCGGCACCGCCGACCCCGGACGCATCGTCGCGCAGGTAAGCAGTGGCCCCGTCGTCCACCGCCAGGGTGTGGTGTTTTCGGCGTAGGGCGATCAGTGTCGCCCGTACCTCAGGTTGCTGAGCGGCTTCGGCAAGGTCGAAGGCTTCGGCGGCGTAGGCGTGCGCGACCCGGGTCGCGCCCAGGTCCAGGGCGAGGGCGCCAAGCAACCCGGACAGGTGGACGGCGAGGGTGTAGAGCCGTGCGCGTTGCGGTGGATGCTGCTGCCCGGCCATGAGTTCATCCACACAGGTACGCAACGGCCGCAGGCGCACCAGGCGGACTGCTGGCGGAAGGCGTTCGTTGTCGGCGATCGCCTGTCGGATCTCGTCTTCGAGGTAGCCGAGTCGGGCGTCTTCGTCGTTGCGGAACTTGAGCGCGGCTCGGCGGGCGTTGATGCTGTTCTCGTCTTCCCAGAAAGCCGATTCGTCCTTTCCGCTGTCGCTGGAATCGGTGCCGGCGATGGACTCCGGCCGGTGCGCGTTCTTCGCTGACGGGACCGACGGTGGCTGTGGTTGGTGCCGCTGGACTCGCTTGGTGAGGCGGTCGTATTCCTGGGTCAGGGTGCCGTCGGTCTGCAGGGCGGTGTCGCAGCGTGCCCAGAACTCGCGCTCGGGGTGTTGGCGGCCGGTCTCGGTGTTGGCAACGGAGCTGCGGCCGTACTGCACGAGCCGGGCGAGGCCCTGCTGGGTGAGGTTGGCTCCCTTGCGCAACTGTGCGAGGTGGCGGCCGAGGGCGCGCCGTGCCGTCGTGATCTCGTCGTCGGCCATGGTTTGCCACCCCCTGGCGGTGCCGAGATGCGGTCACGGTGCGGGCAGACCGTATCCGCCGCCTCCGACAATTCCTGGGTCGGTTACTGAGGGCTGTCGGGGGCCGGACGGGGTTTGGTCGACAGCCGGGCAGCCTAGCGGCTGCGTCGGCCGCCGGTAGAGGTCACGCGCGGCCGACGTTGTCGCCGTCTTGTCGGAGTCGGCAGCGGAATCTGCCGACAATGTCGTGGCACGGCGCGGCGGGCGTGTCGAACGGCAGGCGTCCTACGGTCGACTCATGCCCGCCGAACGCCTTGACTTCACCGCCGATCTACCTCGCAAGCGGATGGCCGCAGGGCTGCTCCTGACCGATCCCCGCGGTCGGGTGCTGCTGGTCGAGTCGGCATACAAGGCCTCGTGGGAGATCCCCGGTGGGTGCGTCGAGGCCGACGAGTCGCCCTACCAGGCGGCGGTCCGGGAGTGCCGTGAGGAACTCGGGCTCACCCTGACGCCCGGCCGGCTGCTGGTCATGGACTGGGTGCCACCGCAGCCTGGCCGCACCGAGGGGGTCATGTTCGTCTTCGACGCGGGCACGCTCACGTCCGAGCAGACGGACCAGATCGTCTTGCCGCCGACCGAGTTGCGCAGCTGGTCCTGGTGCGACCAGCCGGCGGCCCATGAACGCCTGCCGGCGCTGCTGGCCCGACGCGTCGCCGCGGCCCGGGAAGCACGCGGCCACGGGTTCACCAGGTACCTGGAGAACGGGCTGCCGGTCACCTGAGCCCCGGCCCTACACGGGCCAGCCGCACCCACGATTCGACTCATAGCCCTCTGCTGAAAATCCGATCTGCGGGAGGTCTCCTTCGGGCGACCGGCCCGACCCACACACGTCCCACTGCCATCCATTTACATGACTTTGAGGAGGTTTGTCCATGACTCAGACGACCACCGCACAGAGCCCCAGTACAGCGGGCCAGCCGGGCACCGCACGACCGGAGTCGGTCTTGCCGGAGCTACGGGCCACATGGTGGGAGACGGGAGTGCGGGCCCGGGCGGAAGCGGGCGTGTTCACCGTCTTCGCGGAACTCCCCCGGCTCGTCTGGACCGCTCTGGGCGTCAGCTGGCGCGCAGACCGACTCCGCACGGGCGTGGTCGCGGTAGCGACGGTCGGCGCCGGGGTGATGGCGGCCTTCGGCCTGTTGGCCACACAGCGGGTGTTGGTGGAGTTGTTCGCCGGCGGGCCGACCGCGGACAAGGTCCGGGCGGCGTTGCCCGCGCTGGCCGTGCTCGCGGTGGCGGTCGCGCTGCGTGCGGGGATGGGCATCGCCACGGGGTACGCGCAGAACGCGTTGACGCCGCAGGTGAGCCGGGAGGTGGAGCGGGGCCTGTTCGAGGTGTCCACGCAGGTGCGGCTGGAAGCGTTCGATGCCGACGCGTTCGCCGACGACATGGAACGCGCCTCCCGAGGCACCGAGTCGGCGATCGGCCTGGTGCAGTCCTCGATGAACCTCCTCGCCGGGCTGGCCGGTGTGCTCGCGGTGGCCGTTGCCGTCGTGGTGATCCACCCGCTGTTGCTGGTGGCGTTGTTGGTGGCGACGGTGCCGAACGGGTGGGCCGCGCTGCGGGCGGGGCACCTGCGGTATCAGACGTACACGGCCGGGTCGGTGCGGCGGCGCCGGTTGTGGCTGTTGCAGCGGTTGATGGCCGAGCGGGCATCCGCGCCGGAGTTGCGGTCGTACGGGCTGCGCCGGTTCCTGCTCGACCAGTACGACCGGGTCATGCAGGTCGAGACCGACATCCAGCTCGTCCTGGCGCGGCGCGTCACCACCACCACCTCGGTCGGAGCGTTGATCGGTGGAGTAGCCACCGCCGCGGTGTACGTCCTGCTCGGCCTGCTGCTGATCGACGGGCAGATTCCCATCGCCGCCGCGGCGACGTGCGTGATCGCCGTGCAGTCCGCGCAGCGCTCGCTTGCCATCGTCACCTTCCAGGTTGACCGCGTCTACACCGAGGGTCAGCACTTCAACGACTACACCGGGTTCATGACCCGCGCCGCCGCCTACCTCCCGGGCAGCAGCGGACCGGTGGCCACGACGGGCCCCGAACGGCTGCGGGAACTGACCGTCAGCGGGGTGAGCATGCGCTACCCCGACCGCGACACACCCGCCGTCGACAACGTCACCATGACCATCACCGCCGGGCAGACCGTCGCGTTCGTCGGGGAGAACGGCTCGGGCAAGACCACCCTCGCCGCGATGATCGCCACCCTCCGCACCCCCACCGACGGTGCCATCAAATGGAACGGCCGCCCCATGTCGGAGTGCGACATCGACGGGCTACGAGCCCGGATCGCGGTGGTGACGCAGGAATACCACAAGTGGCCGTTCACCGCGGCCACGAACATCGCCATCGGCAACGTCGACACCGACGCCCAGCAGGACCTCATCGAGGCCGCCGCCGCCCGCGCGGTCGCCCACGACATGATCACCGAACTACCCCACGGGTACGAGACGCTTCTCGACCGGACCTTCGCCCGAGGTCAGGACCTCTCCGGCGGGCAGTGGCAGCGCATCACCGCCGCCCGCGGGTTCCTACGCGACGCCGAACTGCTCATCATGGACGAGCCGTCCTCCGCGCTCGACCCCCGCGCCGAGGACGCACTGTTCCAGGCCATCCGCGACCGCAAAGGCCGGGCCACCACGATCCTGATCACGCACCGGCTGGCGAACGTCCGCCACGCCGACCGGATCTTCGTCCTGCACCACGGCCGACTCGTCGAGGCCGGCGGCCACGACGACCTCATCGCCACCGGCGGCCGGTACGCCGAACTGTTCGCCCTTCAGGCCGCCGGCTACGACGCCACCCCGAGCGAGGACAACCCCATCCCGCAACAGCACCTACCCGCCTCTCGATAGGAAGAACCGTCATGGACCACGCGGGGCCCACCGGCACCTCCGAGACGATCCTCATCAGCATCCGCGGCAACTCCAGCGCCGGGAAGAGCACCCTCGCTACGGCGTTGCGGCGCCGGCACGGCCGCGGCTGCGCGATGGTCGGCCAAGACCACATCCGGCGGATCCTGCTCAGGGAACGCGACAAGCCCGGCGGCCTCGCGCCCGCACTCATCGCGCAGAACGTTCGTTTCTGCCTCGACCACGGCTACCACGTGATCCTGGAAGGGATCATGCACACCGCCCGCTATCGGAGCATGCTCACCGAGCTGCGCGACGCGCACCGCGGGCGAACACTCTTCGTCTACCTCGACGTGTCGCTGCCAGAGACCCTGCGGCGCCACGAAACGCGTCCCATGGCGGCGGAGGTGTCGCCGGAAAACCTGCGCAGCTGGTACACCCCGCGCGACGTCCTCGGCTGGCCCGACGAACTCGTCCTCCCCGAGACCACCACTCGGGAGCAGGCGATCGAGCGCATCGCCGCTGCCGCCGGCCTGCCGCTGACCGGCCGCGACAACGACCTACTCCCGGCCGTCCCATGACCGCACCACCCAGAGCAACACCAGACAAGGCCGGTCTCGGGGCGGATGACGTGTTCCCGGCGCTGGTCGCCCGTGCCGCTGCCGCAGGAGTGGGCACCGGCAGGGTTGTGCACCGCACCGACAAGGCCGTCGTCGCCACCGGCCGCCGCGACGGCCAACCGGTGATCGTAAAGCTGTTGACCACCGACGACCCGTACTGGGTCGGCCGGCGCCAGCACGAGCTGCGCATGTACGAGCTGTTCACCGATCAGCCGCCGCCCGTGCGCGTGCCGCGGGCCCTGTACGCCGACGCCTACCTGATCGTCCTGACTCAGCTACCCGGGCAGCGCCTGGACGACCAACGCCACCTCACTCGCGACGTCAGTCCGGCCACCGCACGGTTGGTCCTGGACACCCTCGACACCTTCGCCGCCTGGACGCCGGCACCGCCACTACCGCAACCTGTCGACTACCACGGCCGGATCGACGCCGAACACGCCGCCGGGCTCCTCGACGACGCCGACCAGTACGCCCTGCACACCCTTGTCGACCAGCTCGGCCCGGGCCGGGTCACCGCACACGGCGACCCCCTACCCGCCAACCTGCTCCTCGATGGCGAGCACTGCGCCCTCATCGACTTCGAGTACACCGGCAGCTACCTACCCGGCTACGACCTCGCGCTGCTGCACATCGTCGGCGCTGCGGCCAGCCCGACCCTCACCGCCGCGATCGCCGAACGCGTGCACACCGCCGACATCACGACGGCCTACTCCATCAACCTGCTCCTGCTGACCTGCCGAGAGATCCGTCTGCACACTGTGCTGTCAGCAGCCGGCGCGACCACGTCCCGGCTCGCGTACCTGCGACAGCTACTCAGCCAGGCGCGCCGGGACGTTCAGGCGCTGATGCGATGAGCATGAACCGAACAACCGCCAGCACGCCGGTGACGAGCCCGTGGCACCAGCAGTGCGACTACCCGGCTCTGGTACTCAACCACTGCCAGCCTGCTGTGTGCGCTGACTCCTACCGTCATCACGGTCACCGTGGATGCTCTTGTTCACAAGGTAGTCGAGCTGGCTTGGCCCGCCACATGCGAATGCGTGCGCTCTCGGCCAGATGAGACACCCATCAGGGTCGCCTGGGTCGCCTGGGGCGCCTGCTTCGGCGGGAGACGGTATGGCAAAGCGCCACTGGTGCCATTAACGTGATAAGACTTCGGCCTAAATCGGCGCGCGTGGCGCCGGTTGAGGGAGGGGCCGAAGGCGATGCACCTCTACACCAGTGATGACGAGCGCGCGCCGGCACTGGCGATGATCGCCGTTGCCGCGGTCGTACTGGCGGTCATGGTGAACGCCGTGGTAGACCGGCTCGGCGTGGGCCCCCCGTGGCTATTCAGCGCACCAGCGGTCGCCGCCTGCTTCGGCCTGCTCTACCGCGCGATGGACACCGTCGCGTGGCGATGGCCGTTACTACACCGCCTCGGAGTCGTCCGCGTCCCTGTCCTGCAAGGCATGTACGACGGAGAACTCGTTTCCTTACACGAGCAGACCACCCTGCGGGTTCGCGTCTGCATCGACCAGACTTGGACACGGATCGCGATCCGCCTCGACGTCCTCGCCCCAACGTCATCCACATCAAGATCGGCCACTGCCGGGGTTTTCACCGACGGACACTCCCGCAGCCGGCTGACGTACACGTATCGGAACCAGGTCCGCCCGGGCGTCGCAGACCCTGCCATGAAGGATCACGACGGCACCACGGATGTAGTGATCGATGCCCGATCGGGTGAGCTCACAGGCCGGTACTTCACTCAGCGCGGCACGCAGGGCACCCTCGCGCTGCGACGTGTTCAGGTTTAGCCGAGAGGGGACGCGGGAGTGGCTGACGCATGGAGTAACACCGACACCGGGCGGCTGCGGTTTGCTACCAGCGCCCGCGCGGCCGTACAAGCCAGCCTACGGCTGATCGGCTACTCGGGAATCTCGCGGGTCGAGTTGATTTCAGTGCCCACGCCCGGCTCGCCGGACCAGAATGCCCCTGCGGCTGCGCCCTTCAGCGCGTTGGATACGGAACGGACGAAGTCGTTCGCCAAGATGTTTGGTGGCCGACGCGCGCCGGACGACGACGTCTGTGTGGGCATGGCAGCGAAGGTCCTGCTGTCGTCGGATCCAGGGGGCGCGGGCTGGTCATTCTTCGTTTCGAAACACTCGGCGCGAACGGACGATCAATACAGCTTCGCCGCGGTGGCACTCCGGAAAGTCGACTTGGCGAAGGTGCCTCACCTCCGTACTGCGCCTGAGCATGGCACTGTCGCCCACTCACTCGTGCACGCCGTGGTCGAGCAAGTGTTGTATCGCATCGGCCTGGTCCTCGCATCGGCCCCGACGGATATCGATATCCACGGCCTCCGTCATCAAGTGCAGGAATTCGTTCGGACTGCCACCGCTAGCTTCATCGGCGACGCAGTGTTCGCCGGCGTCCCGCTTCACGACCACGGGCTTTTCCTCGACAGCATCTCGGCATTGCCGTACGAAGGCCGGACGGGAAGCGGCGCTATTGTCGCTATACCTCCTGACTCCGGGCTGGGCAGAATCCGGCTGCGCCTACGGTCCCCGGCACCTATCAGCGATGTGCGAGCTGTGCGTAAGCTCTTGGAGGCCACCATCAAGGGAACCAGCCTTCTCCTGCACAATGGGTCCGTCTACGGCTTCGGCAGCGCGCTTAACCGGAAGGATCAAGCGCAGCCACCGCCGTTCTCCTTCCGAATCATTCGGCGGGGAACGTGGCAGTTCAATCAGGGGCGCCGAGTGCTCATGCATGTTCAGGACGGCCTCAGCCGCCTGCCGTCCTCGGCGATGGAAATGGACGTAGACAAGAGTGGCCTGAAGAAACGCATCGCCTGGCTGCTACCAGACAGCGACGCCGCCAAACTGACGAAGCTTGCGGTTTCCCTTTGCGGCAAGGATCACGGCGCCATGCTGATCATCTCGGGTCACGCGGCGCAGGAGGCCGCTCGTTTCAGTGGGCAAGCCTTCCCCGTCAAGCCCCAGCCGTTGGATCCGGAAATCGTCGCGAGCCTTGCTGAGATGGATGGGGGAATCCTCGTTGACGAACACGGACGCTGTCATGCCATCGGGGTGCTGCTCGACGGGCACACCGGCGTCCGGGAGAACTATTCCCGAGGCAGCCGGTACAACAATGCAGCGCGCTATCTGGCGCTCGATGGGGATCCGGAGGCGAGCCCTGGATCGACCCAAACAGTTGTCATTGTATACAGCTCCGATGGAATGGTAGACATCCTGCCGCCATATCCCCGGGTAGTGCACCCGTCAGGCGTGAGGCAAAGCGTAGAGCATCTCTTGGAAGTGATGCGGGAGCCGGCTCGCAACGCGGAGACGACCACGCGGGCTGTACGCACTGTCGATCGGCTACGATTTCATCTTTCAGCAAAGCAGTGTGAGCAGCTCAATGCCGCCTCAGACGCGGTCGCGGAGTGGCCAGACCACGCACCGCGGCCCCGCCGCTTTTTCCCTGACCCCCGCATGGATCCCGACCGATTCTTCAGCGACCGCGCGTAAAACTGGGTCAGGCATTCGATCGTCAAGCAACTGCATATTTTGGTAGAAGTAGTCCTTTCTTGACGCATGCAAGCGGCAGCAGTGCTTACGAACTCGAAACAACCAAGAACCCGCACATCGCGGCGCAGCTCAATATCCTGACCGAGCCTCGGATAGGCAATCCGGGAACACTGGACATCACGCCAGACGGCCGAGTGAATAGAACCTCCAGCCAATTCATCAAATTATCAGACCCGTTTTAAGGGCAGCAAGGAGCTAAGGCATGCCCAGGGATCCTCGGTTCATACCGCAATTCATGTGGGGACACCAGTCACATTTCCGAAACTCCGTCAAACGCGCCACTGAGTTCGCGTTCCAGGAAATCGGATTCGACAGCAAAGCCTACGTGGCGCTTATCGGATTCCGAGTTGCAGGCGGCGACGAACTTACTATTTGCATTGAGCCAGAAGACGGTCCGTATTCACCCAGCGATGTCGCCGCAGTGGCCAGACGCGCATCCGATCTCTACCGACAGCACCCCGATTACAACACCCTCCACACCAATCCGAGCCAGCACGAAAGACACCACGGGGCACTCCAGAATCAAATGCGTGCGGAAGCAATCGTCGAGGCCCTGTCAGGGCATGCCGCCAGTAGCGGCCTCACCTTCTTTGTTGGTATGCCCAACCGCGTCGGCGACTACGAAGTTCATACCGCTATTGGCGTGCGCACCTCGATAATGAAAGAAGTGCCTCAACTTCGAACAACAACGCGCGAAAGGTTCCGCATAACCCCGTCGTTTGTACACGCTTTGCTGGACGAAATACATTCTCGTGCGACAGTAGCGCTATACCGGCCTAACCCTGGCGAGAGACTAGACGCGCTCGGCACCAACACTCCAGAACTCGTCAGGAGTGCTACAGATCGTTTTGTGCGTAGCATCTTTATTTGCACTGGCTACTATTTCGGCCAAGGTACAGACCTGCTGCTAAACGCACTGTCGGCGCTTCCCTATGAAGGCCGCTCGGGCCTCGGGTTCCTGCTGCTTGCTGCACCGGATACGCCTGGAGTTGAGGTAGCAATGCGTCTAGGGACCCCTGTTCCTCTTGGTAGCACTCGAGCAGTCCGGAAGCTACTCGAAGCCAGTAGCGACAATGTGGGGCTACTGGCGGGCGAGTTGAATGACAGCTTCGGAGGCAGTGTTTACGCCCTTGGAAGCATCAATGACAGCTACAAACCTGAAACCGAGAGCGTGTTCGTTGCCTCAATACTGGGCCGTGGAGCGTGGGACCTTGAACATAATAGAGTGGCGATGCTAAGCGTCCGTGACGGAGTAGCACGGTTGCCGGCACGAACTCTCGACACCGCCGTCCTACGGGATTGCATTGAACGCACCTTGCCGGACGCTGATGTCGACCGACTAATTGCGCTGGCCATGGCCGCCGAACTGAACGACCACGGGGCGATGCTTGTCATATCCGGCGATGCAGCCTCGGAGGCCCTTCGACTTTCGCCTCAGGCTTGGTCAGTCGAACCTGTAGAGATTACGCTCGAGATGACGAGTCAACTGACCGCGATGGACGGCGCAATTCTTGTTGACCTGCATGGGCGTTGTCACGCCATTGGCGTCATCCTTGATGGGCACGCAAATAACGTAGGTGATCCATCCCGGGGCAGTCGCTACAACAATACGGTCCGCTATCTGGGGAGTCAACCGCCGCCATGTGTGATAGTTGTCTACAGTTCCGATCGCACCGTTGACATCTTTCCCCGTCTGATGCCCAGGGTAAGCCGAGCGACAGTCGAGGAGACGATCAGCCGTTACCTCAATCTTGCCGCCGAACGACCGCCGCACTTGGAATGGACTCATGAAGCCCAAGACGATCTTGCCATATACAGGTTTTACCTATCTCGGGAGCAATGCAACCTGGTAAATGCTGCCGCAGCGGCCATGGAGAGCTGGAAGATGGGGAATCACGGAATATCGGTAGGGCGCGACGATTGGAAGCCCCACCCTGATATGAACGATAGCTACTGGCGCGACTGAGTTGTTATTGAGTCACCTATATACCTAATCCCACAACGGATACTTCTACGCCGACCTCTGCTACGTCATCGGCGAAGGCTCATCATCAATCAGGCGTAGGCCATTACGAGCCCGCCGACGCCGCCTGGCACGTTTCGCTGCGACACACCGCGGCGAGGCAGGCTGCCTACGAGCAGATTGCGGATGGCTCCGTGCGCCAGGTTCCTGGCGAAGGGCATGGGCGGACGGCTCCTCGAGGGAGTACACCCGTAAGTCACCAGCCGCTCGACCAGGCTCTCAGGCCCAGAGCGCGCCGTTGTTGAGCCGCTCGTGCCACCGGTCGAGCCTGAGGTTCTGCTCCTCGCTGGTGATTTCGATGTAGCCGTCGGGGTCGCCGATCCACCAGACACCGTCGTGCTGTACGAACATGTGGTGTCGGTCTCGTGGGGAGAGGCGGCTGGCCCGCAGTTGCTCTTCGTGCCGGCGCATCTCGTCGTGGCTCATGGTCCGCGGTGCGCGGGGCGGGGCGCCGGCGCTGGTGGTGGTCGCGGGTTCGGGGTTCGTGTTCATGGCTGGCACTCCCTTCACAGCTCGATACGAGGAACGTCGAGGGTTGGGCTGGATTCGCGTGGCGGTTCCACCCCAGCAACCGGGCCTCCGATTTCCGCGGAGCGCGTGGTAGCGACGGCCTCGGCTGCGCTGGCGCTGCGGGTGAGCGTGACCGTGACGTGTTCGGAGACCAGGTCGTGACCGATGGTGACGGCGGTCCCGACTGCGACGGCAGTGACCTCCAGTCGGGCGAGGTGGGTGTAGTGGCCCGGGGTCTCTGGAAGCCGATGGTGCGGGGCCCCGAGTGATTGGATCTCCTGTGCGCGTTCGACGTTCCAGGCGAGGATGACGGCGTCGATGGGGTCTTGGTCATAGGCGATCGAGACCGCGAGTTCGTAGGTGAGGCGCCGTTCGTCAGTCGTGAAGACGTCGGAGGTCAGCCAGGCGGCGACGTCGCGGGCTTGTTCGGGGTGCTGCAGAAGGTCGGCGATGATCGCGTCTTCGGGGTGCAGATCGGCGGCGGCCAAAGCCATGACGGTGGGCAGGGACAGGGCCTGGTCCGGGTCAATCGTGCTGGCGGGGGCGAAGACTTCCGCTTGGGCGGTGAGGGCTTGGCCGAGGCGGACCAGGGCGTCCCGGGCGACCGGATCGGTGGCCTGCGCCGCAGCGGTGAGGTAGGGCTCGGCGAAGTCGATGGTGTCGCGGTCGAAGGCCGCTTGGATGACGATCTGGCTGTAGGCCCGAACACGCTGGTCATCCGGGACGGCGGCGGCGAGAGCGTTGAGCAGGTTGGTGTCGACGTCGGGCCGGTCGACGATCGCGACGACAGCGGCAACGATCCGTCCGGGGTCGTCGCCGGTGGCGGGGATGTCCAGGATGGCGCTGTAGATGGCTCTGTGGGCGGGGTGGCTGAAGTCGTCGCTGACCAGGTTGTCGGTGATGAGGGGTTGGTTCGGATCGGCGAGGAGGGCACCGAGAACGCCCTGCTCCGCGCGCATGATCAGGTCACTCATGGCGGGTCCTTACTGCTTCGTGAGCTGGTCGCGGACGGTGTCGGCGGCGCGCATCCGGGCGCTGGTGTCGTCGAGGTGGGCGTGGTGGTCGGGGTCGGTACACCGAAGCCACGTCGCGCCGTCGCTGCTGCGGGTCCACCACGCACCGCCGAGTGGGCGTAGTAGGGCATGCTGCGGCTATGCGGACGGGCCTCGCCCTGGTCAAGGGCCGCGGCCATCTCCGCGTCGGCGAGCATGTCGGGCAGGCTGCTGGCCGCGCCGAGGGCGGGGCTGGAGGCCATCAGCGGCGGCCCGTGGGCGTGCCAGCGTTGGGCGAGGTCCGGGTGCGCCTCGCTCAGTAGAGCGGCGCTGGTGTGACCTGCCCGGCAGGTCGGTGCCCAGAAGTTGCCTACGGCGGCGAGGGTTTGGCGCAGTTCTCCGTGCCAGGAGCGTGGGGAATGGGCGCCGCCGCTGTCGCGGCTGGTGTAGATGACGTCGCGCCAGAACTTGAGGCTGCGAAGTTCCTCCACGAGCCCGGGGTGCTGTGGCCAACACAGCGGCAGTCGCTCTTCCCGGGAGAGTTCGTAGAGGTCATGGATCCAGGTGACCCAGCTAACCAGCGCCATCCACTCGACGCTCTGCTCTTCGGCGGTCAGAGCGTGCCACTCGCGGATCGGCCGTACGGGAGCGTCTGATGCCGCAGCGGCCGGTGAGTCGATGGTCATCGCGGGGTCTCCGGGGTGTCGCCCATCAGGGTGCGGGCGTGGCAAACCGCGTCCGCGTACTCCTTGGCGTGTCGGCTCTCGTAGTGCCGAGCCATGCGGGTAAGGACGGCCGGGGTGGTCGCATGGATGATCAGCGCCTCCCGGCGCTGCTCGTTGAGGGTGCGAATCGCTTCGGAAGACATGGTCTTGCGGTCCGTGACGGTGGTCTGGACGGTGACGCCACGGTCGTTGCGTTGCGGGACCAGGAGGGTTTCGCGGTAGGTGCCGGCGAGTTGGGAGAAGTCGTCGAGGTCGTCGCCGGCGAGCCCGCCGAGGGCGATCTTGATGGTGGAGTTGGCCCAGAGCATTCGGCGGCCCACGGCCCGCCAGCGTTGTTCGGCGGCGGCGAGGTTCTGCAGGACGGCGGTGACGAAGATGCCGCTGCCTGCGGCGTAGGACATCAGCTGCGGTAGGTCCGGCAGCGGGACGACGTTGGTGACCTCGTCAAGGATCAGGCCCAGGGGCGGGTCCAGCCGGCCGGTGGGGGCCCGCAGCGCGAGGCGTTTCGCGGTGGTGGTGATCTCGTCAACGAAGGCGGTGACGAGTGGAGCAAGCGCTTCGGCCTGTTGTTCGTCAACGAGCAAATACACCGTGTCGGTGCCGGAGCGCAGGAACGCCTCGATGTCGAAGGATTCGGTGACCGTCCCGGCGAAGACGTGATGGGCGGCTTCGCCGAAGAGGCAACTGGTGCCGGTCTGCACGGTGGCCCACAGGTTGGCCCGGGTGGTGTGCGGTTGGCGGTAGAACCCGTCAAGCATCTTCAGGACCCCGTCGCGGGCACCGTAGGCGTCGCGCAGGAGTTTCACGGGCTGGTCGTTGGTGTCGTCGGTCGACCAGGCCAGGACGTCGGTCATGGTCCGGCCGGTGAGGGCGGCGGTGTGCAGCCAGGCGGCCATCAGGTTGGTGGCGGTCATGCCGAAGAAGCCGGCGTTGGTGGCGTCGCTGCTCTCCTGCTTGCCGACCTGGATCATCACGCCGGCGCGCTTGCGCGCAACGTCGTAGCGGTCGCAGCTGGCGATGGGGCTCCAGGCGATGCGGTGCGGCCAGGTGAGGTCGCCGGTCAGCTCCATGACCCACGCTGTTCCCGCCCGGAGGGTGGCGGTGTTCTCCAGGACGTCGGGACGTACGGAGGTGACGACTGCGGCGCCGGGGAAACCGCGCAGCCACGGGATGATGACCTGGCTGGTCTTGCCCTGCCGGGGCGGGGCGACCAGGAGCACGGAGGATTCCAGGCCCGCGTGCAGGCGCATCGGTCCGGCGTCGCCCAACGGCACCGCGACGTCCGTCAGCTCCGGCTTGTGATCCAGTCTGGGCCGCAGGCGCGGGGCCGACCGCAGGACGGCCTCGGCGGAGAGGGTGCGCCGCAACTGCTGCCGCGATGCCATCCCCCGGGCCTGGCGTCCGTTGCCCCACCGCTGCCACAGCACCGCTCCTGCTGCCGAGAGGGCACCGGTGACGAGCACGGCGGCGGTGTAGAAGCGGATCGGGCCCGGCAGCTGGCCCTGGACAGGTGGTGGCCAGGCCAGTCGAGGGTCGCTGAGGTGCCGGGGCAGGGCGAGAGCGATGCCGTACGCGTCGGCTGGGGAGGTCGCCGGCCACTGCAGTGCCAGCAGCCCGGCGACCTGGCCGGTCAGCCAGATGCCGAGCATGCCGCCAGCGGCCACCGCGACGATGGCACCCACCACCCAGTCAGAGCCGCTGGTGAGACTCCCGCCGAGCCGCGTGGTGTTGCCGCTCATCTACACCGCCATTCGTTCGTTGGTGTAGAACAGTTGCCGTTCCTGCGGGGTGAGGATGGTCTGCACGATCTGGCTGGGCTGCCGGCCGATCTTCCACAGCGCCCGGCCGACGTGCTCGCCGGACCAGGAGGCGATGTGGGCGCACTCGGTGTCGGTGAGACCGATCTGGTCCTTGGTCATGGCAAGCGGCGCGGTGTCCTGGCGCAGGCATACCCGCACGTCGCAGGAGGCGATGAGGTTGCTGGCGATGGTGACCTCTTCGCTGCCGGCCGGGCCGACGGCTTCGAAGTCGGCGAGCCGGTGGGTGCTGAGCACCTGGATCGTTCCCTGGGCACGGGACAGCCGCAGGTCGGAGTCGACCTTGCGGATCATGGCAGGGACGCGCATGGCCCGCCAGAGTTCGTCGCGGATGACCATGCGGACGGGCCCGCCGGGTTCGTCGATGGCGGCCTGCCCCCAGGATGAGACGCAGGCCAGGGTCATGGCGACGGTCTCGTCGCCGCGGCCGTCGATGCGGGACAGGTCAACAGTCTGGATGGGGGCGTCAAAGTCCAGGCGGATGGTCGTCGGCCCGTCGAACAGGCCGCTCAACGACCCCTGGACCATGTTGCCGAGGGCGTCGGCCGTCGGGCGGATCATCTCCCGCAGTTCCCCGGTGTCATCGCCACGGACCCGCAGTTCGGCTGCCATGTCCGGCAGCGGGTCGCGCAGCAGCGCCCAGACGGCGGGGATGGTCGGGTCGGTGAGGTCGCTGTCGCCGGTGGCCTCGCCGGAGGCGTTCTTGATGGCCAGGGACAGGGCCGCCTCCTCGGTCGGGGACAGTGCCCGACCGAGGCGCATCACCAGCAGCGAGGAGAGCAGAGTGATGCGCCTTCGGTGGATCTCGTCCAGCCGCTCGCGGAGCTTCTCCGTGTCGCCGGGAAGGTTGCGGCCGAGGGGTCCGCTGTCGAGGGGGTTGAGCCGGTTGCCGAGGCCTGGCCCGAGCTCGAGGGGCTCGACGCCGAGGTGACGGGCGAGGGTGGCGTACTCGTTCTTGATGTCACCGAGGACGAAGGCGCGCACGCCGTAGGCCATCAGCCGGTAGCAAAGCAGTTTGATGGTGGCGGACTTCCCGGAGCCGGGTACGCCGGTGATGAGGAAGTTCGGATTGGTGATCAGTTGCAGGCGCAGCCACTCGATGGGATGGCAGGAGAAGCTGCCTCCGGACTGGGTGTCGATACCGATGTAGGTGCCAGCCGGGGGCATCGTCTGCCCGTACAGCCACGGGTAGAGGCCCTGCATCTGCCCGGTGGAAGCCCGGAAGACGGGAATCTGCGGGGCGAGGGCGGCCTGCCCCGCGAACGGCCGCGGCCACCCGCGCCGCGGCGGCGTCGGCTCCGGTCGAGTCCGCCCCGGCTTCGAGGGGGCAGCGGCGGGCGTGGTCGGGGTCGGCAGGTCGCCGAGGAGGTCGCTCAGGTCCGCGACCGGCAGGTTGTTGCGTCGAGTACGCCGCAGCATCGGGCTCACCACCGCTTCCGGGGCAGGCCGAAGCCGAGCGGGAGGGCACCCATCACGAAGCCGGTGTCGTGGGCGTACCACATGCGGCGCAGCTCGATGCGGGCTGCGGCGGCGTCGGCCTCCAGTGCCGCGCAGGCGTCCTCGGTCTGGGCCGGGTCGGTGACGGTCACGGTGACGTAGCCGGTGAACCGGACCAGGCCGTGGCCGGCGGCGAGTTCGGCGTCCTGAGCCTCGGCGCGCGCCAGGGCCTGCCGCTCGTGCTCGGGCACGATCTGCTGGGTGCGGTGGCGCATCCCCACGGCGACGGAGCGGCGGGTCCGCTCCCCCATCACCTTGCGGGACGCCTCGCGCGGCCCGAGGGGTTCGATGTGCATCGAGTACGCCCGCCGGTGCACGCCGTCGCCGAGTAGCGGGGCGAGGACCGTGGAATAGACCTGGTTGCGGGGCCAGTCGTGGATCCAGTACGTGACGGAGTGGGCGCCGTCGTGGGCGTAGCTACCCGGGGAGCTGAGCGCTGCGGCAGGGCCTGCGACGGCCGGGTCGACGCCAGCGGGCAGACCGTCGGCACCCGGGGTGGTGGCGTTGGCGCGGCGTTCAGCGAGGTGCCGGCCGGCGTGCGGGTCGTAGGCGGTGCGGATGACCTCCGCGAGGTCGCGAGGGCCCAGCCACGACTCGACCTGCAGGTCCGCGCCGGCGATCGACGCGGAGAGTGCCCGCAGGTGCCGGGTGAGGATGTCCGCCGCGGCGACGCTGCCCCCACCTGCGCTCTTGATCGCCCCGGCGGCCCGGCGGTGGTCCATCGTGAACGCCAGGTACGCCTCCCGGCCGCTGCTGGACAGGGCGGCGGCGGTGAGCAGATCGCTGGTGACCGCGACGGCCTCGGGCGGGGCGGTGGCGGCGACGTGGTCGACGTGCCAGCGGCGCAGCGCCGCTCCGGACTCAGGGACGATGCGCTGCAGCGCCTGCACCCGCACGATCGGGTTCCCCTCTGTGCACAGCCCGGCCAGCAGCGCGCCCCAGCCGGCGACGCGCTGATCCCGGCGGGCGGAGTCGACCAGGCTGATTCCGGAGTACCGGACTCGCGCGACCGCGGTGTAGGTGCGGTCCAGACGGTGATACGCCACCGCGAGCGGCTGCCCCGACGGACCATGCGCCTCCAAAATCGTCAGCGGCGCCAGAACTCCGGGCAGGTCCATCCGTTTCGCGGCCGTCACGTCGACCGAAGTGGGAGCGAACGCCGCAGAAAGGAAGCGGTGCCGGGTGCGGGAGCGGCCCCAGTGGTAGGAGGTGAACGCCAGTACCCATTCGTCGGTGGTGCGGCCTCCGACGCGCAGGAACGCCAACGTCGCCAACACGACGGCGAGCGGCCAGAGTAGTGCCCCGGCGGCGGGGCGGGCGGCGGCGAGCGGCCAGATCCCCGCAAGGACGGCGCCGGCGAGCATCGTGACTCGCTGCAGGGTCATCCCGAACAGGAATGCGACCTTCTCGTGCTGCCATCCGAAGTAGCTGCGGGTGCGGTGCTCGGCGGTGGGGGTGCTCACCGGTCGGCCTCCTCGGTTGGGTTGGCGGATGGAGAGTCGTGCGGGGCTGGCGGCGCTGGATCGGGTACGCCCGTCCCCCTTGGTTGGGTCGGAGGCGCGGCCGAACTCACCTCGCTGACCGAGGGTCTTGGCGTCGGGTTGGTCTCGGGGGCCGGTGGAGGCGTGTGGAGCGGCGGTGGCACGGCTTCGGCCGCTCGACTCTGCCCAGATGTCGGAGCGGGTCCGGTCGTGTCACCGGAGGAGGCCGGGGTTCGAGGTTTCGCTTCAGCCGTTGCGGTAGAGCTTCCGGTGGGGCCGGTTGGTGCGGCGGAGCGGCCAGCGGTGCCGGTGAGGGCGCCAGTCCAGCTGCCTGCGTATCGGGAGTAGCCGGCCGGGCGGGCGTGCGGGTTCGCGCCGTGTACGCCAGCGTGCCCGGCGGTTTGTTCCATCCGCCCGGCCAAAGAGTTGACCGCCCGCTGGGCCAGGTCGACGCCGGCGGCGGCGACCGCGATCGGCGCGGCGACCGCCCCGAGTGCCGCAGTCGCGCTGCCCGCCGCGCCGGCGCTACCACCGGCCGCGCCGCCAGCGGCGCCGCTCTTGCCGGCAGCCGAGGCGAGGGTACGAGCCTCACTGGCCTGGCTGAACTGAGCCGGGTTCACTCCGCTCGGCGGGCCGCTGGCGTTCGCCCTACCAGCGGCGAAGCCCAGCATCCCGGCGAGCCCTCCACCGGCGGCGGCCTGCACGGTGGCGAAGGTGAAGAAGCGGGCGATGACCGGCCACGCGACGACGGCCATGAGCAGCACCAACATGCCGGTCAGCAGGGTGGTCACGTCCTTGGCCCGCGTGGGGTCGGTCGGGTCTCCGAGAACGCCGAAGCCGATCGCGAAGACCAGCGCGATCATCGGCTTGAGGATGACCAGCTGGATGGTGGCGACGCAGAGCTTCGACCACCAACTCTGCGTCGTCTCCGACATGTTGCCGACCGCAGCGATGGGCGAGGTGGCCAGCAATACCGCGATCGCGGCGTTGCGCAGCAGCAGCTCGAACCACAGCACCAACGTGAGCGCGATGCCCACCAGCGCGAGGATGAGCATCAGCGACCCCGAGGAGCCGGTAACCGAGCCCATCTGGAACAGGACGGTGAGTTTGGCCTTGAGGCCCTCGTTGCCGCCCAGGGATCGGTTGATGATGCCGCGGCTGACTTCGTCGGCGGCGATCAGGGCGGCGTTGGCGACGACCATCGTGACGAGGAACGCCAGCACCGCCTTACCCGCGCCGACCAGGCCCTGCGCGAGCGGGGATCCGTCACGGGTGGCGACAGTCCGGACAACCTGCAGGAGCAGCAGCAGGGCGGCGATGCCCATCGCTAGCCACCGTGAGATCGCCAGCGGCTGGTCGATGCTCATCAGGTCGAGGTTGGGGAACGCGACGAACGCATCGGCGAAGGCCTTCAGCAGCGACGTCGCGGCGTCGGCGAACGACCGGCAGACTGATTCCCAGGCGTTGGCGGCGGCTCCGTCGATGATGCCGCCGGGGGTGCAGCCGCTGATCTGGCCGTTGAGCGGGTCGCAGGCAGCGGCGTTCACGAGGTGAGTTCCTGCCAGCCTCGGGCGGCTGCCTCGACGCTGCCGGGCTGGGCTGCGAGGCTGGTGTAGTCGGTGGTGGTCGCCGGATCCGGCGGGAGGACCTTCCAGTCGGTGGCGGCCCAGTGCAGCCGGATCGGGTACACGCCGACGGTGGAGGTCACCTGCCGGCCGGGTGCGGTGCTGGACAGGTAGCCGAGGACCAGCACGGTCAGCGCGTCCGGGGTGGCGTCGCGAAGCTGATAGGCAGCTGGTCCGAAGGTGAGCGACGCGCCCAACGGCACCGGCCCGATCGTGGCCACTCCGAGGGTGCGCCGCAGATTCGCCGCCCCCTCGGCGAGGTAGTCGCTGGCGTCGGCGAACGAGGGGTCGGCGATCACGGTGGCGATCGTCCGGGCGCGGGCCGGGTCGAGGTTCGACAGCACCTGCGTGAGGTACTCCGTGCCGGCCGCCACCGCACCCGCTGGTGAATGCGGGTATCCCACCGCGATGCCCTGCACCGTCTGGCTTCCGGCGCCCAGCTGAACCGGCCCGCTCGGAACTGACGTTGAGGAGCCGGTGGCCGTGGGCGGCAATGCTCCCGGCGTCGCGGTTCTGGCGTCGCCGGAGTGGGGTTTCAGCACCCAGACGATCAGCCCGGTGGCCGCGACCAGGGTCGCGAGTGCTCCGCAGGCGATGACGAGCCAGCGGACGCGGTGTGGCTCCGGATTGATGAATTCGTTCACGGCTCGGCTCAGTTCGCTGCGCCGAAGACGGTGTTGACCAGGGGGATCGCCATGGCGGTGACGATCACCCCTCCGAGCGACCAGATGAAGGCGCTCTTGCCCATCTCGGCGGTGCCGGGCCGGTTGGAGAGCTTCCCGACGGCCATCAGGCCGCCCGAGGCGAGGGCGGCGATGGCGCAACCGATGAGTGCGCCCCACTTGACGTACGACAGCAGCAGCGAGATGCCGTTGCTGCCTCCCGTCGGATCGGCCGGGGCCGGGTTGGGCACGTCGGCGAGCACGGACAGGGCGGAGGGAAGGGTGTGCATGACGAACTCCTTGCAGAACGGAGGGACACGCCGCCGCGACCTGACCAGCGGTGTTAGCAATCGCGTACAGCAGGGTCAGACCTTAAGCAGCCCACCGCCCGCAGGGGTAGACCCGACTGGGTGACATAGGTCATGTGGCAACTTGCGTCCGCGATTGCTGTCATTGCAGGCTTGACCGACGCGCTTACAGGAAGGCCAATGCCGGGATGACGACCGACGACAGGACCCACCGCGTCGCCGCGCGCCTGGATCACCTGTTCCGCACGGTCTACCCCGCGACGCTCGGCCGCCCCTACAGCTACCGGGAAGCGGCGGCGAAGATCGCCGAACTGGCCGGCGGTGCGGCGGCGATCTCCCCGGTCTACCTTCAGCAGATCCGGACCGGCCAGCGAAAGACTCCGAGCCTGGACAAGCTCGCCTGGGTTGCCCAGCTGTTCGGCGTCCCGGTGACCTACTTCAGCGATGACGCCACCGCGGAACGTGTCGACGGTCAGTTGGAGATCGTCACCGAGCTGCGCGACGACGGGGTGCGGGAACTCGCCCGGCTCGCCGCTGGGCTCTCCGTGGAGGCGCTCGAACCCATCAAGGCACAGCTGCGGTACGCCCGCCGCATTGAGGGTCTACCGGAAGTCGACAGCGATGGGACGCCGCCGGCCACCCGAGTGTGAAATGCCTCTTGACCTGCGACTTCGGCTTGACGCCGCACCACGGCAGGCCACTAGCCTGACTCATCGCACCACAGCGGGGCCGCCCTGCGCCCCGGCTCGCCAGTCGATGGGAGAGGCAATGCGCCGACCACGGGCCGCCGGACCCGAGAGTCAGGCACACCTACGCGATCTGCGGCGGCGATGCGAGCAGGTACTCGATGACAACGGCATCGTGGTCCCGTCCCCCTTCGATCGGCACGCACTCGCCGCCGCCATCGCCCGGCACCGACGACGGCCCTTGACCCTGCGCGACCTTCCCACGTCCTTACAGTCGGGCCAGCACTCCGGGCTGTGGGTGCACACCGCGACCCAGGATCTGATCTTCGTCGATGCCACCCGCAGTTCGTGGGAGCAGGACCACATCACGGCGCACGAGGTGGGCCACATGCTGTGGGGCCACGAGGCGTCCGACGTCGACCTCGGCGAGATCCTGCTGCCGGACCTCGACATGACCGTCGTGCGCGCCATGCTTGGCCGGCACGACTTCACCAGCGACCAGGAGCGCGAGGCCGAGATGATGGCCACCGTCATCATCGACCGTGCCGGCCGCGCCGCACCTGGCGCATCCACTGGGCTGTCCCGGGTGGCATCCGCCCTCGCGCTCGACGATGTCTGAACCCTCCGCCGCCGAACTCGTCGTGGTTGCCGCGTTGTGGATCGTGTCGGCCGCGCGGGCACACGCCCTACACAGCGGGCCCGCTCACCGGGCGGTGTGGGCGGCCATCACCGGGCTGGCCGTGTCGATGACGGTCCGTGTCGAGCCAATCGCGCACGCAATCGACCAGCTCGCTGGCGTACATGGCGCTGGTGTCCTGGTGAAACACCTCGCCGGACTCGTGGCGGTGGCGGCCCTGTTCGACCTTGCCGTCCTCGGCACAGCCACCCATGTCCGGCGTCGCGTTTCCCTGGCCGGCCTGGCGGTCACCGTCGTCATCATGACCTGCCTGTTCTGGACGATGCCCCGCGTCGACTCCGAGGACTTCGCTGACCAGGCGGCCGGCAAACCCATCGCCACGGCGTACATCCTGAGCTGGACGGTGTACCTCGGCGTCGCGATAACCCTGTCCGCCCGGTTGTTCCGCCGCGCCCACCGGGCCAGCCGACACCGCGTCGTACGCGCCGGTCAACTGGTGCTCGTCGTCGGATGCAGCATCGGCACCGGGTACGCCCTCTATCGGGCCGCCTACTTCGGCGCACGTCTCGCCGTCGGCCCACCCAGCCGCGGTGACATCTTCTACGTCGACCTCTCCGACGACATCAAGTACCTCGCCATGCTGCTCATCACGGCCGGGCTCACCATCGCAGGTGCGCCCGGAACGCGAGCCAACCTGAGAGCCCGCCGGCATCTACGGACACTCAACCCGCTCTGGCACGATCTCGTGCCTGCCGACCACCGCCTCGATCCACCCGGGTTCAGCCCCCAGAAGCGGCTCTCCCGTCACGTCGTCGAACTCCACGACACGATCCACGACCTGTACCGCCGTACCGATGAACGCCTCGTCCATGACATCCACGACCGCCTTGCCATCCAGGGGCTAGGCAGCCGGGACCTCGCAGCAGCGACCGAAGTCAGCCTGCTCCGCATCGCCCAGGCTCTGCCGCCCACGGTTACGCCCACTGTCCCCTACGTCCCGCCGCCCGCGTCGCCGGACCCGGCCGAGCGGCTTTCCCGGCTGCTCGACCTCGCCCGCGTCTGGGACACCACGGCGGCCCGGGACGCCCTGACCCACGCAAGCACTGCACCGGAGCCACACCGATGACCGCCACCCTCACCAACGAGTCCCGCACCGCCCGCCGGGTCACCGACTGGCTCGACCCGAAAACCTGGATCATCGCCGTCAGCCTCATCACCGGCTGGACCTCCGGCCGGTGGGAGGGCCTCGGGTGGGGCATCGTCAGCGCGGTGTTCGCCGCAGTCATCCCGGTCCTGCTCATCAAGCGCGGCGTCACCGCCGGGCGGTGGGCCGACCGGCACCTCGGCGTACGCAGCCACCGCCTCACCGTCATGACCCTCATCCTCACCTCGGTCGGGGTCGGCATCGGCGCCATGGCCGTCGGCGACGCACCCCGCGCGGTCATCGCCCTCACCCTGGCCATGTTCGCCACTCTCGCCGCACTCGCCGCCATCACTCTGCGCTGGAAGATCAGCGTGCACACCGCCGTGGCCGCCGGCGCCACAACCATGCTCGCCAGCCAGCTACCCACCCTCTCGATCGCCGCCCTGGCCGTCGTCGTGGCGGCAGTGGGATGGTCCCGCGTCGCGCTGCGCGACCACACCACGGCGCAGGTCATCGCGGGCGGGCTCCTCGGCAGCATCGTCGCGGGCCTGATCTTCGCCAGCCTCACCTGACTCCGTTAGCGATAGTTGACAGCTGGGCGCCCCGCTCGGCTATCCTCGGCGACACTTCGTGCCGTGTGCAATCGCATACAGGCTGACCTGCGTCCGTCCGAGGTGCCCCATGCCTACGCCCCCGTCGAGGCGGCGATGAGACCGCTCACGCTCGCACCCCTCGTACCCCTTGCGCTCGCCCTCAGCGTCGCCGTCGCGGCCACCGGCAGCGGAAGCCTCGAACCCGCCGCCTCCACCACCGGCTGCCTACCCGCCCTGGCACCCGGCAGCGCCGCGCAGACCGAGTTGAAAGACCTCGCGCCGACCGCTCTGGCGCACGCCCAGAGCATCTACACGGCGTCCGTTCAGATAAAGCTGCCCGCCAGGGCCGCCGTGATCGGCATCGCCACCGCCCTGCAGGAGTCCCACCTCAGGAACCTCGCCAACACAAACGTCCCCCGCTCCCTGACTCTCCCCCACGACGGAGTCGGCGCCGACCATGACAGCGTCGGACTCTTCCAACAACGACCACTCCCGCCCGACGGAGCAGGCGGATGGGGCACTGTCCAAGAACTCATGACTCCCGCGATCTCGGCCACCAAGTTCTTCACCAAGGTGCGTGGCATACCCGGCTGGGAGACCCTCCCCCTCACTGTCGTGGCCCAGCGCGTCCAGGTCAGCGCCTTCCCCGACGCCTACGCCCAGCACGAACCCCTCGCCACCGCCATCGTCAACGCCCTCACCGACGGCAGCCTCACCTGCTCACCGGGGACCGGCACCTGGGTCAAGCCCGTCAACGGCACCTTCACCAGCGGCTTCCGCACACCCGAACGCCCCACGCACGACGGCGTGGACGTCGCCGCACCCAAGGGAACCCCGATCTACGCCGCCAGCGCCGGAATCGTCATCACCGCAAAGTGCGGCAGCGCCAACTGCGACATCGACGGCTCACTCAACACGCCAGGCTGCGGATGGTACGTCCAGATCCGCCACGCCGACGGCACCGCAACCCGCTACTGCCACATGCTACACCGCCCATACGTCGCCGTCGGACAAACCGTCAGCACTGGCCAGCAGCTCGGCGTCGTCGGCACCAGCGGCCATTCCAGCGGCCCTCACCTGCACTTCGAAACCCACACCAGCAACCCGCCAGGTAGTGCCAACGCCACCGAACCATTCGCCTTCATGGCCGCTCGCGGTGTCCGCTTGAGTTGATCATGAATGTTGATACCCACTAGATCTTTCGGTTTCACATCGGCCCGTCGGTGCACTTGTCGGTTTCGGCATGTCGATGAGGCGCCGATGGCGCAGCGGAGGTCCACCCGGTCACGGGAGCTGGCGGGTTCACAGGGATCCGTGGCCGCAGCAACTACAGTTCGGCGACATGGGGCGCATCAAGGGGCACTACGAGTGGGACGACGATGACCTCACCCCGGGACAGAAGAGGGAAGGCGGCCTCCACCAGAACCTCTTCGACAGCGAAGGCAACCTCAAGGGCAGCGCTCGGTTCATCCCCGACGACGGATGCGAGCCCGAGCCTCTTGTCGTCACTGAGACGGTCTACGTCCCCGTCGAACGGCGCCGCCGAACTCGGGAAGAGGAAGAACTCAATCAGGCCATCCATGACCTGGTCTCCCACATGATCGACCGTGGGATCGCCAAAGCCAAGCCCTTCGCGGAGCTGTGGTGGCGGGAAACGGCTCGTCCAGCCATCGATGCCAATCGGGCCAAGATGCTTGAGCGTCGCACACGGCGCAAGGCGCAGAAGAAGGCCCCTATTATGGAGGGGACCGCTGTCGAGCCATCTCAGAAACTGACTGAGGCGTCTGAAGAAAACCGCCCGAATATGTCGAGTGCAGAGGCGCAGGCTCGGTACCTAGCGGCCCTCGCTGCTCGAGCGTACAGCGACGAGCAGATGAGGCTCGTGACTAGCGCCAACATTGTCGACGGCAAAGGCCTTGCCGAGTTGGAGCACTCGCTAGCAGAACTTCCCTCCGATCAGGTCAAGAGCTTGCTCGAGGCAATGGCGACCAACCCCTCCATGCTGGGCGAGGACACCCTGGCAGAACTGGCAAGCATCCTCGGGCGGCGAGACCGCTCGGGATCTGACAAGTTGCGTCAACTTCGCTGAGGTGGATCGCTGGCCCTGCGTCTCATTCGTTCTGACGACACCGTCAGGATAACGACAGACCGAGGTAAAGAATGACCGACCAATCGGTGAGAACCTCCGACGCGGCCCAAGGTCAGCCGGCTGCCCGCCGACAAGACCACCGAGAACCTACGATGGATCGACAGCAGGATTCCTCGGTACGCACGCGTGCGGCAGACCCTCTCGACGTGACGCAGATGCGGCTGCCAGTCGCAGCGGTACGCCGCGCGGCTTGCCGAACGCAGCTGTAGCCAGGTCAGTCTGGATTGGGCATCAGGCCCTGCTCGCGAAGGTCGTGGACCTGCCGAGCGGGAGGTGAATACGAGTCCCGGTCTGAAGGGCGTGGCCCTTCCGGACCGTCGGGGCCAACCCGGACGAAGATCTCGACCCGGGTCACCCGGCACGGCACACCCTGCACCTCGAAGTCGTCGGTACGTGGAGGCTGGTGCGCTGCGCGGGCGCGTTCGTACGCCGCCAAGACGTGCTCGAACGGGGTGTTCTCGTCAAGTGCGACGCCTCCCATAGAGAAGGAACCTGCGTCCCGTGCCGCCTGCGGCGTCGGGTACATGGCCGCCGTTCGGGGCCGCCAACCGCCGTCGACGTAACCCCCGATGGTGTAACAGACGGGGAGCAGCACCACGTTCGGATGGGTGGTCAGCGCCCGCCGGGAGTCTGCGCGCACATTCTCCGAGACGACCTCCGACGTCAGGTAACCCGAGATCATTTCCATCCGGACGAGTCCGTCGGTGAGCCCGGTGCCCACGGTCGGGTCGATAACGAACCCGTCTATGGGCAACGCGCCCCGTTCCGCTTCGCCCGGCGGGTACGGGTCGGGGTCGGTAGGTCGGGGCGGCTCGGGCCCATCCGCGCCCATCCGAATGAACGGTTGGGCCCGAATGATCCGGTAGTGCAGGCCGTTGACGGTGAGCTCATCGAGCGGCTCCCAGTCGAGCAACTCGTACGCCGCCTCGTACGCCGCCCGCTCGGTTGCGTACTCGCCGATCTCCGGCAGTTCGCTGTGAAGCTTGCGGAAGTGGGACGCGAGGCCGTCGCGGGCATGCTGAGGCTCGTCGGCGGTGAGCCGAAGGATCCGCCATCGGCCATCGATCTGCTGGGCGAAGCCAAAGATCGGCATGCTCCACATGAGCGTCGGATAGGCGATCGAGCGTTCCCGGGCGTCGTCCTCCGAGACCACCGATACCGGGTCGTCCCGCTGCTCAATCCTGACCAGCAGGTGATCAGGCACCCGCTCACCGTGATGCGTCACCTACGCATTGTGTCTCCATGGTCGCTGGAACGCCATGTCGCGCCGCCGCGAGTCGCACATCAGCAACCGCCGGCTCTGCGGCCATCTCTACGGCCCAGCGCAGACCTTCACCACTTCCTACGAGCGCTACCCGGTATTGCGCACCGGCCTTACCTGCTCGGCATCGACGCTCCCGATCAGCTACCCGTCGATCTTGGCTTGCCGGTCGTCGGCGGTCATCCGCTGAGCGAGGGACAAACCCTCACGTTCAGCGCGAATGTTTCGCCTTGGTGCTGTAGCCGAGTAGCTGCATCGCGGCGACGTTGTCAGACTGCGCCCAGAAGAGTCGGTGAAGCTCGGCGGGCAGTTCGTCGCGGTGGGTGTTGGTTAGGCCTCTACGGAAGAAACGGTCGTCAGATTGTTTAAGCTCGGCGAACGACGGGATCTGGGCGTCGGCGAGGGGTCCGAGCTGGGGTACCAACGTTTGCACTACTCGTTCGATGGCAGCCCTCGGCCGCAGGACGAGTTCCTCGTACCGCAGTACCACTCGGTGAGGCGCCTCCGGCAGCAGCCAGCTCAGTACGTTGCGTCCCCAACTGCCGGTTCCGACCGTGCTCCGCCGGGTGATCATGGCGCGCAACTCCGTCTCGAACCTTGTGGCATCTGTCTCGCTCGATTGGCGAGCCCACGAGACAAGCGCATCGCGGCCATCCCTGACCAGGCAGATAGCCCTGTCCATCTCGTCGATCTGGTCGTCGCGCTGTCGGTGCGTCTTCACGAAGTGAAGCTCACACGACTCGCGCATGGCCTCGATTGGTGCAGGACGTTCTGAGAAGCCGACCAGATCGGCGCCCAAGCGCTGAGCCACGCCATCGACGTCATAGACGACGGATGTCCTTACGCCGTAGAGCCGGTTGAGGACAATCCGAAGAAAGGTGTTGCCTGACCGGGGAAAGGAGGACACCCAGACGATCACCTATGCATAGTAGTGGGTGCAGGCGGTCGCACGGTTCACCTCGGCTCACCGCCGCCTCCTGCGCCAGCCCCTTCGCCTTCGGTGAGCTACGAGGGTCGGCTGGTGCCGCCGACGCGGGCCCGGCTGCCTTCCGTACCGCCCCGCCGCCAAGCGTCGCTCAGCCGATCACAGCACTTTGGCGAAGCCTGCCGCTCCCTGTCGACAAAGGTTGACGGTGCGCGCACGGACGCCTGCCACGACAACTGCCCATTCGGCGAATTCGGCAGACACTCCTCGCCTCAGACTCGACATGGCAAAAATCGCCGGCCACCCTCACTCTAGGTGACCGCCGCTCCGATCCACACCATGCAACCCATCGATCAAACTCAAGCGCATTCTTCGATGAACCAACCCACGTTCCAACGGCGCCCGAAGGTCCACTCTGTAATCCATCCATGCAGATGCACCGATAGGGTTCCCCAGGATTTCCCCAGAACGCCAACCGAAAGCGTTCTGGTGTGACCGAAAATATCCCGCAAGGTAACCGATCAGTCACGCTCCGCTACCGCACTGATCGACTCGGCTGCACCCACTCTGAGCTGCTCAAACAGCCCCGGATCAGCCCTTCAGGAGCTCCCGCGCCATGACGATTCGCTGCACCTGGTTCGTGCCTTCGTAGATCTGGGTGATCTTGGCGTCGCGCATCATCCGCTCGACCGGGTAGTCGCGGGTGTAGCCGTAGCCGCCCAGCAGCTGCACCGCGTCGGTGGTGATCTCCATGGCGGCATCGGAGGCGAAGCACTTGGCCGCCGCGCCGAAGTAGGTCAGGTCGGCGTCGCCCCGCTCGGACTTGCCGGCGGCGGCGTATGTGAGCTGCCGGGCCGCCTCCAGCTTCATGCCCATGTCGGCGAGCATGAACTGGATGCCCTGGAACTCGGCGACCGCCTTGCCGAACTGGCGGCGCTCGGCGACGTACCCCTTGGCGTAGTCGAGCGCGCCCTGCGCGATCCCGACGGCCTGCGCGGCGATGGTGACCCGGGTGTGGTCCAGGGTCTTCATGGCGGTGGCGAAGCCGGTGCCCTCCGCGCCGATCATCCGGCCGGCGGGAATCCGGACGTTGTCCAGGTAGACCTCGCGGGTCGGCGAGCCCTTGATGCCGAGCTTCTTCTCCGGCGCGCCGAAGCTCACCCCGGCGTCGGACTTCTCCACCACGAAGGCGGAAATGCCCCGGGATCGGGCGGCGGGGTCGGTAACGGCGAAGACGGTGTAGAACTCGGAGACACCGGCGTTGGTGATCCAGCGCTTCACGCCGTTGAGGACCCAGTGATCCCCGTCACGTACCGCCCGGGTCGTCATGGAGGCCGCGTCGCTGCCCGCCTCGGGCTCGGAGAGGCAGTACGAGAACATGGCGTCGCCCGCCGCGACTGGTGTCAGGTAGCGGCGCTTGATGTCCTCGGAACCGGACAACAGCAGCGGCATCGTGCCGAGCTTGTTCACCGCCGGGATGAGCGACGAGGACGCGCAGGCGCGCGCCACCTCCTCGATCACGATGGCGGTGGCCAGGGCATCCGCGCCCGCCCCGCCGTACTCCTCGGGGATGTGCGGCGCGTGGAAGTCGGCGGCCCGCAGCGCGTCGTACGACGCCTTCGGGAACTCAGCGGTCTCGTCGGCCTCGGCGGCGTGCGGCGCCACCTTGGCGGCACAGACATCCCGGACGGCCTCCCGGATCGCCTCGTGCTCCTCGGGCAACCGGTAGACGTCGAACGACTCCCCTGCGGCCATGTCGGCCCCTCCCCTTCACCGCTATCATGCGCAGTCTGTGGCCTCCCCTGACCGCCGACCGCGCAGACTGAAGGATAGCGACTGCAGTTCAGGTGATGTTACCGGCGCGTAGGTATGGGGCATGACGGAGCACCCGCGCCGCTGGGCGATGATGGAAGGCAGACAGTTGAGCCACCCCTCCGGTGCCCGGCCAGGCGCCGCAGCAGAATGCGACGCGACGACGCGCCGCCAGTGCGAGCGGAGAAGACAGGCGTGACGATCCCCTACCCCACCATCCAGCCGACCCCCGCCATCGCCGCGGTGACGCCGCCCTCGGGCGCGCCTCGGCCGCGGGTGACGTTCCTGGGGACCGGTTACCTCGGTGCGACGTACGCCATCTGCTACGCCGAGCTGGGCTACGAGGTACTCGGGTTCGACGTCGACGCGGACAAGATCGCGATGCTGAACGCCGGCGAGGTGCCGATCCACGAGCCCGGCCTGGACGAGCTGCTCAAGCGCAACCTGGCCGCCGGCCGGCTGCGGTTCTCGACCGACATCGCGGAGACCGCCGAGTTCGGTGACGTGCACTTCATCTGCGTCGGCACCCCCCAGCGGGCCGACGGGATGGGCGCCGACCTGTCGTACGTCGAGGCGTCGGTCACCAACCTCGCGCAGCACCTGACCCGCAAGGCGCTGATCGTCGGCAAGTCCACCGTGCCGGTGGGCACCGCCGAGTGGGTCGAGCAGCTCGTCGGCAAGCACACCCCCGGCGACCTGGGCGTCGAGGTGGCGTGGAGCCCCGAGTTCCTCCAGGAGGGTTTCGCCGTCGACGACGTGCTGCGACCCAACCGGATCGTGGTCGGCGTCAAGAGCGAGTGGGCCAACGGCATGCTCTACGCCGCGCACAAGGGCGTCTTCGACCTGGCCGCCACCGAGGACCGCGAGGTGCCGCTGGTGGTCAGCGACTTCGCGACCGCCGAGCTGGTCAAGGTCGCGGCGAACGCCTTCCTGGCCACCAAGATCTCGTTCATCAACGCCATGGCCGAGGTCTGCGAGGCCAGCGGCGGCGACGTCACCCAGCTCGCTCGGGCCATCGGGTACGACCCCCGCATCGGCAACCGTTTCCTCCAGGCCGGCCTCGGCTTCGGCGGCGCCTGCCTGCCCAAGGACATCCGCGCCTTCCAGGCCCGCGCGCAGGAGCTGGGCGCCGGTGAGGCTCTGCGCTTCCTGCACGAGGTCGACCTGATCAACCTGCGTCGCCGGACCCGCGTGCTCCAGCTCGCCGCGGACCTGCTCGGCCGCCGCTCCGGGCCGGCCGGCCCGGACTTCTCCGGCACGCGGATCGCCGTGCTGGGCGCGACCTTCAAGCCCAACACTGACGACGTCCGCGACGCCCCGGCGCTCGCCGTCGCCGCACTGTTGCAGAAGGCCGGGGCCGACGTGCACGTGTACGACCCGCAGGGCACCGAGAACGCCCGCCGCGCGGTGCCCGAGCTGACCTACGAGCCCGGCATCAACGAGGCCGTCGCCGGCGCCGACCTGGTCTGCGTCCTCACCGAGTGGGCGGACTTCCGCAACGCCGACCCGGTCGCCCTGGGCGAGCTGGTCGGCGGCCGCAAGGTCGTCGACGGGCGCAACTGTCTCGACTCGGCACTGTGGACCCAGGCCGGCTGGGAGTACCGGGGCATGGGCCGCCCCTGACGATCCACCACACATCGGCCGGCCGCGAAGTGCTTTCCGCGGCCGGCCGATGATGTTCTTTCCCACGGACCCGCCGACAAGTGTCGAAATCCGCGCCAGCTTTGGGCATGCTGCGACAGTGGGAGTCCACAGTGCGGGTGGAGGGGTGTCGTGGCGACCTTTCAATGCTCCTCGTGCGGCCGGGAGATCAAGCCGGCCGTACAGTGCCCGCACTGCGGGGCCGACCAGCCCCAGTGGGTCGAACATCTGGCGGACATCGAGCGCTCGATCGCGGAGATGAAGGCGCGCGACGCCGCCATCGCCCGCGAACAGCGGCAGATCGCCACCAAGATGCAGGCCGCGCTGTTCCAGCGGGACATCCTCGCCCACGCCGGTGAGGAGCGGATCAAGCAGGCCACCCGGCCTCGACGGGTGCTGCGCCGCCGTCCCGGTCGCCGTCCGCCGACGGCCACCACCGGCGCGCCGCCGCCCCGGGTTCCCCGCCAGGGCACCCCGCCCGTTCCGGAGGACCCGCCGCCGCCCCCGCCCCGGGCCTCCTGGCTGGACGCCGACGACCCCGAACACCCCCCGGAGGCGTCGTCCCGGGAGGTGCAGAACATTCCGCTCGGACTGGGCGCGCTGCTGCTCGCCGTGGCCGCGATGGTCTTCGCCGCGGTGGCGACCAGTTCGATGGACGCGCTGGCCCGCCTCGGTGTCCTGCTGCTCGCCACGGTGCTGATGCTGCTCGCCCCGCCGGTGCTGGCGCGGCGCGGTCTCACCTCCACCGCGGAGACGATCTCGGCGGTGGGTCTGCTGCTCGTGCCGCTGGCCGGGTACGCGCTCTGGGCGGTGAACCGGGTCGGCGGCGGCTCGTCGGGTGCCGTCTTCGCCGGGTTGATCTTCGCGGCCACCGCCGCCGTGTCCGTCGGGTACGCCGCCTGGACAGGTCTGCGCGCACCTCGCTTCGCGACGGTGGTCGCCGCGCAGCCGGTACTGCCCCTGCTCGCGTACGACCGGATCACGGGGCCGGCCGGCTGGGCGCTGGTGCTGACCCTGGTGGCTCTCCTCGACCTCTGGCTGGCCCGTTCCCCGATCGTGGTGGAGCGCCCCGTCCCGCCGGACCTGCCGGCACCCGCCGGCGGATCGGCAGCACCCCGGCAGCGCGACGCCGAGGCCCGGCCGGAGGGCGACCCGGAAGAGGCCGGCGAGGTGCTCGACGCCGACCCGCGTACCGCCGACACCCGGCCCGCCCGCCCGGTTCCCGGCCTCCGCGAGCTGACCTGGGCGCTGCACGCGGTAGCCGTCGCGGTCGCCCTGGCGTACGCGGTGACCGCCCTGCTGCGGGCAGAGACCGTGCCCACGGCGACCGGCGCCGGGCTGGTCCTCCTGCTCGCCGCCGCCGTCGGGCTGGCCGGCGCGCTGGTGCTGCGCCGCCCCCCGCTGCCGGACGTGGCGGCAGGCATCGTCACCCTGGCCGTGATCGGCGCGTTCGGCCGGATCGTCTCGGTGGCACTGCCCGACCAGTCGTTGCTGCTGATCGCGGCCGTGATCACGGCGACCGGGCTGGCCGTACGCGCGGTCCCCGAGGCAGCCCGACGCGGCCCGCAGATCGCCTCGGCGGTCGCGCTCACCGTCAGCGGACTGGTGGTCGCCGGAGGAGCGCTCCGAGCCGGCGTCGCCCCTGTCCGGGCGGCACTGCCCGCCTGGGACGCCGACCTCGACCGGTACGCCGCCGAGCTGGCCGCCGCCGTCGGCCCGACCACGTGGCAGCTCGCCGCCGCCGCGTTCCTGCTCACCATCGCCGCGGTGCTGGCCCTGCCGCCGGAGATCCGCCGCGAGTTCGCGGTCGCCGGTGCCGCGTTGACGGCGCTCGCCGTACCGGCGTCGTTCAGCCTCGGGTGGGCGTCCGCCCCCTGGCCGATGGTGGTCACCGCGATCGGCATCGGGGTCATCGGCCTCTCCGCGCGTACCACCCGGGCCGCCCTGGCCCACGCGGTCGGCGCCGCCGTGGTGGGCCTGTTCGGCGCGGGCGCCGGCCTGTCCCGGCCCGCGCTCACGGCCGCGGTCCTGCTCACCCTGTTCGCGGCCGGCGCGCTGGTCGCCCTGGCACCCCGGGTCCGGATCGCGTCGGCCGCAGCCGACACGGTCACGGCGTGGGCCGCCGGAGGCGCGGCCTTCGCGCTGCCCGGAGCGGTGGCCGCCTTCGTGGCCGCCACCATGCCCGTCGACGAGACACCCACCCCGGCCAGCCTCCGCGAGGTGACCGTCCCGGTGCTGGCGGCGAGCTTCCTGGCCGTCTGTGTGACCCTCGGGTACGCCGCGATGGTGCAGGTCTCGCAGCGGCGCATCCCGGTGCCCCTGTCGGTGGGCACCGGGTTGGGCGGGCTCGTCGTCACCGCCGCCGCCTTCGGCGCGCCCGGTGCGACGGTCGCCGACGCCTGGGTCGGGGCGCTGCTGCTGGTCGCCGCGGTACTGCTCTTCCTGGCTCCCTCGATCGACGCCGGCCGCCGTTCCGACCTCGCCCTGGACGGCTCCGACCTGGCCGCCGCGGCGGTGACCACCGCCCTGATCGCCACGATGGTGCGGATCGCCGCGGTCCTCGCCCCGGGTGGACAGCTGGCGGTGGCCGCCGGCCTGCTCCTGGTCGTGGCCGTGGCCGCCCGCGCCATGCCCGAGGAGTGGCGACGCGGCCCGATCCTCGGCATCGCCGTCGGCGGCGTACTCATCGGAGTGTTGGCGGGTTGGACGGCGCTGCGCGGTGGGGTGGGTGTGCTGGCCACGCCCGGTCCGATCTGGAACGGCGACCTGAGCGACTGGCCCGCGGCGCCGACCGGCGGCGCGACCTGGCAGGCGCCGATCGCACTGCTGCTGCTGGCCGTCGCCGCCGGCGTCCTGCTTCCGCCGCCCTGGCGGTGGGACGCCTCCGGCGTGGCCGTGGTGCTCGCCACCATCGGCGCGCCGGCCGCCTTCGACCTGCCCTGGTGGTCGCCGGTGCTCGTCGGGGCCATGGTCGCCACCGTCTTCGGAATGGCGGCGGTGGCCACCGAGGAGGGTCGGGCCGGGCTGTCCCGGGCCACCGTGGCCGGAGTGGTCGCGCTGCACGGTGCCGGCGCCGGCCTGGTCCGCCCGTGGACCACCGCGCTGGCGCTGGGCAGCATCGCGCTGATCGGAGTCGTGGTGGCAACGCTGGCGCGCGTGCTGGCCGCGCCACAGGTGGACGACCTGGAGACCGAGGGTATGCCGCCGCACCTGGCGCAGATCGGTGGCGCGGCGGCCGGCGCGGCGCTGCTGGCGTTGCCCGGCGCGGTGGCGGCGTTGGCCGTCGAGTTCCAGCACACGGCAGAGGTGGTGCTGACCGCCGCGCTGGCCGCGTCCAGCCTCGGCCTGGCCGGCGTGGCCGCCGTACGCCGGCACGTGCCGCAGTACCTGCCCTGGGTCAGCGTGGCCGTGGTCGGCGGTGCGAGCATCAGCGCGCTCGCCGCCATCCCGACCGGCCTGCCCGTCGGGGTCTACGCGGCCGCCGCCGCGCTGCTCGGTGTCCTCGCCGAGCTGATCCGCGCGGCGACCGTGCCGCCCACCGCCGCCGCCCAGCCGGTCCGCCGCTGGGCGGTGCTGCTCGACGGCGCGCTGCGCCGGCTACCGGACGACCCGGATCGGCGGCGGTGGCGGGTCAGCCCCTCCGCCGGCGCGCTCGCAGCCGCCGCCCTGCCGACCGCACTGGCCCTCGTCTCGATCGCGCCCGCGCTGGTCTTCGCCCTGGTCGAGCCGCAGCGCACGGTGGATCGGATCTGGCAGGGTCCACCGCCGGAACTGCTCACCCCGCCGCCGGACGTGGTCAATCCGACCCACGTGCTGACCGCGCTGCTGCTCACGGCGACGGCGGCCCTGGCCGCCACCGGTTTCAGCGGCGGGCGGCGGTCCCGGGCCGTACCTGTGGTGCTTCCCGGCGCCGCCGTCACGCTGCTGATCGCGCCCATCGCGTTGGGCAGCAGCTGGCCGGCGAGCACCCTCGCCGCGCTGTCCGTGTTCACCATCTCCATGCTCGGTCTCGCCCTGACCCCGCCACCGCCGCTCGTCGAGCCGGCCCGTTCGCTGCGGCTGGCCCGGGTGCTGGTGTTCGTCATCGGTCTGGCCGCCGGTGGCGCTGGCCTGGCCGGCAGCCTGGCCGAGGAGCAACTGACCCTGTTCACCCTCGGTGGCGCGGTGGGTGTGGGCGCGGTGGCGGCCCTGTTCGGCACCACCCAGCGGGCGCGCATCCTCGGCTGGCTCTTCGCCTCGCTGATGGCGCAGCTCTTCGTGCTGACCGCCGGCCTGATCGCCGGGCTCGCCGCGGTCTGGTCCGCGTTCGGGGTGCTCGCCGTCGGCGCGATACTCCAGGTCCTCGCGGCGACCCTGCCCCAACTGCGCCGCCCCGAGGCGCAGCGCGAGGCGGCCACGGTGCAGTGGACCGGGTACGCGGCGGCGCTGATCGCGCTGGCGCTCGCCTTCGACTCACCGCGGCACATCGCCGCCCTGCTGGCAGCCTGGGGCGCGGTCCTCGGCGTGGCGGCGACCCGACCCGGCCGACGGCCCGTGGAGCGGCGGATTCTCTTCTGGGCGGTGGTGTTCTGCGAGATCACCGCCTGGTGGATCCTGATGCGCGTCGCCGACGTGGCGCTGCCCGAGGCGTACACGCTGCCGTTCGCCGCGCTGGCCCTGCTGGTCGGCGTGCTGGAACTGCGCCACCGCCCGGATCTGAGCAGTTGGGTGGCGTACGGTCCGGCGCTGGTCGCCGCGTTCGTGCCGACGCTGGCGATCGTGCTGGCCACCGAATCCAGCACACTGCGGCAGATGCTGTTGCTGCTCGGTGCGGTGGCGGTGCTGATCTTCGGCTCGTCCAGCCGGCAACAGGCCCCGGTGATCGTCGGCGCTTCGGTCACCGCGATCGCCGCGATCCACGCCCTGGTCAGCCTCGGCCCGTGGCTGGCGCTGATTCCCGTGGGCATCCTGCTGCTCGTCCTCGGTGCCAGCAACGAACGCCGCCGCCGAGCTCAGGAACGCCTCCAGACCGCCCTACGCGGCATGAGATAGGCCGGAGGGTGAGCGTGCCGGGTCCGCGCGGTGCGGGTCTCCCGCGATCTTGCACCTTCTGTCGCCGCATAGCTGGACAAAAGCAGCTTAACGACCACCGAAAGTGCAAGATCGCGCAGGAGGAAGGGAAGGGGCCTGGTTACGGGAGGGTGGCCTGGAGGGCTGCGTCCTTGGTCTTGATGAGCTGCTCCAGGTCCTGCTGGTACTTCGCCATGCGGGTCCGCAGCGTCTCGTCGGACGCGCCGAGGATCCGGACGGCCAGCAGGCCGGCGTTGCGGGCGTTGCCGATCGACACGGTGGCCACCGGAATCCCCGCCGGCATCTGCACGATGGACAGCAGCGAGTCCATGCCGTCGAGGTGCTTCAACGGCACCGGCACGCCGATCACCGGCAGCGGTGTCACCGAGGCGACCATGCCCGGCAGCGCGGCGGCGCCACCCGCACCGGCGATGATCACCTTGAGCCCACGGTCGACGGCGTCCCGGCCGTAGTCGATCATCGCGACCGGGGTCCGGTGTGCCGAGATGACCCGCACCTCGTACGACACCTCGAAGTCGTCCAGCACCTCTGCGGCAGCCCGCATCGTCGGCCAGTCCGAGTCGCTGCCCATGATCAGTCCGACCGTGGTCACCGGAGTCCTCCTTGGTTCGCGGCCGCCCGGGTCACTCATGCCCCTCGCGGAGCCAGCGCGCGGCCCGCGCCGCCCGGGCCCGTACGTCGTCCAGATCGTCGCCGAGCACCGTGACGTGCCCGATCTTGCGGCCGGGGCGTACCTGCTTGCCGTAGAGGTGCACCTTGGCGCCCGGCTCGGCGGCGAAAAGGTGGTGCAGCCGCTCGTCGATCGAGATCCCGCCCGGCTCGCCACCGAGGACGTTCGCTGACACCACCACCGGCGCCGTCAGCGCCGTGTCGCCCATCGGGTAGTCCAGCACCGCCCGCACATGCTGCTCGAACTGGGAGGTCCGGGCACCCTCGATGGTCCAGTGCCCCGAGTTGTGCGGACGCATCGCCAGCTCGTTGACCACGATCGCCGGCCGGCCGGCGTCGTCGCGCACCTCGAAGAGCTCCACGGCGAGCAGACCGACCACGCCGAGCGCGGTTGCCAGGTCGATGGCGAGCTGCTGGGCGGCGACGGCCAGGTCCTCGTCCAGGCCGGGTGCCGGGGCCAGCACCTCGACGTTGATGCCGTCGCGCTGGACCGTCTCGACCACCGGGTACGCGGCCACCTGCCCGAACGGCGAACGGGCCACCTGCACGGCGAGTTCCCGGCGCAGCGGCACCCGCTCCTCGACGAGCAGCCGGGTGCCTCCGGCGAGCAGCGTGGTCGCCAGCTCGGTGGCCTGGGTGGCGTCGTCGACCATCCAGACGCCCCGGCCGTCGTAGCCGCCCCGGGCCGCCTTGAGCACCACCGGCCAGCCGACCTGCTCGCCGAAGCCGACCAGGTCGGCGGGTTCGCCGACGGGCCGCCACGCGGGGTTGGGAGCGCCCAGCTCGGTCAGACGCTCCCGCATCACCTGCTTGTCCTGGGCGTGCAGCAGCGCGTCCGCCGGCGGGTACAGGGTCACCCCTTCGGCCGTCAGGGTGCGGATGTACTCGTTGGGCACGTGCTCGTGGTCGAAGGTGACCACGTCACAGCCCTTGGCGAAGGTACGCAGGGCGACCAGGTCGGTGTGGTCGCCGTACTGGACGTCGGCGGCGACGAGCGCCGCACCGTCGTCGGGGGCGCTCGCGAGCACACGCAGTGACTGGCCGAGGGCGATCGCGGCCTGGTGGGTCATCCGGGCCAACTGGCCGCCACCCACCATGCCGACAACAGGCAGACCGGTACGGGAATCCATAGCGCGGCCAGCCTACCGGGTGCCCCGACTCAGCCCAGCTCGGCGATCAACTCATCGACGGTGGTGACCGGCCGCTGGCAGACGAAACCCCGGCAGACGTACGCGGCGGAGCGGCCGTCGACCAGCGGACGGTCGGCGAGCAACGGCACACCGGGCTGGTCCGGGAGGCCGGCGACCACCACCGCGCCGGGCGGTGCGTACCGGTGGGCGGCGGCCACCAGCGGGTCACCGGCCGGGTCGTCGGTTGCCACCGCGATCTCGTATGGCCCCGACAGCAGCGCCTCGCCGACGGTCGCCGCGTACCCCGCGAAGCGGGCGTGCCGCCCCACGATCGGTGCCACGGTGGCGAGCGCCGCCTCGGCGGCCTCGCGGTAGCGGGTCTCCCCGGTCAGCGCGGAGTACGCCACCAGCCCGGCCACCAGCGCCGACCGTCCCGACGGGGTGGCGTTGTCGGTCGGATCGGCCGGCCGGGCGACCAACTGCTCCGCATCGTCGGCCGTGTCGTAGTAGGCGCCGCCGGGCGCGGCGAAGCGCTCCAGCGCGGTGTCCAGCAGCTGACCGGCCAGGGTCAGCCAGCGTCCCTCGCCGGTGAACTGGTGCAGCGCGCAGAACGCCTCGGCCACGCAGCCGTAGTCCTCCAGAACCCCGGCCGGCTCACCGACCCTGCCGTCGCGGGAGACCCGACGCAGCCGGCCGTCGACCACGTGCACGGAGGCCAGGTGCTCGGCGGCGTCACGCATCGCGCCGTCCGCGACGATGGTGACGCCCTCCAACAGGTTGGCGCCCTCGTCCCGCGTCTTCAGGGACAGCGCGGCGACCTGGAGGAACTCGACGATCGCGGTGATCGCCAGGCCGTTCCACGCGGCCACCACCTTGTCGTCGCGGGCCGGCTGGGGCCGGGTGTCGCGGGCCGCGAGCAGTTGCCCGACCACACCCTGCCAGCGGGTACGGATCTCGGGCGCGACGTCGTCGACGTCCCGCGCGAGCTTGAGCACGCTCGTGCCGTGTTCGACGCCTCTCCTTCCGTCCGGAGCGCCGCCTTGCGGCGCGGAGGCGGAATGAGGGGCGAAGGTGCCCTCGTCGGTGACCGCGAACAGGTCGGCGGCCCACGGGCCGTCCTCCTCGCCGAGCGCCTCGACGAGCTGCGCGGGCGTCCAGGCGTAGGTGAGCCCCTCGACGCCCTCGGTGTCGGCGTCCAGCGCCGACGCGAACCCCTCCCCCGGCCGGTGCAGCTCGTCGGCGAGGAACCGGGCCGTGTCCCGGGCGACGCGACGGGCCAGCGGATCGCCGGTCAGCCGCCAGAGCTGCGTGTAGACGCGCAGCAGCAGCGCGTTGTCGTAGAGCATCTTCTCGAAGTGCGGCACCGTCCAGTGCGCGTCCACCGAGTACCTGGCGAAGCCACCGGCGAGCTGGTCGTAGATGCCGCCCCGGGCCATCGCCTCGGCGGTGTGCCGCACGATCTCCAGGCTGCGCGGGTCACCGGTGCGCTGGTGGTGGCGCAGCAGGAAGAGCAGGTTCATGTGCGGCGGGAACTTCGGGGCGCCCCCGAACCCGCCGTTCGTCTCGTCGTACTCACCGGCCAGGTTGCCGGCCGCGGCGTCGAGCAGTGGGCCGTCCAGCGGCGCGGTGGGGCCGCCCACGGCCTGCGCGCCACCGATCGCCTCGACCACGGCGGCGCCCTGGCGCAGCACCTCGTCCCGCTGGTCCCCCCAGGCGGTGGTGACCGACTGGAGCAGGCGGATGAAGTTGGCGCGCGGGAAGTAGGTGCCGCAGAAGAACGGCGTGCCGTCGGGGGTGGCGAAGACCGTCATCGGCCAGCCGCCCTGGCCGGTCATCGCCTGGGTGGCGGTCATGTAGACGGCGTCGACGTCGGGACGCTCCTCGCGGTCCACCTTGATCGACACGAAGTTGTCGTTCATCAGGGCCCCGACCTGCTCGTTCTCGAACGACTCGTGCGCCATGACGTGACACCAGTGGCAGGCCGCGTAGCCCACCGAGATGAGCACCGGCACGTCACGCCGTTTCGCCTCGGCGAACGCCTCGTCGCACCAGGGCCACCAGTCGACCGGATTGTCGGCGTGCTGGAGCAGGTACGGAGAAGTGGCGTCGGCGAGTCGATTCACCCGACGACCATAACCACCCCGGCCGGGACGCGCCGGGCGGTCAGGAGGCGCCGTCGGCGCGCAGGCGGAAGACGTTCGAGTCGGCCGAGTCGCGCAGCGAACCCAGCACCGCGCCGATCTTGTCCGCCGGCATGGGCTTGAAGAAGTGGTAGCCCTGCGCGGACGTACAGCCCAGCTCGGCCAGGGCCAGCCGTTGCTCGGCCGTCTCCACGCCCTCGGCGACCACCCGCAGCCCCAACTCGTGGGCGAGCCCGACGGTGGTCCGGACGATCGCCGCGGCCTCCGGCGAGTCGGCCATCCGGATCACGAAGGAGCGGTCCACCTTCAACTCGTCCACCGCGATCCGGGTGAGGAAGGTCAACGAGGAGAAGCCGGTGCCGAAGTCGTCGACCGCGAGCTGCACGCCCATCGACCGGAGCTTGGCGAGCACCTCGTCGATGATCTCCAGCTCGCTCATCACCACCGTCTCGGTGATCTCCAGGACCAGCCGGTGGGGTGGCACCTGGTGTCGGCGCAGCGCGTCGGCGATCTCCGCCGGCAGGCGGGGATCGAGCAGGCTACGCGCGGACAGGTTGACCGAGATCGGGACGTCCAGCCCCTCGCGGGCCCAGCTCGCGGCCACGCCGAGCGCCTTGTCGAGCACATAGCGGGTGAAGGTGCCGAGCTGCTCGCTGTTCTCCACCGGGCGGATGAAGTCGGCCGGGTTGAGCCAGCCCCGCCGGGGGTGCTGCCAGCGGATCAGCGCCTCCACGCCGGTGGGCGCGCCGGTGGCCAGGTCGACCGCCGGCTGCAACGCCAGCACCAACTGGTCGTCGACCTTCAACGCCTCGCGCAGCTCCGCCAGCAGGGCCAACTGGTCGGTGCTGGCGGCGTCCCGGGTGCTGTCGTACGCCGCGACGCTGCCGCCGCCCTCCTTGGCCTGGTACATCGCGATGTCCGCGCGGCGCAGCAGCTCGGTCAGGTCGGCGGTGCCGGCGTCGGCGACGACCACGCCGACGGAGACCTCGATGGACATCCGTACCCCGGCCACCTCGGTCGGCGCGGCCAGCCGCTCGGCGATCTCGCGGGCCTGACGCAGCGCGTGTGCCATCGGCGCGGCCCGGTCACCGAGCACGGGGACCGAGGTGAGCAGCAGCGCGAACTCGTCGCCTCCGAGCCGGCCGAGCAGGTCACCGGGGCGGGTCAGCGCGCTGAGCCGGTTGGCGGTCAGCCGCAGCAACTGGTCGCCGGCCGCATGCCCGAGGGTGTCGTTGACTTCCTTGAACTGGTTGATGTCCAGCAGCAGCAGCGCCACCGGGTGGTCGTGTGCGAGCTGCCGCAGCGACTGGTCGCCCTTGCCGAGCATCGCCGCGCGGTTCGCCAGCCCGGTGAGCGGGTCGTGCACCGCCTCGTACGACGATCGGGCGGTGACCAGCCGCAGCTCCCGGTGGGTCGCCGCGTCGTGCAGGGCGGCGGCGAGCGCATCCCCGAACGCGGCCACGGCGTCGCGTTCCCGGGTCGACGGTGGAGCGGAGCGGGGGAACCGGACCCGTAGCTGACCGACCGGCGCGGCACCCACCGACAGGGGACGGATCAGCTCGTACTCGTCGGGCTCGGACCGCTCGGGCGGGCCGACCTCCCGGTCGAGCAACTGCCCCCCGGCGTCCCCCCGGTAGCGGCGCCACCTGCCGTCCGGCCGGGCCACGTCGACATCGACCAGCTCGGCGTTGAACAGCGTCAGCGCGCCCGTCACCGCCGCGCTGGCCACGCCCCGCTCGTCGAGCTGGTTGAGGGCTGCGGTCGCCTCGGCGAAGGCACGCCACGTCCGGCGTTCCTGGTCCGCCCGCAGGCGGTAGCGGTACGTCTGTTGCAGCAGCCAGAGCAGCGGTGGGAGCAGCAGCAACCAGCGCGGGTCGAGCTCCAGCAGCGCGATCACCACCAGACCGACCGCCACGTTGCCGACGAACATCAGCAGCTTGCCCCGCAGCGCGGCCAGCAGCGGCGGCCCGACCGGCAGCCCGTGCCGCAGGCTCAGGGCGACCCCACCGAGCCAGGCCGTCACCATCAGGTACGTCACCGACCCCGCGACCACGGCCAGCGCCAGCATCGGGTTCGGCGGGGTGAGCAGGGGATGCCCGAGGGCGGTGGTCACGGTCACGGCCAGCGCCGACGCGGCGGCCAGCGACGCGGCGATCCGGACGATCTCCAGCGGCGGGCGGCGGTCACTGTGCAGGGACAGCCCCGTCCAGGCCAGCCCGGTGCCGAGGAGCGTGGCCGACGGCAGCCAGCCGGCCGGAGCGAGGTAGAGGCAGACGATCAGGGCGGCCTCACCCCAGGTGATGCTGACCATGCCGGCCGCGCCGCGGAACCGGAGCCGAGCCAGTTGGGCCACGGCCAGGACGCCGACGGCGATACCGAAGCGGGCCGGACCACCCAGCGGGTCATCGGCCGGCAGGCCGGACGGAAGGGTCAACCCGACCACGGCGGCCACCAGCGCGGTCACCGTGACCGCGAGGGTCAGCACGCGCAGCCGGGCAGGCATGCCGTGCACCCCGAGCCGGTCGAACGGGTCGCCGGCCGGGCCGGAGGTCATCGACCTCTCCCGTCAGCCGGTCGAACGACGGTACGGCGGGCGGCCGGTGCTGTGCTGGTCATCGGCGCCCCCTTCCGCGCACGGCTCGGGGACTTTTGGTCCCCCGGCGGAAGGCTAAGCCAAACCGGGTGGTCGCAACAGGGGTCCACCACCCGGTTCGGCGTGAATCATGGGCGGACTACCCGTTCCGCTGCTGCTGGTGCCCATTGGGAGCGGGCGTGGATGAATCATCCGTGCCGGTCCCGTCTGTCGGATCGACGACTGAAGCGTCGGCCCTGGTCGGATCGGCCGGCCGACCCGGCTGCGGGAACCGGTCGGGCAGACGCCGCAGTCGGGCATTCATGTTGCGGATCAGCAGGATCGTCGCCGCGGCCAGCAGCAGGATGAGGAGGAGGCCCATCGGTCCGGCCAGACCACCCGTGCGGGTGTCCCCGAAGTTGTTCTCCGCGAGCACCTGGGCAGCGGTCAGCATGGTGTTCCTCCGATGTGCGATTGCCTACCAGGGTAGCCCCGGCCGGAATCAGCGCGCGTGCGCCGTCTCCCGCACTCCGGCGAAGAGGTCCGACTCGGGCAGCGGGCTCTCCACCATGGTGCGCGCCAACTCGAAATCCTCCGTCGGCCAGGCCTGCTGCTGCATCTCCATGGGCACGTGGAACCAGAAGCCGTCCGGGTCGACCTGGGTGGCGTGGGCGCGCAGCGCGTCGTCCCGAACCGGGAAGTATTCGGCGCAGTCGACGCGGGTGGTGATCCGCGGGCCCTTGTCCGGGCGCTCGTCCCAGCGCTTGAGCCACTCCTCGTACGGCGACTCGGCACCCGTGGCGAGCACCGCCTCGTGCAGGGCCATGATCTTGGCCTTGGAGAAGCCGATGTCGTAGTAGAGCTTCAGCGGCTGCCAGGGCTCGCCCAGTTCGGGATAGCGCTCCGGGTCGCCGGCCGCCTCGAACGCGGCCACGCTCACCTTGTGGCACATGATGTGGTCGGGGTGCGGGTAGCCACCCTCCTCGTCGTACGTGGTCACCACGTGCGGACGGAACTCCCGCATCAACCGGACCAGAGGGCCGGCGGCAACCTCGACGTCCTGGAGGGCGAAGCAGCCCTCGGGGAGCGGCGGCAGCGGATCACCCTCGGGCAGGCCGGAGTCGACGAACCCGAGCCAGGCCTGGTCGACGCCGAGGATCGCCCGCGCGGCGTCCATCTCGGCGCGCCGGATGTCCGCGATGTTGGCCCACACGTCGGGCCGGTCGAGCTTGGGGTTGAGCACGCTGCCGCGCTCACCGCCGGTGCACGTCACCACCAGCACGTCGACCCCCTGGGCGACGTACTTCGCCATGGTCGCCGCACCCTTGCTCGACTCGTCGTCCGGGTGCGCGTGGACGGCCATGAGACGCAGCTGCTCTGCCAACTTTCGGCGCTCCTCGTGTGTGCCGGCCGGTGGACCCGACCGGGCTCGACCGGCTGACCTGCCGGTATTCCCCCACGCCCCGCGGCCGCTCGGCACCTGCGGGACCCGACCTGCCATTCCTGGCTCTCGGCCGGGCTGGGAGGATGGACTCCTGCCATTCTTGCCGATGCCGCCGACAACAACGCCAGGAGATACCCGCCGGTGACCGAGACGCACGCCACAATTTCACCGGGCGCGCCGGTTTTCCCGGCCGGACGCTACGGCCGCCGCCGTGCGCCCGGTGACGCCCGTCGCCGTACGCTGCTGGCCGCGCTGGTGCTCCTGGTACTGGTGGTGGGGCTGAGTCTGATCTCGCTGCGGCTGTACCGCCAGTACGGCGACCCGCTCTACGACGCCCAGGTGATCACCTACACCGACATCACGGACAGTCAGGTGGTGGTCGACTTCCGGGTACGGGTGCCGGAGGGCGGCTCGGCGATCTGTGTCCTGCGCGCCCGGGATCGCGCGGGCGTCGAGGTGGCCCGCGACGAGGTCACTGTCACCGCCTCCCCCGGCGACCGGCACGTCAGCGCCCGGCACCGGCTGGGCACCAGCGCCCGACCGTTCATCGGTGAGGTGCTGCGTTGTCGGCCTCCCGCCTGAGCTGCTGAAACGCCCTTACACGGCGGTGGCGGACGACCACCGCGCGCTGGCGACGCGGAGTGCCGGATCCGGACACCGCCGGTGATCGCCGACACGCTGTGTCGTACCGCACTGGTAACTTGGTAGTTCACCTGTCAGCCAGCCACGCACAACCGAGGAGAACGCCTGTGTCCACTGGCAACGAGGCGCCCGCCACCTGGCTGTCCCAGGACGCGTACGACCGCCTCCAGGCAGAGCTCGACGAGCACATCGCCAACCGACCGGCGATCGCGGCCGAGATCAACGCTCGCCGCGAGGAGGGCGACCTGCGCGAGAACGGCGGCTACCACGCCGCCCGTGAGGAGCAGGGCAAGGCCGAGGGTCGCATCCGCTACCTGCAGGAGCTGCTGCGCACCGCGAAGGTCGGCGAGGCGCCGACGGCGGACGAGGTGTCGCCCGGCATGGTCGTGACGATCTACTTCGACGACGACACCGACGACACCGAGACCTTCCTGCTCGGCTCGCGGGAGATCGCCGCCACCACCGACCTGACCGTTTACAGCCCCGAGTCGGCCCTGGGCAAGGCGATCCTGGGTGGCCGCGCAGGCCAGACCTGCACCTACACGGCACCCAGCGGCGCCGACATCAAGGTGACAGTGGTCAGCTTCGAGCCGTTCTCCGGCTGAGCGCCAACTCCCCCCACGGTGTAACGCCGCCGGGGCGGGACACCACCGTCACGCCTCGGCGGCGAAGACCACCTGGTAACCACTGGCCCGCAGCGCGCTGATCAGCGTGTCGGAGTGCTCCACACCGCGGGTCTCCACCGACAGCGCCACCTCCACCTCGCCGAGGCCGAGGTGCGGGTTGGCCCGCTGGTGTTCCACGTCCACCACGTTGGCCCGGTGCTCGGCGATCTGGCTCAGCAGTGAGGCGAGCTGCCCGGGCCGGTCCGAGCAGCGGACGGTCACGCGCAGGTAGCGGCCGGCGGCGGCCAGACCGTGCTCGATCACCCGCATCATCAGCAGTGGGTCGATGTTGCCGCCGGAGAGCACCGCCACCACCGGCGTCTCCACCTCCACCACGCCGGCCAGGAGCGCGGCCACGCCGACCGCCCCGGCCGGCTCGACGACCTGCTTGCCGCGCTCCAGCAGCATCAGCAGGGCCCGCGAGATGTCCTCCTCGGAGACCGTGACGATCTCGTCGACCAGCTTGCGGACATGGTTGAAGGTGATCTCCCCCGGCCGTCCGACCGCGATACCGTCCGCGATGGTGGCGAACGCGGGCAGCCGGACCGGCTCCCCGGCCTCCAGGGAGGGCGGGAAGGCCGCCGCGCCCGCAGCCTGCACACCGACGATGCGTACGTCCGGGCGCAGTGCCTTGGCGGCCACCGCCATGCCCGAGATCAGGCCACCGCCGCCCACCCCCGTGATGATCGTCCGCACGTCCGGACACTGGTCGAGGATCTCCAGCGCCACCGTGCCCTGCCCGGCGATCACGTCCGCGTGGTCGAACGGGTGGATGAGCACCGCACCGGTCAGCTCGGCGTACGTCTGAGCGGCCACCAGCGACTCGTCGACCGTGTTACCGGCCAACTCGACCTGCGCGCCGTACCCCTTGGTGGCGGCGACCTTCGGCAGCGGCGCGTTGACCGGCATGAACACCGTCGCGTGCGTGCCGACCAGCCCGGCGGCGAGAGCCACGCCCTGGGCGTGATTCCCGGCGCTCGCCGCGACCACACCGCGCTCGCGCTCCGCCGCCGACAGCCGCGAGATCCGCACGTACGCACCACGCACCTTGTACGAGCCGGCGCGCTGCACGTTCTCGCACTTGAGCCAGACCGGCCCGCCCAGCGCCGCGCTCAGCGGTCGGGAGGGCTCCAGCGGGGTGGTCCGGACGACGTCGGCGAGCAGTTTCCGCGCAGCCCGTACGTCGTCGAGGCCGACCAGTTCCGTCATGCCCCGATCGTGCCACCCGACCCCGGCACCCTCGGCGGCGACACCGGGGTGAACGACGCGGGCGCGGCTCCCGGCGCCTCCGGGGCGGCGGCAGCGGTCGGGGCCGGGACGGGCGGCGGGGCCGGCGGCCATGCTTGCGCCGGCCAGACCGGCGCGGTCGGCCACGCCGGGGCAGCGCGGGCGATCCGGGCCTCCTGCGCTGCGGAGATCCGGTGGATCAGCAGGATCAGCGTCACCGCCGCGATCACGCAGCCCAGCGCGGGCAGCGTGTTGCGGAGCAGGGAGTCCCGGTAATGGTCGACGTACGCCTGGTAGCCGACGTCGTTGAACGGGGTCTCCGGCAGCTTCTCGTACGCCTTGTCGCCGACGCGGCTGCTCAGCCTCTCACCGACGCTGAACACCAGCCAGGAGCACCACCAGACGCTCACGAGGGTCGGCGTGAACCGCCGCCAGAGGCTGTCCCGCGCCACGCCCGCCACGACCCGGGCCGGCACCACGAAGTTCGCGAACGGCACCAGCCAGCCGGCGATCGCCCAGCCCGCTCCGAGTGTGGGCAGCGCACCGGGGAAGGCGTCGGTGTTCTTGCGTGCCCGCCACGTCCAGATGATCACCAGGACGGCGGCGGTGAGGTAGACCACCGTCATGGCCAGCCCCGCCACCACCTCGACGAGCACCGCTGCGAGGAGCAGCTCCGGGTCGTCGTCGGCCTTGGCCCGCCGGGCCAGCATCATCCCGATCACCGGCGACAGCGCCACCAGCAGATAGAGCACGGCGGTCGCGCCGACAGCGACGTTGGCCGCCAGCCCGATCCCCCGTACCCGGTAGGTCGGCAGCCCCGGCGTGACCGCCGGCTGCCCGAGCGGCGTGTGGCAGCGCGGACATTCGTTGTGCTCGGAGGACGGCGCGTCCCCGCAGGTCTGGCAGCGCATTCGTGTCCCTCGTGGTTCGCGCGACGGTGCGCGCACACGCTAGACGATCATGCGCTGGCCGGCGACCCCGTGCCGACGAGGGGATAACCGGGGGCGTGGCGCGACCACGGGGCGGTCATCTCGAACTGACCGGCCACGCCGAGCAGCAGCAACTCCGAGCCGGGCGGGCCGACGAGCTGCACGGCGACCGGCAGGCCGTCCGGGCGGCGGCCCACCGGCACCACGATCGCCGGCAGGCCGGCGACGTTCCACGGCGCGGCGTACGGGGCGTACCTGATGTTGGCCGACAGGTTCGCGCGCCAGGACCGCTCGGACCAGCGGCCGGCCTCCGGCGGCGCGCTCGCCAGGGCGGGCGTGAGCAGCAGGTCGACCGAGTGGTCGGTGAAGAAGTCGACCGACCGCTGTCGCCAGGCGGCCCGGTCGGCCTCCCGGACGTAGCCGCGGCGCTGCGCCCACTCGCCGAGCGTGACGTGCCGCCGGGTACGACGCTGCAGGCCGCGCCGGTCCAGCCCGGCGGCCCGGACGTCGGCGGCGGCAGCGGCGAACCAGGTGGCGAGGCCCTGGAGGCCCAGAGCCGTGGGGTAGACCGGATCGGCCGGTACGGTGTCGTGGCCGGCGGCGGCGAGCAGTCGGCCGGCGGCGGCCACCGCGTCCCGGTTGGGCGCGTCCGGCGCGACTCCGCGCACCGGCGAGCGCAGCGAGACGCCCACCCGCAGCCGCTGCGGCGGCACCAGCTTCTCCGGGCGTCGACCGGCGAGCACCGAGAAACCGACAGCGGCGTCCGCGACCGTGCTGGTGAGCATCCCGTGCTCGGTGAGGCCGAACCAGTCGTCAGCGCCGAGCTGACAGGGCACCACACCGCGGCCGGGCTTGAGGCCGACCAGGCCGCAGCAGGCCGCCGGGATGCGGATCGAGCCGAGGCCGTCGTTGCCGTGCGCGATCGGCACCAGGCCGGCCGCGACCGCGGCGGCGGCACCGCCCGAAGATCCTCCGGGGGTACGCGTGTTGTCCCACGGGTTGCGGGTCACCGCGCTCTCGTCGTCGGTGAGTGCCCACAGCCCCAGCTCGGGCATCCGGGTGACCCCGAGGATCACCGCGCCCGCGCCGCGCAGCCGGCGGACCACCTCGTGGTCGGCCTCGGCGACGTCGGTCCGTGCGGCGGCCGACCCGTTCCAGGTCGGCAGGCCGGCGACCGGGGTGTTCTCCTTGACCGCCACCGGCACCCCGGCCAGGGGGAGGTTGGCGAGGTCCTCCTGCTCGTCGACCTTCTCCGCCTCGGTGATCGCCTCGCCGCCGCGAACGGCGCGGAACGCGGCCAGTTCGCGGTCGGCCGAGGCGATGTACTCGAGGTGGTCGGCAACGACCTGGGTGGCCGAGACGTCACCCCGACGTACGCCCCGGGCGATCTGCTTGGCGGTCGCCCCGACCCAGGTCGCCATGATGTCCTGCACGGCCGTCCTCCCCAGCGGTCAGCCCAGCGCCTGCTCCAGATCGGCGAGCAGGTCGTCGACCGTCTCGATGCCGACAGACAGTCGCACGAGATCGCCGGGAACTTCAAGCGGCGAGCCGGCAGCACTTGCGTGTGTCATCCGACCCGGGTGTTCGATAAGCGACTCGACACCGCCCAGCGACTCGGCGAGCACGAAGAGCTTGGCCCGGTTGCAGATCTCCACGGCGTGCTCCTCACCTCCCGAGGCACGGAACGAGATCATGCCGCCGAAACGGCGCATCTGCTTGGCCGCCACCTCGTGACCAGGGTGCGAAGGCAGCCCGGGATAGATCACCTCGGACACCTTGGCGTGCCCGTCGAGGTACGCGGCGAGGCGCTCGGCGTTGTCGCAGTGCCGGTCCATGCGTACCCCGAGGGTCTTGATGCCGCGCAGGGTGAGCCAGGCGTCGAACGGGCCGTTGATCGCGCCCATCGCGTTCTGGTGGTACCGCAGTTCCTCGCCGAGCGCCGCGTCGGCGACGACGAGCGCGCCCCCGACCACGTCGGAGTGGCCGCCGACGTACTTGGTGGTGGAGTGCACCACCACGTCCGCGCCGAAGGCGATCGGCTGCTGGAGGTACGGCGAGGCGAAGGTGTTGTCGACCACGAGCAGCGCACCGGCGTCGTGCGCCACAGCGGCCAGGACCGCGAGGTCGGCGATGCCGAGCAGCGGGTTCGTCGGCGTCTCCACCCAGATGATCTTCGTCCGACCGGGCTGCACGGCAGCCCGGACCGCTGCCGCGTCGGAGACCTTGGCCGGCGTGAACTCCAGACCCCAGCGCTGGGCCACGCGGGCGAAGAGTCGATAGGTGCCGCCGTACGCATCGTCCGGGATGATCACGTGGTCGCCCGGCTGGCAGACCGCCCGCAGCAGGGTGTCCTCCGCGGCCAGACCACTGGCGAAGGCGAGACCCACCGGCCCGCCCTCCAACGCGGCCAGGCACTCCTGGAGGGCATCGCGGGTCGGGTTGCCGGAGCGGCTGTACTCGTAGCCGAGCCGGGGCGCGCCGACGGCGTCCTGGGCGTACGTGCTGGTCTGGTAGATCGGCGGGATCACCGCGCCGGTGCGGGCCTCAGGGTCCTGACCGGCGTGAATGGCGAGCGTCTCGAAGCCGTGACTCATTCTGGTGAGGCTAGTGCCCCGTCGCGGCGGCCTGGAACGGAACCCGTGCTCCGGGCGGGGGCCGGACCGATCGGTCCGACCCCCGCGCTCCGGTTCGGGGTCGTCGAGGGCTCTCAGCCGGCCGGGACGGGCAGGACGTGCAGGGTGACCGGGTGGGCGCCGGTCCAGTCGTAGGAGACCGCGTAGAGCCGGGCGCCGTTCGGCGCCCAGGCCAGCGCGCCGGAGCTGAGGTCGTCGCCCAGCTCGAAGTGGGCCACCTCGGTGCCGGCCGTGGTGAAGACGAACACGTCCGGGTCGTAGGAGGCGTCGGCACCGCCGGCGACCCGGGTGCCGTCGCGCGAGACCTCGACAGCATTGGGGTACGCACCGGTGGGGTAGGTCGCCGAGGGCGTGGTGATGTCCGCGAACGGGAACGCCTGCACCTCGTACGGGGCGCCGGACGCGGTGAACACGGTGGCGCCGGTCGGGTCGAGGGCGATGTCGCGCAGGTTGCTGCCGATCGCCATGAACTCGTTGGTGCCCGGCGCGCTCAGCACGCCCCCCGCGCCGATGGTGTACGTGTAGACCGAGGCGGGGCTCAGACCCGGCTGCCCGGCCAGCAGCACCGAACGGTTCTGGCTGGCGGCGGTCAGCAGCGGAGCACCGTAGAAGCCGCTGCCGGTGTCCAGGCCGGTGGTCACGCGAGCCGGCTGGCGGCCCAGGTCGATCCGGCCGATGTTGCCGTCCCAACCGCCACAGCCGTACCCGAACCACAGGTAGCGCCCGGTCAACGCCAGCGACGACGGGCACGCGCCCGCGCCGGTGTCGTACCGGGCCGACTCGACGAGCGTGCCGGTGTCGAAGGCGGCGATGGCATTGGCGGTGGGCAGCGCCACGTAGAGGGTCTGCCGGTCACCGCTGAGCACCAGGTCGGACGGACCGGGCAGGCCGGACAGGGTGCCGACGACCGCGCCCGTCGCGCTGGCCACCACGACGTCGGTCGACGAGGGGCCACCGCTGACGAAGACCCGATCACCAGCCGAGACCACGTCGGACACCGCCGGCAGCGACAGCGGGGTGGCCGTCGGCGTGGCGGCGGCCTGAGCGGGGCCCGGGAGACCGGCGGTGAGCAGCCCGGCGGCGGCCAGTGTCGCCAGCGCCAGGGTCGTGCCTCTCTTGATGTACACGTGCGTTCCCCCCATGTTTTGATCCAGACGCGTCAATGAGTACCACAGTCGATGCGTGCGTGGGGGGCACGTTCCGGCAGATCGGGGCTATAGCCTGGCGCGATGAACGGGTGCGTGTTCTGCGGGATCGTGGCGGGTGAGGTTCCGGCGTTCCGGGTCGCCGACGAGCCGGACGGGGTGGCGTTCCTGGACACCCGTCCGGTCTTCGCGGGGCACGTACTGGTGGTGCCGAGGACGCACCTGGTCACCCTTGCCGAACTGCCGGCCGACCTGCTGCCCGGCTACTTCGCGCTGGTCCAGCGACTGGCGGTGGCGGTAGAGGCCGGTCTGGGTGCCGGTGGGACGTTCGTGGCGATGAACAACAGGGTGTCCCAGTCCGTTCCGCACCTGCACACCCACGTGGTCCCCCGCACCAAGGGTGACGGGCTGCGGGGCTTCTTCTGGCCGCGCACTCGGTACACCGACGACACCGAGGCACAGACCTACGCCGACCGGGTCGCCGCCGCCCTCGGCAGCGGGGCCTGAGTCACAGCGGCGCGGGTAAGGAAGCACGACTCACCGGTGTTACACGCTGGCAGAGGCATGAGAGGAGTCCCACCGTGTTCCTGCGCCGTATGAACGCCGAGATGATTTCGCCCGAGCAGGCCCTGCCGGGCCGGCCGATCGCGATGCCGGTCGCCGACCGCCACGAGGTGCTGGGCACCCCGCTGAAGGGCCCGTTCCCGGAGGGCCTTCAGGTCGCCGTCTTCGGCATGGGCTGTTTCTGGGGCGCCGAGCGGCTGTTCTGGACGCTGCCCGGCGTGTACACGACCTCCGCCGGCTACGCGGGCGGCTTCACCACCAACCCGACGTACGAGGAGACGTGTTCCGGCCGGACCGGGCACGCCGAGGTCGTCCAGGTGGTGTACGACCCCAGCAAGATCACGTACGAGGACCTGCTGAAGGTCTTCTGGGAGAACCACGACCCGACCCAGGGCATGCGCCAGGGCAACGACGTGGGCAGCCAGTACCGGTCGGCGATCTACACGACCACCGACGAGCAGCGGGCGATCGCGGAGTCGTCCCGGGACGCCTTCCAGCCGATCGTGACCCGGGCCGGCAAGGGTGAGATCACCACCGAGATCGCCCCGCTCGGCAGCTATTTCCTCGCCGAGGACTATCACCAGCAGTACCTGGCACCGACCAAGAACCCGAACGGGTACTGCAACCACGGCCCGAACGGGCTGAGCTGCCCGGTCGGCGTGGCCCGTACCGCAGGCTGACCCCGTCCACCTGCTGGAGCGCGATGCCCGGCCGCCGACATGGCGGCCGGGCATTCCCGTTCGGCCCTGTGATCGAAATCCGTTGCCGAGCCCGCGGGTACTGGATAGCGTGGCAGTACACGTGAAAGGAGGTGGTCCAGACTTGTATAGCAATCGGACTCGTGAGGTGGCTGTCCGCTAGCCGCTGTCCTCGACAGTGAACCGTCCGCCGCGAGGCGGGCAACCAGTACGACCGTCGAGACCGTGTGGCAGCGGTACGGCGAATCCACGACAGCCACCCGACCCCCGGGGTGCCGGCATAGTCCAGCCGGCCCACGCGACAGCGTGGAGCGCCCCGGGGGTCGCTTCATATCCGCGGGAGATCAGCGTGTCGATGCGCGAGCTGGTGATTCTCGGGACGGCCAGCCAGACGCCCACCCGGCAGCGCAACCACAACGGTTACGTGCTGCGCTGGGACGACGAGGTGATCCTCTTCGACCCCGGCGAGGGCAGTCAGCGCCAACTCCTGCACACCACGGTCACCGCCACCGACCTGACCCGGATCTGTGTGACGCACTTCCACGGCGACCACTGCCTCGGCCTGCCCGGCACCATCCAGCGACTCTCGCTGGACCGGGTGTCACGTCCGGTCGCCGTGCACTTCCCCGCAGGCGGCGCCGAGTACTTCGCCCGACTGCGGCACGCCACCTCCTTCTACGAGACCGCGGAGCTGGCGGTCACCCCGATCGAGACCGACGGCCAACGGATCGCCTTGAGCTGCGGCACGCTGGAGGCCCGCCGGCTGCGACATCCCGTCGAGACGTACGGCTATCGGCTCGTAGAGCCGGACGGCTGCCGGATGCTGCCGGAGAAGCTGGCCGCGTACGGCATCGCCGGTCCGGCCGTCGGGGAGCTGATCCGCGTCGGGCACCTGGACCTCGACGGGCGTCGCGTCACCCGGGACGAGGTGAGCGTGCCCCGACCGGGGCAGCGGTTCGCCTTCGTGATGGACACCGGCCTCTGCGACGGCGTGTACGCCCTGGCCGAGCACGCCGACCTGCTGGTCATCGAGTCGACGTTCCTGGAGTCGGAGGCCGCGTTGGCCGCCGAGGTCGGCCACCTGACGGCGGCGCAGGCCGCGCGGGTGGCGACCGAATCGGGGGTACGAACGCTGGTGCTGACGCACTTCTCGCAGCGCTACCCCGACCCGCGCCGGTTCTTCGACGAGGCCCGCGCGCACTTCGACGGTGATCTGGTCGTCGCCGAGGATCTGACCACCGTGCAGGTCCCGCCGCGCCGGGTAGCCTCGGCCGGGTGACCGTCACGCTCCGCCCCGCCAGCGATCAGGACCTGATGGGGGTCGGTGCCCTGCACCAGCGCTCCCGGGTCGCCGCGTACTCGTCGTTCCTGCCGGCCGAGGCGCTGGCCGAGCCGACCGGTGAGGCGATGGGGCGGTACTGGGCCGAGCGGTGGCGTTGGGAGCGCGACGACCACCGGCTGACCGTGGCCGAGCGGGCAGGGACGCTGGTGGGCTTCAGCTACCTGGGTCCGGACGACGAGGACGACCCCGCCACCGGGCTGCTCAACGCGATCCACCTTGACCCACGCGAGCAGGGCCGGGGCATCGGTCGCGCGCTGATGGTGGACGCCCTGGACGACATGCGTGCCCGGGGTTGGCGTCACGCGGCGCTCTGGGTGCTGCGGGAGAATGCCCACGCCCGCTCGTTCTACGAGCGCGGCGGCTGGACGTCGACGGGCACGGAACGCGAGGAGCACATCGGCGCGGCCCTCACGCCTCAACTCCGCTACACCCGCCCTCTCTGAGGGCGGCGCCGCGGTAGCAGACCGACCGCTCTGAGCACGGCGCGACGGCACCCGTCCCACCGCGCCCCACCCAGGCCCGCCCACCCAGGCCCGCCCACCCTCACCCGGGCCGACCCTCACCCGGGCCCGCCCACCCCACCCGGGCCCTTTGCTCTGCTTCAACGGAGGCAACAGTGACGGGGCGTCTTTGTTGCCTGGGTTGAAGCAGAGCAAAGGACGAGGACGAGGTGGTGCCGTGCCCACCCGCAGGTGGGCACCCGGTGACGCGCGGTGGGGGTAGAAGCAGCTAGTGGGCGCCGAGGTGGGACAGGAGGTCCTGGCGCGTCAGGACGCCCTTGGGCTTGCCGTCGACCAGGACCAGGGCGGCGTCGGACTTCTCCAGCAGGCCCACGGCCTCGCTGACCGGCTGGCCGCCACCGATCATCGGCAACGGCTCGCCCATGTGCCGCTCGATGGTGTCGTGCAGGTGGGCCTGGCCGGTGAACAGCGCGTCGAGCAGGTCCCGTTCGGCGATCGAGCCGGCGACCTCGCCGGTCACGACCGGCGGCTCGGCCTTGAGCACCGGCAACTGCGAGACGCCGTACTCACGCATGTAGTCGATCGCGTCGCGGACCGTCTCGGTCGGGTGCACGTGCACCAGTTCCGGCAGCCCGCCCGGCTTGCTGGCCAGCGCGTCGGCCACCGTCGGCTCGGCGCCGGAGTTGTCGAGGAAGCCGTACCGGGCCATCCACGAGTCGTTGAAGATCTTCGAGAGGTAGCCCCGCCCACCATCGGGCAGCAGGACCACCACGACGTCGTCCGGGCCGGCCTTGCGCGCGACCTCCAGGGCGGCCACCACGGCCATCCCGCAGGAGCCGCCGACCAGCAGCCCCTCCTCGCGGGCCAGCCGCCGGGTCATCTCGAACGACGCCTTGTCGGACACCTCGACGATCTCGTCGGCGACACTGCGGTCGTAGGTCTCCGGCCAGAAGTCCTCGCCGACACCCTCCACCAGGTACGGCCGACCGGTGCCGCCGGAGTAGACCGAACCCTCCGGGTCGGCCCCGACGATGCGAACCCGACCCTCGGACGCCTCCTTGAGATAGCGGCCGATGCCGGAGATCGTGCCGCCGGTGCCGACGCCCGTCACGAAGTGGGTGAGCCCGCCCTCGGTCTGCTTCCACAGCTCCGGGCCGGTCGTCTCGTAGTGCGAGCGCGGGTTCGCCGGGTTGCTGTACTGGTTGGGCTTCCACGCGCCGGGGATCTCGCGGGTCAGCCGGTCGGAGACGTTGTAGTAGGAGCGCGGGTCCTCCGGGGCGACCGCAGTCGGGCAGACCACCACCTCGGCGCCGTACGCCCGCAGCACGTCCTGCTTGTCCTGACTGACCTTGTCGGGGCAGACGAACACGCACCGGTAACCCTTGAGCTGTGCCACCAGGGCCAGCCCGACGCCGGTGTTGCCGCTGGTCGGCTCGACGATGGTCCCGCCCGGCTTGAGCAGACCGGCGGCCTCGGCGTCCTCGACCATCCGCAGGGCGATCCGGTCCTTGACCGAGCCACCCGGGTTGACGTACTCGACCTTGGCGAGCACGGTGGCCTGGATGCCCTCGGTGACGTTGCGCAGGCGTACCAGCGGGGTGTTGCCGATCATGTCGACGACATTGTCGTAGTACTGCACGGTGTGCCCTTCGTTGCGGCGCCGGCGACGGCGGCCGGGCAGACGTATCCTCGCCGCCCAGCGTACGTGTCGTCAGTGCACCAGACCCCCGGGGATGACCGAGCTGCGCCGGGCCTCCCACTCCAGGAAGCGGTCGGTCTCGGAGAGCACGCTGCCCGCCAGCCAGGTGACCATGACGGCGTCGTCGGCCAGCCCGAAGATCGCCAGCGGGATCTCCGGCAGGAAGTCGATGGGCGAGACGATGTACGCCGTGGCCGCCGTCATCAGGGCCAGCCGGAGCCCACCGTCGTACTGCCCCCTGGTGGTGGCCCGGATCATCCGGGGCAGCGCCGCCAGCCGGGTGCCCAGCGACGGCCCGCCGCGTGCCCCCGCCGCCAGCGCCCGCGCCAGGGCCGCGAACGCCGCGCTGCGCTTCAGTGTCTTCCCCATCGTCGCGCTCCTCTCCGCCGGATCAGCGTGGCGGGTCGGCGCAAGTCCGCCGGCCTCCACCGGACAGGTACCCCGTCGCGTCGGTTTCCAGGCACCCGCGAGCCGTGACGACGACAGCGGTGTGTCGGGCCGGCGCGATAATGTCGGCATATGGGGGTGGCTGGTTCTGTCGTACCCGTTGGTCCGCGCTGGCGGCAGGCCTGGCGGATCGCCCGGCTGGCGGCGATCGGCACGGGCGCCACGGCGGCGGCCGCGATGGCGACCGGCGGGGTGCTGCTCGGCCAGGCCCGCCAGGCCCGTCGCACCATTCCGATGGCCGAGGCGCCACCACCGCGCTGCGACGGGCTGTACGGCGCGAAGTTCCCCGGCCCCGCGCTCACCATGGTCGTGCTCGGCGACTCGTCGGCGGCCGGCTACGGGGTGCACCGTCGCCGGGAGACACCCGGAGCGCTGCTCGCCACCGGCCTGTCCCGGCGGCTGCACCGCCCGGTGCTGCTGCACCGGTTCGCGGTGGTCGGTGCCATCTCCGCGGCCCTGCGGCACCAGGTGGAGGCGGCGCTGGAATGCGCCCCGGACATCGCGGTGATCCTGATCGGCGGCAATGACATCACCAACCGCACCCCGCGCGGCCTGGCCGTGCGCTACCTGGTCGAGGCGGTCCGCTCGCTGCGCGACGCCGGCTGCGAGGTGGTCGTCGGCACCTGCCCCGACCTCGGCGCGATCCGACCCATCCAGCCGCCGCTGCGCTGGCTGGCGCACCGGTGGAGTCGCCAGCTCGCCGCCGCCCAGACGGTGGCCGTGGTCGAGGCGGGCGGCTGGACGGTGTCCCTGGGCGACCTGCTCGGCCCACGGTTCGCGGCCGAGCCGCTGCGGATGTTCGCCTGGGACCGGTTCCACCCCTCCGCTGAGGGGTACGCGATGGCCGCCGCCGCCCTGCTGCCGACGATGTTGTCCGCGCTCGGCGCGGGGCAGGAACGACGGGTCGCACCGGCGCGGGGCGAGGGCGTACGGTCGCTGCCAGAGGCCGCGCAGGAGGCGGCCCGGCACGCCGGCACCGAGGTCAGCGGCACCCAGGTCCGGGGCCGCGACCGGGGTCCGGCCGGCCGGTGGGCGCAGCTGCGTCGCCGGGCGTTCTTCGGTGTGCACGCGGTGCCGCAGCCAGGCCCCGCGGACACCTCGACAGTGGAGGGACTGGCATGAACCAGCGCAGCGAGCGGGACGTGACAGCCGGCCTCCCCGGCCGCCTGGGTCGGGCGGCGGCGCTCTCGCTGCTGGCCGGCACTGTTGGCAGCGCCGCCGTCCTTGCGGGCGAGGCGTTCGTCGCGCGCCACCGGCGCTACGCCCAGCCGGAACTGGGGCTTGCGCTGCGCGCCACGATCGGCGGGGCCGATGCCGCACCGCTGCGCCTGGTGCTGCTCGGTGACTCGTCGGCACTGGGTGTGGGCGTCGACCGCCTCGACGACACCATCGGTGGGCAGTTGGCCAATCTCCTCGCCGAGGGTCCGTCCGGCCGGCGGGTGCACCTGTCCAGCGTCGGCGTCTCGGGGTCCCGCTCGACGGATCTGACCACCCAGGTCGCCCGGGCGCTGCTCGGCGAGCGGCCCGACGTGGCGCTGATCCTGATCGGCGCGAACGACGCCACCGGGCTGCGCCGGCCCGGTGACGCATCCGCCTATCTGGCCGCGGCGGTGCACCGGCTGCGGGAGGCACGCGTCGAGGTGGTGGTGGGCACCTGCCCCGACCTCGGGGCCGTACGCGCCATCGCGCCACCGCTGCGTCAACTCGTCGGCTGGTCCGGCCGGAGGATGGCCCGCGCGCAGACCACGGCGGTGCTGGAGGCGGGCGGGACGGTGGTCGACCTGGCCACCGAGACCGGGCCGGTGTTCCGGGCCGACGCGGGCACGCTGTGCCACGACGGCTTCCACCCGTCGGCCGACGGCTACCGGGTATGGGCGCACGCCCTGCTGCCGGCAGTCGTGGCCGCCGCGGCGGTCGCCTCCCGGCGGTGACGCACGCCCGGCGAGGGTGACATTTCCCGCCGTGCCCGCTTCTTCCGCGCCATGTTACCGGCGGGTTAACGTTGGCCCATGCCGATTGAGTCGTCCCGCGACGCTGTCATCGTCGCTACCGCCCGATCCCCCATCGGCCGGGCGCACAAGGGGTCCCTGCGCGATGTCCGCTCCGACGACCTCGCCGCGACCATCGTCCAGGCCGCCCTCGACAAGGTCCCCCAGCTCGACCCGACCACCATCGACGACATCTACCTCGGGTGCGGCCTGCCCGGCGGCGAGCAGGGCTTCAACATGGCCCGCGTGGTGGCCACGCTGCTCGGTCTGGACACCGTGCCGGGTGCCACGTTGACCCGCTACTGCGCGTCGTCGTTGCAGACCACGCGGATGGCCCTGCACGCGATCCGTGCCGGGGAGGGCGACGTGTTCGTCTCCGCCGGCGTCGAGATGGTCTCCCGGTACGCCCGGGGCAGCTCCGACGGCCTGCCACCGGAGGCTCAGGCGCTGGTCGGCGGCGGCTGGGAGAACCCCCGCTTCGCGTCCGCCGCCGAGCGCTCGAAGCGCCGCGCGCAGGGCGACGCCGAGGTGTGGACCGACCCGCGCGACGCCGGCGAACTGCCGGACATCTACCTGACCATGGGGCAGACCGCGGAGAACCTGGCCCAGGTGTACGACGTCACCCGCGCCGACATGGACGAGTTCGGCGTACGCAGTCAGAACCTCGCCGAGAAGGCCATCGCCGACGGCTTCTGGGCCCGGGAGATCACCCCGGTCACCACGCCGGACGGCACTCTGGTGAGCACCGACGACGGCCCCCGACCCGGCGTCACGCTCGACGCGGTCGCCGGCCTGAAGCCCGTGTTCCGCCCGGACGGCCGGATCACCGCGGGCAACTGCTGTCCGCTCAACGACGGCGCTGCCGCCGTCGTCGTCATGAGCGCCCAGCGGGCCGAGGAACTGGGTCTGACCCCGCTGGCCCGGATCGTCTCCACCGGCGTGACCGCGCTGTCGCCGGAGATCATGGGCCTCGGACCGGTCGAGGCGTCCCGGCAGGCGCTGCGTCGGGCCGGCATGACCATCGACGACGTCGACCTGGTCGAGATCAACGAGGCGTTCGCCGCCCAGGTCATCCCGTCCTACCGCCAGTTGGGCATCCCCGAGGAGAAGCTCAACGTCTCCGGCGGTGCGATCGCGGTCGGCCACCCGTTCGGCATGACCGGCGCCCGGATCACCGGCACCCTGCTCAACGCCCTCGAATGGCACGACAAGACGATCGGCCTGGAGACCATGTGCGTCGGCGGTGGCCAGGGCATGGCCATGGTGCTCGAACGGCTGAGCTGAGCCGGGTGCTCGAACGGCTGAGCTGAGCCGTAGTCGTCAGAGCGCGTTGCGGGTCGCCGTCACCTCGGCGGCGGCCCGCGCCAGCACCTCGGGGTCGGCCCCGGCGGCCAGCAGGTCCGCCGTCACCACCCGCACCTGGTCGGGCAGCGCCAGGTCGTTGTCCAGCCGCGGCACCGTCCGGCGCGGGATGCCCTCGGCGTCGGCGGCCAGGTTGGCGACCTCCTGCACCAGCCGGTGCACCAGGTCGGCGCGGGGCACGTTGCCGGTGGTCGCCGTCGCGGCCCAGCGTGGTTGTTCCCAGTGCCCGACCTGGCCGACCAGCAACCGCACGGCCTGCTCCAACTCCGCTACGCTCACCGCGCCGATTCTACGGTCGGGCGGCGGACGGCCGGTCAGCGGCGCAGGTAGCTGAGCAGTCGCAGCAGCTGCCAGTAGAGGAACACCAGACCGGTCACCAGGCCGAACGCGCTCAGCCACGCGAACCGGCGGGGTCGGCCGTCGCGCACCGACCGCTCGACCAGGTCGAAGTCGAGGATGAAGCTGAACGCGCCGGCGATGATCGCCACGACCGAGAACGCGTACGGCAGCCAGCCCACCTGGCCACTGACGCTGTAGACCGCCAGCCCCGGCCGACCGGTGACCAGGTAGGAGACGAGGTTGACCACGCTCAGCACCGCGATGCCGAGGAGCGTGCCGATCACCAGGCGGGCCAGCCGGGGCGTCGCGCGGATGACCCGGGCCCGGTACAGCGCGGCCATGCCGAGGAAGACGCCGAAGGTGCCGGCCACCGCCTGCACGACGATCCCCGGGTAGACCTGCTCGAAGGTGCGGCTGGCCACCCCGAGCAGCAGACCCTGGAGCAGCGCGTAGCCGACGATCGGCACCGGATTGGTGATCCCCCGTAGCGAGATGACCAGGACCAGCACGATCGAGGCGATGGCGGTGCCGGCCAGGGCCGCCCCCAGCCACACCGCGTCGGGCACCACCGCCCAGGACACCGCGGCGGCCGCGCCGGTGAGCAGGAGCAGTCCGACGGTACGCACCACCACGTCGTCGACGGTCATCGGCTCGACATCGCGGGAGCTGACCACCCGGGATTCCAACCGGCTGGTCTCCTCCAGTCGGTTGAGCACCGGGTTGTTGCTGCGCACCGTCGCCTCCTTCGCCCGCGTACCCCTGGCAGTCACTCTGCCAAGGGTGGCCCGGCGGTGGCGGCGAAACGGCGCGGACGACGGCGCCCGCCCCTGCGGGAAGCGGGAGCGGGCGCCGGTCAGCGGTGCGGACGAGGTCAGTCGTCGCCCTGGAAGTAGCTCAGCAGGCGCAGGATCTCGATGTAGAGCCAGACCAGGCTGACCAGGATGCCGAAGGCGGCGACCCAGGAGTAGCGCTGCGGCAGGCCCATCCGGACGCCGTCCTCGATCTCCTTGAAGCTGAGCACGAAGCTCAGCGAGGCGACCACGATGCAGACGAGGCTGAAGCCGATGGCCAGCGGGCTGCCGTCCCGCAGACCCGTGTTGACGCCGAACAGCGCCAGCACCAGGTTGATCAGCATGACGGCGGCGAGGCCGACGATGGCCGTCGACACGACCTTCACGAACATCGGGGTGGCTCGGATGATCTTCGCCTTGTAGATCATCGTCATCAGGAAGAAGATGCCGAAGCTCGCCACGGCGGCCTGGAGCACGATGCCGTCGTAGAAGGTCTCGAACGCCTTGCTGACCATGCCGACGAAGACACCCTCGACCACCGCGTACGCGATGACGAGCGCCGGGTTTGCCATCCGGGAGAACGAGATGATCAAGCCGAGGACCAGGCCGACGACTGCCGCGCCGATCCAGGCGGTACTGACCAGCGCGTCGGGCACGAGCACCCAGGCGGCCGCGGCGGTGACGCCGAGGATGCCGAGCAGGGTGACCGTCTTGACGACCACGTCGTCGACGGTCATCGGCGCCACGGCGGGCGGTGCGGCCGGGTAGCCGGCCTGGGACGGGTACTGCTGGGGAATGCCGGGCTGGCCGTACGGCCCAGCCGGGGCGTACCCGGCGGAGCGCTCCCGCTCAGCCGCCTGGCCGAGCCGGGCGAGCACCGGGTTCGAGGTCTTCACTGTCTGGCCTCCCTCAGGGGGTCGTTTGCACGTGAACGTGCACTCCAAGAGTAAACTGCCCGACCCACTCCTGGTGATCACGAATGGGAACGCGAGGCCGTGGGCGACCGGTGCCCGGGGCGGGGGTCGAACCCGCACGCCTTTCGGCAGCCGCTTTTAAGGCGGCCGTGTCTGCCGTTCCACCACCCGGGCGGGTGGCACCCGCGCGTCGACACGCACGATGCAGTGTCACCGTAGCCGGTCGGCGGCGACCCGGCGTACCCCGCCGGGCTGGCCACATTAGGGTCGATGCCGTGAGCAGCGCAGCCCCAACGGCCCCCGACGCCGGCCCTGACCAGGCCATCCGCCTCGCCGATCGCGTCGAGGGCACCACCCGGGCCGTACGGCTGCGCACCGGCGTGCGCCGCCACCGGACGGACCTTCTGGTCGCGCTGGTGTGGGTGGCGTTGGCCGGTTGGTTGACCCACGGGCTGTGGCCCGACCCGGGTGGACGCACGTTGGCGCTCAATCCCGAGGACCAGACGCTCTACGAATGGTTCCTGGCGGTCGACGCGAGAGCGCTGCTCGGTGACTTCCACCTGCTGACCGACCGGCTCAACGCCCCGGACGGCGTCAACCTGATGGCCAACACCACGATCATCGCGCTCGGCGTGCTCTGTGCGCCCGTCACCCTGCTGTTCGGCGCGCCCACCACCTTCGCGCTGCTCGCCGCCGCCAACCTGGCCGGCACCGCCCTCGCCTGGTACCTGCTGTTCCACCGGACGCTGCGCGTGCGCCGCCTCGCCGCCGCACTCGGCGGGAGCCTGTGCGGCTTCGGTCCCGGCATGGTCTCGCAGACCAACAGCCATCTGCACATGACGGCGCAGTGGCTGGTTCCGGTGATCGTCTGGTTGGTCGTACGGCTGCTGCGGGCGTCCGACCCCGGCCCCACCACGCTCGACGAGACCGGGCGCGCCCGTTCGGCCGGCCCCGACGGACGGCGGACGGTCAGCTCCGCCGTCGGGCTGGCGGCCGCCGTCACCGCGCAGGTGTTCATCGGCGAAGAGGTGCTCTTCCTCTGCGCCGTCACCCTGCTGGTGATGGCGGTCGGCTACGGCGCCGCGGACCGGGACCTCGCCCGACGGGCACTGCCCGGGTTCCTGGGCGGGCTGGCCATCGCCGCCGGCCTGGCGTTGCTGGTGCTCGGCTACCCGCTGTGGTTCCAGTTCGCCGGACCACAGGGTGTCGCCGACGGGATGTTCAGCCCGGCCTACTTCTCCGCCGACCTCAGTAGTTGGTGGGTGGTCTCCCCGCTGTCGATCGCCGGCAGCGACGAGGCCTCCCGCCTCACCACCGGCCCGGCCGAATACAACAGCTTCCTCGGCTGGCCCCTGCTGCTGGTCACCGCCGCCTGCGCGATCTGGGCCGAGCGACGCCGGATCGTGCTCCCGTGCGTGGTGGCGGCCCTCGTGATGGGCGCACTCTCGCTCGGCCCGGAGGTCGTGCTCGGCGGCACCCGCACCGCGCTGCCCGGCCCGTACGCCCTGCTGGCCGGCCTGCCGGTGGTGGACGGCGCCCTGCCGATGCGGTTCGGCCTGGCGCTGCTCCCGATCGTGGCGACGCTGCTGACCCTCGCCGTCGACCGGGCACTGAGCGGCACCGGGCGGGCACGCAGGCTGGTGCCGCTGGCCGTCGTCGCGGCCCTGCTGCCGATCTTCCCGACCCCGCTGCCCACCGCCGGCCGACCCGCCGTGCCGGAGTTCATCACCGGCGGGCACTGGCGGCAGTGCGTCGAGCCCGGTGGTGTGCTGGTCCCGGTGCCGCTGCCCACTCCCAAGGATCCGTGGCCGATGCGCTGGGCGGCCGTCGCCGACGCCGGCTTCGGCCTACCCGAGGGATTCTTCATCGGCCCGTACGGGCGGGGCGGCACCGCCGCCATGGGCACCTTCAAGCAGCCCACCTCGGCGCTGCTGGCCGACGTCGCCCGCCGCGGCGACCAGCCGGCCATCGGTGACGAGCAGCGCCGGCAGGCCGCGAAGGACGCGGACTTCTGGGGCGCGTCCTGCGTGGCGCTGGCCGACGACGCACCGCACGCGGCGAGCCTCAAGACCACCCTGGAGCAGCTCTACGGCCCCGCCACCAGGATCGCCGACGCGTGGACCTGGAAGGTCTGACCCACCCCCGGACAGCACGAAAGGACCCCTCCGGCAAGGAGAGGCCCTTTCGTCACATCTGTCAGACTCGTGGAGCCCCGACCGGCTGGGACGCCTCGACGAACTCCTCGCGGGGGTCGTGGAGCTGACCCAACGCGACGACCTCACGCTTGAGGAAGAACGCCAGCGACCAGTCCACCACCACACGGACCTTGCGGTTGAACGAGGGAATCCGGCTCATGTGGTATGTCCGGTGCATGAACCAGGCCGGCCAGCCGGTCATCTTGATGCCGTACACCTGGGCGACGCCCTTGTGCAGGCCGAGGCTGGCGACGCTGCCCACGTGCTTGTGCTTGTAGTCGACCGGCTCGCGACCCCGGATCACCGCGACGATGTTGTCGGCCATCCGCGCCGCCTGACGCACGGCGTGCTGCGCGCTCGGCGAGCAGAAGTTGCCCGGCTCCTTGGTCAGGTCCGGCACGGCCGCGCAGTCACCGGCGCTCCACGCGCCCTCGATGACCCGGTCACCGTCGACCACCTGGAGAGTGGGGATACAGGTGACCCGCCGGCGCTCGTCACGCGGGAAGTCCGTCGCGTCCAGCATCGGCGACGGCTTCACACCCGCCGTCCAGACGATCGTGTCGGACCGGAAGCTGTCCCCGTCGGAGAGCTTCACCACCCCGTCGACACAGGACTCCAGGCGGGTGTCCAGCCGGATGTCCATGTTGCGCTTCATGAGCTGCTGCACCGTGTAGGCGCCCATGTCCCGGTCGACCTCGGGCAGCACCCGCTGGGTCGCCTCGACGAGCACCCAGCGCATGTCCTCCGGCTTCAGCTCCGGGTAGTAGCGCAGGGCGTCGCGGGCCATGTCCTCCATCTCGGCGAGCGCCTCGATGCCCGCGTACCCGCCGCCGACGAACGTGAAGGTCAACGCCGAGCGGCGGACCTCCGCATCCGGGGTCACGGCCGCAACGTCCAGCCGGTCCAGCACGTGGTTGCGGAGGTAGATCGCCTCACCGATGGTCTTGAACCCGATGCCCTGTTCGTGCAGGCCCGGAATCGGCAGCGTCCGGGACACCGAACCCGGCGCGACGATCACGTGGTCGTACGCGATCTCCCGGGCCGGGCCGACGATCGGCTGCACGGTCGCCACCTTGCGGTCGTGCTCGACGCGCGTCACGGTCCCCGCCACCACCGTGCACCGGCGCAGCTCGCGGCGCAGCGGCACCACGGCATGCCGCGGGGAGATGTTCCCCGCCGCGGCCTCGGGGAGGAACGGCTGATAGGTCATGTGGGGCTGGGGGTCCACGACGATGACCTCAGCCTCACGGGAGCTGAGCTTCTTCGACAGGCGCAGGGCGGCGTAGAGACCGACGTGCCCAGCACCCACCACAAGGATCCGCTTCGGATTCACGTCATCTATCTTTCCCCGCCCTGCTCAGGTAATCCCGCTCGCGCCCCCCATCTGTGACGGAACACAACCCCTGTGACCTGCGTAACCCTGTTGCATCACTGGTTCACCTACGCCGCAGCAGCCAACCCAGCAACGCGGCGACACCCACCGCCACCAGCAGCCCCAGCACCGTCACCCACTGGTGCCCGACCTCCCCGCCCAGGCCCGCCATCCGCAGCAGCAGCACCCCCAACACGGCCGTACCCAGCAGCACCGCTCCCACCCGCAGCAACCACCGGGTGATCAGCTCCGGATCCACCACCCCGTCGTACGGCAGCAGCGCCGCCAGCGCGCACAGGGAGTGCCCCAGGTACAACAGCGCGGCGACGGCGAGCAGCCGCCACAACGCCACCGGTCGGCCGTACCCGTCGGTGGCGAGCAACCAGCCGCCAGCCATCACCAGCGCCGCGAAGGTGGGCCACAACCGCCGCGGACCCGCCGCGGGCAGCAGCGCGGCCACCGCCAGGAAGAGCAGCGGTCGACCGGTCAACACCTCGCCGGGGAACGCCAGCGCGAACCCGACAAGCGTCGTGACGAAGATCGCGGCCCGCACCAGCAGCGGGACGGCGCTGATCCGGGCCACGGCGTCCTGAGCAGCTCGCACCCGCTCCGTGATCGCGCTCACTGTGGTCCTGTCGTTCGCGACTGCGGGGCTCGCAAACCCGGCTCACTCCTCGCGCTCACCGGCCACCGACTCTCGGGGCCGTCGCCAGTCGCGCCACGTCCCGCAGCACCTCGTCGAGGCTGCCCGCGCCGGCCCAGCGCACGACTGGTACGCCGTGCTCACGGAGCTGCCCGATCATCGTTTCCCGGTCCAGTCGCCAGAGGCGGTACGCCACCTCGGCCCAACCCCGGTCCTTCGGCGGCGTCAGGTCGGCCGGCAACGTGTCGACCGCCACCACGAACCGGCCGGCGCGGGCCAGCCGCGCCAGCATCTGCGCCGAACGCTCGTCCAGCAGCGGGGTGAGGACGACCACCAGCGCGTCCGAGGACAGCAACTGTGGGCCGAAGACCTGGTCGTACGGCTCGTGCTGGGCCGCTTCGGCGCGTACGTCGAGCAGCCATTCCAGCACCGTCAGGTACTGCCGACGGCCGGCGGCGGGGCGTAGCCGGCGGGCTCCCGGCCCGTACTCCAGCAGCGACACCCGGTCGCCCCGATGCAGGTAGTGCTCGGCGATCGCGGCGGTGGCCCGCACGGTGGTGTCCAGCACGGACGCGGCACCGTCCACACCACCGGAACGGCCCGCCTCGGCGAGCACGTCGAGCAACACCACCACCTCCGCGTCGCGGTCGGACAGGGTGGCCGCCACGTGCAACTGCCGGGCCCGCAGGGACACCCGCCAGTCGACGCGGCGGAGCCGGTCGCCCGGGGCGAAGACCCGCACTCCGGCCAGTTCACCGCCCTCTCCGGGACGTCGGGAGTGGTGCGCGCCCACCAGACCGGCGGCGCGGGGCATCGCCTCCACCGCCTCGAACGGCTCGGTACGCGGGTAGACCCGCACCCCGACCGGTTCGGTGATCACCGCTCGGGACACCAGCAGCCCGCCCGCCGCGGCGACCCGAGCCCCGGCCGGTCCGACGGGGTGCCGACCCCAGCGCAGAGCCCGCCCGGCCAGTTCCAGATCCACCGCCGCCGAAGCGGGCACCGACGTCACGAACGGTCGATCGGCGACCGAGCGTCCCCTGCCGGCGGCCGACGGGGTCTCGGCGGGCGGCGGTGCGTCGGTGGGTTCGGCGCTGGCGAAGCCGGCACGGGCGATCCGCAGCCACGGCGAGACCCGTGACCGCACCACCACGAGGTCGTAGTCGACCGTGTCCGGGTTGCCGACACTCACCGCGGCCGACACCTCGCCGCCCTCGACCAGCGGGCCGTCCTCCGCGGTGGTGATCCAGACCTGCGGCAGCGCGGTGGGCCGGCGACGCAGCGCGTACGCGGTGCCCAGCGCGAACGGCGCGGCCAGCACGACGAGGTCGACGCGTCCCAGCAGCACCCCCGCCACCAGCAACAAACCGGTGAGCAGCACGGCGCGACCGAGCGCAGGGGTGGGCGCCCAGCCGGCGGTCGACTCCGGCTCGGTGGATCGCGGCGCGGACGCGGTCGGGCCGGACATCAGTGCCGGAGCCCGCCGGCGGCGTAGCTGGGCAGCGCGCCACTGGCCGGGGCGGGCGTCGCCTCCAGCACCTCACCGACCACGAACGCCGGGTCGACGCGACGTAGCCACATCTCGGGGCGCAGGGTGATCCGGTGGGCGAGCGCGGGCGCGGCGACCGCCTTGACGTCCTCCGGCACCACGTAGTCCCGGCCGTCGAACACGGCGCGTACCCGGGACAGCAGCAGCAACGCCAACGAACCACGCGGCGATGCACCGACCAGCACCGACGGGTGTTCCCGGGTGGCCGCGGTGAGCGCCACGATGTAGCGGCCGATCGAGTCCTCCACCACCACGTCCTCCAGGGCGGCCTGCATCGCCCGCAGGGTGGCGGCGTCCACCACCGGTTTGATGTCCGCCTCCTCGCGGCGGCGGCTCATCCGACGGCGCAGCACCTCCCACTCCTCCTCCTGCAGCGGGTAGCCGAAGGAGACCCGCAGCAGGAACCGGTCGAGCTGCGCCTCGGGCAGCGGGTAGGTGCCCTCGTACTCGATGGGGTTCGCGGTCGCCAGCACGTGGAAGGGTTCGTCCAGCTTGTACGTCACGCCCTCGACCGAGACCTGCTTCTCCTGCATGGCCTCGAGCAGCGCGGACTGGGTCTTCGGCGGCGTCCGGTTGATCTCGTCGGCGAGGAGCAGGTTGGTGAAGACGGGCCCCGCCCGGAAGGTGAAGTCGCCGCTGCGCTGGTCGTAGAGGAACGAGCCGGTGACGTCGGCGGGGAGCAGGTCCGGGGTGAACTGGAGACGGCGGAAGTCCAGCCCGAGCGCCTGCGCGAACGAGCGCGCGGTGAGCGTCTTGCCCAGGCCGGGCAGATCCTCCAAGAGCACGTGCCCACCGGCCAGGATTCCGGCGAGGACCAACTCCAACGCGTCGCGCTTGCCGACCACGACGGTGCCGACGGCGTCCAGGACGGCCCGGGCCAGGCGGCCGACCTCGGCGGCGGGCATGCTCCGGTCCACGTCGTTCATCAGATCTTCTCCAGTTCGGCGACGATCACCGCGAGATCGCGCGGCGACGGGGGGCGTCGGGGCGGGGTTTCCAGGAACGTCCACAGCCGGTCGCCCAGCAGGGCGCGAGCGCGGACCGGGTCCGACTCACGGGTCACGGAGTGCTTCAGGCGAAGCCGCTCGTCGGCCAGTTCCGCGAGCCGGGGCAGGATGACCTCGGTGAAACGTTCGGGTCGGGTCGTGGACCAGTCCAGCGGCAGTTCCCAGCCGTTGATCGCGGCGCGCAGCGCATCCCGGGCACCCCAGTTCCAGGAGCCGTCGTCGTGCTGGGCGAGCGAAGGGCGGGACCTCGCCGCCGGCGTCGGTGCCAGCGCGGCGGCGACCCGGCGCACCCCGGACACGGCGAACACCCCGGCGATGAGGATCGCCAGCGAGACCTGCAGGCCGACCGCCCGGAGACCGACGACGAGCACGGCGACCAGGGCCGCGTTGCCGGCCAGGGCCCGGAACACGCGTCCGAACCGGCCGCCCTTGGCCCGTTCGTCGTGCCGTGGCCCCTCCTCCTCGAAGGTGAGCAGGTCGTCGATGCTGGCGCTGCCGCTCATGCCGGCACCTCGGGAGCACCCGTCGTCACGATGGCGAGTTCGCCGCGCAGCCGCCGCAGCGCGGCACGGGCGTCGTCGCGGGTGCCCTCGCCGACCTCACGTGTGGCGTAGCGGGCCTCGCGGTAGACGTGTGCGAACTCGGCCAGCACGTCGGCGCTGACGATCGCCGGCACCCCGGCCGACTCGTCGCCCCGCAGCAATCGCGTGACCAGGTCGGTCGGTGTGTCGCCGGGACGCCGGGACACACCTGCCGCAGCGGCCGCCTCCTCCAGGCGTACCCAGCAGGCGATCACCGCGACACGGGGGTCGGTGGCCTGGTCGTCCAGCTCGACGAGGCCGGCGTCCAGGGCGGCGACCACCTCGCGGGCGGTGCCCTCGGCCGTACGCCGGGCCCGCTGCGCCGGCAGGGCCCGCGAGGTACGGCGCAGCGCGCCACGGAGCAGGATCCAGGTGAGGTAGCCCAGCACCGCGAGGATGGCCAGCCCGAGCAGGGCCATCGCCACGGTGGCGATCCACTGCGGGATGTGCGCCTGGGTGGCTTCGCCGGCGTCCCTCGGCTCGACCGGGATCGACGGGGACGGCACGTCGGTCGGGTATTCCGGCACCCAGGGCACGTTCTCGGCAGCGGGCGGAATCCGGCTGGCGCCGATCGACGAGTGGGCGGACGCCAGCGCGGCCGCCGCGAGCAGCGCCGCCACCGCGCCCACCGGCCACCAGCGGCGCAGCAGGCCGAGCACCGGGCGGACCACACCCGGTCCGGCGGGTGGCGACGGCGCGGGCGGGCGTGTTCCGTTCGTCATCGCCACCACCCCACGCGTTCTCAGTCCACTTCGGCCAGTTGCTTGGCCCGGCCGAAGACGTCGTCCAACATCCCCGGTGTCAGCCGGCCGGTGAAGGTGTTCTGCTGGCTGACGTGGTAGCAACCGAGCAAGTCCGGCACAGCCGCGCCGGACCAGTGTGCCCCATGGCCGAACGCGGGTCGCGGGCTGGGCGGGCGCTGCTCGTACACCTGGCGCAGCACCGGCCACCACGCGGCCCAGGCGAACGCGCCCAGCGCGACCACGACGCGCAGGGTGGGTCGGATCAGCGTGACCTCGCGGTGCAGCCAGGGAGCGCAGGTGTCCCGTTCCTCCGGGGTGGGCTTGTTGTCCGGTGGCGCGCAGCGGACCGCCGAGAAGATCCGGGTGTCACGCAGGGCGAGGCCGTCGTCGGCGGCGACGCTTGTCGGCTGATTGGCCAACCCGGCCCGGTACAGGGCCGCGAAGAGGACGTCGCCCGAGCGGTCGCCGGTGAAGATCCGGCCGGTGCGGTTGCCGCCGTGCGCGGCGGGCGCGAGCCCGAGGATGGCGATCCGCGCGTCGCCGGGGCCGAAGCCGGGCACCGGCCGGCCCCAGTACTCCTGGTCGCGGAAGGCGGCCCGCCGGACGCGGGCCACCTCCTCCCGCCACCGGACGAGGCGGGGACAGGCGAAACAGCCACTGACCGCCGCGTCGAGGTCGGCCAGGTCGGTCGCCCGCGCGGCGCGGGCGACGACCTGATCGGGGGTACGCGACTCAGCCAAGTTTGGCCCGGAACAGTTCCAGGGTGCGCGCCCAGGCGCTGGCGGCGGCACGCTGGTCGAACGCCTCGGGCCGGTCGTCGTCGAAGAACGCGTGCGAGGTGCCCGGGTAGTCGTAGAGCTGGCAGGTGCCGCCGGCCTCCTCGATGGCCCGGCGTACGGCCTGCACACCCTCGTCGGTCGAGGTGCCGTCCTCTTCGGAGCAGTGGATGACCGCCGCCTTGCCGGCGTAGTCGACCCGGTCGGTGGGCATCGACCCACCGGACAGCACGGGATAGAACCCGGCGGTGGCCACGATCCGCTCGGAGAGGGACGCCGACCTGAGGGCCAGGCTGCCACCGGCGCCGAACCCGACCGCGCCGACCTTCCCGGTGACCTCCGGGCGCCCGGCGAGGTAGTCGGCCGCGTCGGCGATGTCCTTCGCCGCCTCGTCCAGGCGCGTCGCCAGCAGGCGCTGCGCCTCGGCGGGCTCGTCGGTCGCCGTACCGTGCCGGACGTCCGGGGCGAGAGCGACGAAGCCGGCCTCGGCGAACCGGTCCGCGACCGACCGGATGTGCGGGACCAGGCCCCACGACTCCTGCAGGACGATGACGGCGGGGCTGGCCGTGCCGCTCGCGGGTATCGCGAGATACCCCTCGCTCGTACCCCCGTTGCTGCGGTAACTCACCATTTCGCCCATCGGCCGTCCTCCTAGCGGTCAGTCATCGTTGGCTGGTCGCCCAGTGGTCCTACGTGCCGGTAGCCTGCCACGCCGTGACCCCGGCCGGGAAGACGTCGGAACAGTGGCATTCACCTCCTGTTCGCCGCATGGTGACCGCGGGTACGCCGACGGCGGCGGGGAAGATTCCCCCGCCGCCGTCATCGGTGCCTCAGGCGTGTGGTCAGGCCTTCTTGGTCAGGCAGAGGACGTAGCCCTTCTTGCCGGACTCGATGCTGTAGAAGACGTACCCCTCCTCGCCTTCCTTGAAGAAATCGTTGCAGGCGGTGTCGGCCTTGGCCTGGGCCTCGGTCTGCCCGTCGACCCGACCGACCACGTTGTACGCCGCGTCGGTGGAGGTGCACTTGACGACCTTGGCGCCGTCGACCTCCTCCTCCTTGTCACCCTTGATCTCGGGCAGTTCGGCGATGCAGTCGCCGGCCTTCGCGTCGGCGGTGTCGTCCTTGTTCACGAAGTTGCCGATGGCCGTGCCCAGGCCGAACTTCAGACCTGCGATGACGAGGAAGATGACGATCGCGCCGATGATGCCGAGCGCCTTCTTGGCACCGGACTTACCCTCCGGCTCGGCCGGCGGCGGCGTCTCTGCGGCCGGCTGGGCCGGCGTCTCGGCGGCCGGCTCAGCCGGCGCTGCGTCGGACGCGGGGGGCGGTGCGACCTGCTCTGACACGGGGGTTCCTTCCGAGGGATGGATGAGCAGACGACACCGTAACGATCATTGATTTCTGGTGCCGTCCCGCTCACCTCGTCCGTTCAGCTATTTCCCAGCATCGTGTGCATGATCTGGTTCACATCGCCCATCAGCTCGTCGGGGTCGGAGTCGGCTCGTCACTCGGCGTCGCGCTCGGACTCGCCGGAGTCGCCGTCGGCGTCGCCACGGTCGGTGACTCGCTTGCCGACGGCGTGCTGGTCGGCACCGCTGGCGCCCCGGGCATGTCCGGACCCCGGGGCGGCCCGAAGGGCGCCCGGTCGGGGCAGTACGGGTACGGCCGCAACAGCGGGTTGTTGTACGCCTCGGCGGGGTCGAGACAGTCCGGGTAGCCGAGTCGGATGGGGTTGCCGTTCTCGTCGAACAGGCGCGCGTTCTCCACCAGCCGACCGTCGCTGTCGTAGACGAAGACGTCCCGGATCCGGTCGTACGGGTTGTCGACCGAGGTCGGGTTGTAGCCGTAGTCGCCGTACCGCATCCGGTCCTCCGCCTGCACGAGGGCGGAGAGCGCGAAGACGACCAGCACCGCGCTGCCGACCTGCACCGCCGAGCGCGGCCAGCGGGCGAGTTGCGCCGAACGGCGACCGAGCCAGATCGAGGCGAGCACGAACCCGATCAGCATGATCAGCCCGGCGAGCAACTCCCCACCGAACCGGGGCAGCACACCGAAGCTGCCGCCGGTGCTGATCGCGGTGAGCAGCATGGCCGCCAGGTAGCCGCGCAGCACCCACCAGCCGGGGCGCAGCAGGCGGAGGAAGTCACTCGCCGTCGCGTACCCCAGAGGTGGGCCGAGCCGGGAGTCGATCGCACGCAGCCGGCCGCGGACCCGGATTACGGCGGTGGCGACCCGGTGGTCCAGGTTGCGACCGCCGCCGACACCGACGCCGGCAGCGGCGCGCAGCTCGGCGGCGTACGTCTCCGGCTCGCCCAGTCGCTCGACGAGGGTGCCCTCACTCTCGGCGGCGACCTCGGTGAGGTGGTCGGCGAGGTCCTCGGTCAGCTCGGTGCGCCGGTCGGGCGGCACGTCGGCCAGGGCGGCCCGGACCCGTGCCACATAGTCGGTGATCTCCTGCTCCGTGACGGTCATGCCGCCAGCCCCCGATCGTCGAGCAGCGTGTCCATGGTGGTGGCGAACGAGCGCCAGAGCTTGCCGGAGCGGGTCAACTGGTCACGCCCGGCGGCGTTGAGCGAGTAGTACTTGCGGTGCGGGCCGGTCTCGCTCGGCACCACGTACGTGGTGAGCAGGCCGGCGGCGAAGAGGCGGCGCAGCGTGCCGTAGACCGAGGCGTCGCCGATCTCCTCCAGGCCGGCTTCGCGGAGCCGGCGCAGGATGTCGTAGCCGTAACCGTCCTCCTCCCGGAGGACCGCCAGGACGGCCAGATCGAGCACGCCCTTCAACAACTGTGTGGTGTCCACGCATCGCACACTACTGTGCAATGCGAAGTAGCGTCAACGACTTCGGCCAACGGCACGCCGGGTGCGGACCTGCTACTGGAGGCTCCAGGCGATGCCGTCCAGGATGTCGTGCTCCGAGGCGACCACCGACGGCATGCCGGCCCGCTCCATGATCACGCGCAGCACCAGCGACCCCGCGCCGATCACGTCGGCCCGTCCGGGGTGCATCACCGGGATCTCCAGCCGCTGCGCGCTGGTCCGCGCGAGCAGGTCCGCGGTCACCCGCGCCACCTCCTCGTACGACACGCGGGCGTGGTGGATGCGCTCCGGGTCGTACCCCTGAAGGTTCTGGGCGATGGCGACCACGGTGGTGACCGAACCGGCGAGGCCGATCAGGGTGGCGGCCTCGCGGCCGGGCACCTGGGCGAGCGCCCGGTCCACGACGGCGGCGATGTCGGCCTCCGCCGCCGCGACCTCCTCCGGCGTCGGCGGGTCACCCGGCAGGTGCCGCTCCGTCATCCGGACGCAGCCGATGTCGACCGACACCGCCGACCGCACACCGCTCCGGTCACCGACCACGAACTCGGTCGAGCCGCCACCGATGTCGACGACGAGGAAGGGCTCCTCGGCGTCGGACGGCAGCCCGCGCACCGCCCCGGTGAACGACAGCCGGGCCTCCTCGTCGCCGCTCACCACCTCGGGCGCCACGCCCAGCGTCTGCTGCACCATCTCGGTGAAGTCCGCGGCGTTGGCGGCGTCCCGGGAGGCCGAGGTCGCGCACATGCGTACCCGCTGCGCGCCCAACTTCTCGATGTCGGCGGCGTAGGACGCCAGCGCCACACGGGTCCGTTCGATCGCCTCCGGCGCGAGCCGGCCGGTCCGGTCGACGCCCTGCCCCAGCCGGACGATCTCCATCCGCCGGGTCACGTCGGTCAGCGGGGCCTGCGGCCCGGCCGACTCCTCCGGCAGGTCGGCGACCAGTAGTCGGATCGAGTTGGTCCCGCAGTCGATGGCCGCCACACGCGTCGTCACCCGGCAACCCTACGACAGCCATCCGCCGGGGTCCCCTCGCGATCGGCGGGCCCGGGCCGGCCGGTCGCCGATGAGCGTGATGCCTGTGAGTCATCTTGATGCCGCACAGGCATCAGGCTCAGCAGAGTGCCCGCCCCCGACGGCTCGCCGCCGGGTCGCCACAGGCGCGCGCCGCTACAGGCGCAGCAGCATCCGGGTGTTGCCGAGCGTGTTCGGCTTGACCCGCTCGAGGTCCAGGAACTCCGCGACACCCTCGTCGTACGAGCGCAGAAGCTGCTCGTAGACCGGCTGCGGCACCGGCGCGCCGTCGATCTCCCGGAAGCCGAACGAGCCGAAGAACCGGGTCTCGAAGGTGAGCACGAAGATCCGCGCCACGCCCAGTGTGCGGGCCGCGTCGATCAGTTCGCTGACCAGCCGGTGCCCGATCCGCTGACCCCGGCAGGACGGGTCCACGGCCACCGTACGGATCTCGGCCAGGTCCTCCCACATGACGTGCAGCGCGCCGCACCCCACCACGACACCGTCGTCGGGCCGGACCGCCACCCGGAACTCCTGCACGTCCTCGTACAGGGTCACAGTGGCCTTGCTCAGCAACCGCCGGTCGTCGGTGTACGTGTCGACCAGCCGGCGGATGCCCCGCACATCCCGGGTGCGGGCGCGCCGCACCAGGATCTGCCCCTCGGCCTGTGCGGTCATTCGCTGTCGGGCACGTCCACGCAGGGGCCCGCCGTCCACCAGGGCTCGACCAGCGCCAACGTCTCGTCGCCGAACGGGTTCACGCCGGGGCCGGCACCCAGGGCGTGGCCGAGGTGCACGTGCAGGCACTTCACCCGCCCCGGCATTCCACCGGCGGAGATGCCGGCGATCTCCGGCACCTCGCCGATCGCGTCCCGGCGGGCGAGGTAGTCCTCGTGCGCCGCCCGGTAGTGGGCGGCCAGCTCCGGATCGGTCGCCAACCGGTCGGCCATCTCCCGCATCAGACCCGCCGACTCCAACCTGCTGCACGCCGCGGTCGCCCGGGGGCAGGTCAGGTAGAACAGCGTCGGGAACGGGGTGCCGTCGGCGAGGCGGGGCGTCGTCTCCACCACGTCGGGCAGGCCGCACGGGCAGCGGTGGGCCACCGCCCGGGTGCCCCGGGGCGGGCGGCCGAGCTGCGCGGCCACCGCGGCCAGGTCGGCCTCGGTCGCCGGTTCCCGCTGCGGCAGGGGTACGGAATCCGCCGCCGGCTCCGACGGGGGTACGACAGTCACGGTGCTCGTCTCTCCTGGTGTGCTGGTCGGTGGGTCACTTGCCCGGCTGCTGGCTGTCCGCCGCGCGCACGCTCGACCAGAGGGTGTCGTACCAGGTCGAAGGCCCTGCCGGGGCACCCGAACCGGCCGGCTTGCCGGCGTCGCGGGCCGCGCCCTCGGCGTCGTTCATGACCACCATCATCTTCTCGCCCGGCCGACCCATGAAGAACCGCTCCCGGGCCTGCGTCATCTTGTACTCGTCGTCCTGCCACTTGGCGGCCTCGGCGGCGAGCTCGGCGATCTCCCTCTCCTGCGCCGACTGGGCCGCCTCCATCCGCTCGATGTCGGCCTGCTGGTCCAGGTAGACCCGCACCGGATAGGTGTACGCCAGGGCGAGCGCGATCAGCACCGCGAAGAGCACCGTGGCGCGGCCGGTGAAGCGGCGGGGATGGGGTGCGGAGAGCCGCTTGACCGCGCCACCACCGGCGGCGGTACGTCGGGCGGCGGCCGGACGGCTCGCGGAGCGCACACCCTCGGCACCCCGGACCGCGCCCGGGGCCCGACCGGCGGCGCCACGCGGCTCGGCGCGTATGCCGGCGTCCCGGACCGACCCGCGGGTGGCCCGCCCGGCGCCCGGCCGGCCGGACTGACCCGGTCGGCGGGCGGGTCGTTGACCACCCGGTGTGCGGCGCTGCATCGTCACACCCCTCCCCCGAGGCTACGTCTGTCGCGTACGTCCGTCGGGAAGCCCCACCGCATGTGAGGCTTCCCGACAACCACACTCAGGCCGAACGGTAACGCGGGAACGCACCCGCGCCCGCGTAGCGCGCCGCGTCGGCCAGCTCCTCCTCGATGCGGAGCAGCTGGTTGTACTTGGCGACCCGGTCCGAGCGGGCCGGAGCGCCGGTCTTGATCTGACCGCAGCCGGTGGCGACCGCCAGGTCGGCGATGGTGGTGTCCTCGGTCTCGCCGGAGCGGTGGCTCATCATGCACTTGAAGCCGGCCCGGTGGGCCAGGTCCACCGCGTCCAGGGTCTCGGTCAGCGAACCGATCTGGTTGACCTTCACCAGGACGGCGTTGGCCGCCTTCTCGGCGATACCGCGGGCGATGCGCTGCGGGTTGGTCACGAACAGGTCGTCACCGACGATCTGCACCCGGTCGCCGATCGACGCGGTCAGGGTCTGCCAGCCGGACCAGTCGTCCTCCGCCAGCGGGTCCTCGATCGACACGATCGGGTACTCGTCGGCAAGCTTGGTGTAGTACGTGCTCATGTCCTCGGCGGACTTCGCGGCGCCCTCGAACGTGTAGGTGCCGTTGTCGAAGAACTCGGTGGCCGCTACGTCGAGCGCGAACACGATGTCGGTGCCGAGCCGGTAGCCGGCCTTCTCGACCGCCTCGGCGATCAGGTCCAGGGCGGCGGCGTTCGTGGGCAGGTTCGGCGCGAAGCCGCCCTCGTCACCCAGCCCGGTCGACAGGCCCTTCTTCTTCAGCACCGACTTCAGCGCGTGGTAGACCTCCGCGCCGGAGCGCAGCGCCTCGCGGAAGGTGGGCGCGCCGATCGGCGCGACCATGAACTCCTGGACGTCGACGTTGGAGTCGGCGTGCGCGCCACCGTTGAGGATGTTCATCATCGGCACCGGCAGCAGGTGCGCGTTCGGGCCACCCAGGTAGCGGAAGAGGCTCAGCTCCGCGCTGCTGGCGGCGGCCTTCGCCACCGCCAGGGAGACCCCGAGGATGGCGTTCGCGCCCAGCTCCGACTTGCTGTCGGTGCCGTCGATGTCGAGCATCTTCTGGTCGATGAGCCGCTGCTCGCTGGCCTCGTAGCCGATGAGCTGGTCGACGATCTTGTCTTCGACGTTGGAGACCGCCTTCTCCACGCCCTTGCCCTGGTAGCGGTCGGCGTCACCGTCGCGCAGCTCGATCGCCTCGAACGCGCCGGTGGAGGCGCCGGAGGGCACCGCGGCGCGAGCCACCGTGCCGTCGTCCAGGCCGATCTCGACCTCGACCGTCGGGTTGCCCCGCGAGTCGAGAATCTCCCGGGCGACGATTCCCTCGATGGTTGCCACTGAGTCGCTCCTCGTTGTTGTGATCCGGTCCGTGGGTGGGCCGCGACGGTGCGGCTGAGGCAGGTGTTGAACGCAGCGTATCGGGCGGCGAGATCGGGCACGGCGTCGCCCGCGCCCCCGAGTAGCCCCGCGATGACGGACATTCCCGGATTTCCGGGAGTCAACCGGCAACGGGTTTGCGCTGCGCCGACTAGATCCACCAGGCTGGTCGCCATGCCCGCCGCCACGACCACCCTCCGCATGCTCGCCGTGTCGGTCATCGCGTCGCTCACGGTCACCGGCTGTCAGAATTTTGAGGACGCCGGCCGCGCCATGGGGCGCTCGGATCTCGTCAACGACCTCGCCGCGCGCCTCGACCGGGCGCTGGAGTTGACCTACACGGCCGACTACCAACTGCCCGGCGGTCAGACCGCCGCGATCGTGCAGGCGCAGGACCCGGCCCGCTCCGCGTACACCTACCCGGGTGGGCGGCTCACCGTCACTCCCGACGCCGTCACCCGCTGCACAGCGACCGACGGCCGGACGGCGTGCACGCTCGTCGCGCCACCCACCCCCGGCAGCAAGCCCACCGTGGCGCTGTTCACCGAGGCGAACCAGCAGGGTCTCGTCACCCCGCCGGTGGTGGTCGGCCTGCTGACCGCCGCCGCCCTCGACCCACAGGCGGTGATCAAGCAGAGCGACACCACAGTCGCGGGGCACCACGCCGCCTGCGTCGAGGTGCAGCGTTCGGACGGCGACTTCAGCGCCTGCGTCACCACCGAGGGCGTGCTCGGCAGCTTCCTCGGCTCGGTCGACGGCAAACCGATGGAGCTGGCGTTGAGCGACTATTCCGAGACGGTCGAGAAGGACGCGTTCGACCCGCCCGCCGGAGCAGGCGTGGTGGACAACCGCCCCGGCGGCTCCTGAGGCATCCGGAGCCCGGCAGTCCCCCGCGCCCGCACCGCGCACGCCCGCACGCCCGCACCGCGCACGCCCGCACGCCCGCACGCCCGCAGCGCTCAAGATCCGCGCAACTTCGGGGTAGTTGCTGCCTCCGGCGGGTCGGAAGCAGCAACATCAGGGAAGTTGCGCGGATCTTGGCGGGTGCGCGTGGGTGGGAGTCAGACGCCGAGCAGGGTGCGCAGGTGTCGTGGGGGCGGGCAGTCGTGGGCGAGCATCGCGTCGTGCCAGTCGCGTGCCGACACGCCCTCCGGACGGGCGGCGGCGATCTCGGCCACCTCGCTGTACCCGACGAAGTACGTGGAGAGCTGCGTCGAGGTGAGCAGGGACCGGCGCCACTTGCCGGCCGCCTCGCCCTCCTCCTGGAAGCCGCGACCGGTCATCAACGCCATCGCCTCGGCCTCGGGCAGCTCCTCGGCGTGCACCAACTGGTCGAGCAGCGCGTTGATGGTCATGCGGAGCTGCATCTTGAGCTGCTGCAACCGCACCGGCAGACCGCCGAAGCCGAGACCGGCCATCAGCTCCTCGGCGTACACCGCCCAACCCTCGACGAACGGGCCGGAACGGGCCAGCGCCCGCACCCGCGTACCGCCGACGTGACGTCGGGCGTGGGCGAGCTGGAGGAAGTGGCCGGGCATCGCCTCGTGCACGGTCAGGTTGCGGACCATGTGGTCGTTGTACTCGCGGTAGAAGGAGTCCACGCGCTGCACCGACCACTCCGCCGGGGTGGGCGCGATGCAGTAGAACGTCGGCACCGCCGCGGTCTCCAACGGGCCGGGCGAGTCGCAGTACGCGACCGCCACGCCCCGCGCGAACTCCGGCATCTCCTGGATCACGCATCGGTCGTCGACAAGGGTGACCAGGTCGTGCAGCCGGACGAAGTCGGTCGCCTCGTCGAGCGTCACACCGGCCAGCTCGACGATCGTCGAGTCGTCCGGATGTTCGGCGGCGAGCACGTCCAACGCCCGGCGTACCGTCTCGTCGTCGGCTGGACCACCGACCAGCTCGACGGCCGCCGCGCGGATCTCCTCGGTGACCCGGTCCAGGTTGGCCCAGGCCCGACGCTGGATCTCGGCGGCTCCCAGCTCGGTGTCGAGGGTGTGCCAGAGCCGCGCCTCCCAGCGGCGGCGGCCCAGGCGCGGGTCACGGCCGGGACCGCTGTCGGCGGCCAGCCGAGTTCGCAGCCACGCGACGAACTCGTCGAGCGCGGCGATGGCGGCGGTGGCCGCCGGCTCGACCTTCCCGAGGCTGCCCGGCGCCTGCGCGATCAGCCCCGGCAGCTCGTCGCGGATGAGCGCGGCCGTGCCGGTGAACTGCCCGACCGCCGTCTCGGCGTGGATCCGCGGCATGTCGCGCAGCGTCGCGCGGGCGGTGGCGAGGGCATCCGGTACGGCGGCGAGCCGGCCGGCCACCTGCGTCAACCGGACCTCGGCCGGGGCGTACGAGCGGGCCAGCAGCGGGTGCAGCAGCGGGCCGGGGTTGTGGTGCAGCGGGTCCCACTCGTGCGACCGGATCTCGGTCAGCTCGAACAGCTCCCGGTCGACGAAGGAGGTGAGCAGCGCGTGGTCGACCTGCTCGTCGACGTCCAGCGAGTCGGGGTCCAGTTCGGACAGCGCGTTCGCCGCGTCGGTGAGCATCACCCGGTCGGCGGCCAGCGCGTCGGCGGACAGATCGGGAAGCCGGTCGTCGAACCGGTGATCCCCTGCCGAGGTGGCGACCCCCGGCCGAGTCTCCAGCAGTGCCTCGACAACCCGCTCGGCCAGCACTCCAAACTCTTCCACCCGGCAACCCTACCGACCGCCCCGCGCCCCTTCCGTTGATCATGAAGTTGTTGCCCGCCGTGTCGGCATGTCATGGCAACAACTTCATGATCAGCGCGGTGGGGTGGGTGGGGGTTCGGCGGCGCGGATGGTTTCGGCGTGGGTTAGGGTCGCGCGGCGGAGGGCTGCCTCCGGGTCCAGGCCGGCCTTGCGGGCTTCCGTCACCAGGGCCAGGAGGGTTGCGCCCAGCTTCGCCTCCTCGTCCACCTCGGTGTCGGGCGGTGCGAGCGGGACGGTCAGGCCCACACGGGCGGCGCGGTCGAGGATCTGCGCGGCCAGGGACAGGGCGGGTTGGCTGAGCGCCACGCCGTCCAGCACGGAGTCACGCGCCTTCTCAACTCGCTTGATCCGCTCCCAGTTGGCGGTGATCTCCTCCAGGGTGCCCGCCTCCGCACCGGCGAAGACGTGCGGGTTGCGCCGGATCATCTTGTCGACCAGGCCACCGGCCACGTCGTCGATGCTCCACCGCTCACCCTCCGGCAACTCCTCGGCCAGCCGCGCGTGCAACACCACCTGGAGCAGGACGTCGCCCAACTCCTCACGGAGCGCGTCGGTGTCGTCGGCCTTGATCGCGTCGTACGCCTCGTAGCTCTCCTCCAGCAGGTAACCCGCGAGGCTACGGTGCGTCTGCGCCCGCTTCCACGGGTCGCCGCCCGGCGAGGCCAGCCGGTCCAGCACGGCCACCGCGTCGAGCAGCCGGGCCCCCGGCGGGTCCCACGAGCCGTACATCAGCTCCATCTCGGCCAGCCCCGGCTCCCGGGCCAGCCGCAGACCCAACTCCCGGGCCACCGACTCGTCGCCGGCCGGGCCGGCCAACCAGACCGCCGTGCCGTGCGCCGCCACCGTCTCCAGCAGCGCCTGCGTGGCCGGGCCGTCGACGACGGTCACCTCGCCGCCCGCGTGACGCACGGCCGTCGCCAACTCGCTCTCCGCACCGGCCAGAACCGGATACCGGCGTACGACGTCCCAGGCGGCCGAGGTCAGCAGGCCGGCCGGCAGCCGCGGTGACGTGACCAGCAGGACGATCCGTGCCGTCATGCTCAGCTGGCCGTGCCCTCGGTGTCGGGGTTGGGGCTCGACGGCGACGCGTCCGGGGTCGAGATGTCGGTGACCGGCCCCTCCTCGTTGATGAACGGCAGCGAGTAGAAGATGACCGACTGACCGCTGCTCACCAGCGAGGGCACGCCCACCTCCCGGTAACGGGGGTTGATCGAGACGTCGGCCCGGTCCGCCTCGTCCTCCAGGGCGACACTGAGCGCGGTGGCGCTGCCGACGAAGGCTCCCTCGCCGAACTTCTGGCGGACCTCGGCCACCTGCAGCCCACCCTGGATCGCCCCGACCTTGGCCAGCGCCTGGTAGACGGCCATCACCGACGCGTCGCTCACCTCGGCCGGCGGGAGCTGCTGGTTGAACGCCTGAAGCAGGTCGACCCACTCACCCCAGAGCTTGGTGTACTCGGTGGTGGCCGGCACCCGCAGGCTCTGCTCCAACTGCTGCGGGCTGACCTCGTCGGGCACCTGGATGTTCTTGGCCTTCGCCACCCGCTTGCCCAGCTCCAGGCTGACCAGCAGGTTCACCACGTCCTGCCGGGTGACGGGCGACCGCAACTGCTCGGGCGAGGGCGTCGCGGCAGTCTGACCGGCCGCCTGACGGACCACGTCGCCGTACTTCGTCTGCACCTCGTCGTAGATCCCGTCGACCCGGTCGAGCGAATAGCTCGTGTCACCGACGTACGCGGCGACGTCCGGCGCGGACCTCTCGCACGCGGCGAGGGAGAGGACACCCAGAGCCGCGACGCTGGCGGCGGCGATCACACGGCGAGCACGCATGCCCGTCACTCTCTCATGCCCTCCTGGTGGCTGTGACGGCCCCCACCTCACCACGCGGTCGGCGTGCCACGTCAGGCGGTCGCGGCCGCCAGCGGGGCGGGGGCGCCCAGCACGTCGGAGAGCAGTTGCGCGCACCATTCGAGCAGCGCCTGGTCGCGCAGCGGTTCGCCACCGATCCGGCGGGTGCTCGGCCGGGGCACGCTGACCTGGTCGTTGGCCTGCTTGTAGACGGCGTCCGGGTGGTAGCGCTTGAGCCGCAACTGCTTCGAGTCCGGCAGCGGCAGCGGCCCGAACCGCACGTGCTTGCCCTGCATGGACACGTCACTGAGGCCGTACCGGCGGGCCAGCAGGCGGAACCGCGCCACCGCCACCAGGTTCTGCACCGGGGCGGGCGGCTCGCCGTACCGGTCGGTCATCTCGGCGACGACCTCCCCCAGACGGGCCTCGTCGCGCGCCTCGGCGAGCTTGCGGTACATCTCCAGACGCAGCCGCTCCACGCTCACGTAGTCGTGCGGCAGGTGCGCGTCGATCGGCAGGTCGATCTTGACGTCGGCCTCCTCCTCCGGACGCTCACCCTTGAACGCGGAGACAGCCTCGCCGACCATGCGCACGTACAGGTCGAAGCCCACGCCCTCGATGTGGCCGGACTGCTCGCCGCCGAGCAGGTTGCCCGCGCCGCGGATCTCCAGGTCCTTCATCGCGACGTACATGCCCGCGCCCAGCTCGGTGTGCTGGGCGATGGTCGCCAGCCGCTCGTGTGCGTGCTCGGTGAGCGGCTTCTCCGGCGGGTAGAGGAAGTACGCGTACGCCCGCTCGCGGCCCCGGCCGACCCGACCACGGATCTGGTGCAGCTGGGCCAGGCCGAGCAGGTCGGCCCGCTCGACGATCAGGGTGTTGGCGTTCGGGATGTCGATGCCGGACTCCACGATGGTCGTGCAGACCAGGACGTCGAACTCCTTCTCCCAGAAGCCGACCATGACCTTCTCCAGGGCCTCCTCGCCCATCTGGCCATGTGCCACGGCGACCCGCGCCTCGGGCACCAGCTCGCGCAGCCGCCGCGCGGCCCGGTCGATCGACTCGACCCGGTTGTGCAGGTAGAAGACCTGCCCGTCGCGCAGCAGCTCGCGGTGGATGGAGGCGGCGACCTGCCGGTCGTCCTGCGCGCCCACGAAGGTGAGCACCGGGTGCCGCTCCTCCGGCGGGGTGGCGATGGTGGACATCTCCCGGATGCCGGTGATGGCCATCTCCAGGGTGCGCGGGATCGGGGTGGCCGACATGCTCAGCACGTCCACCGACGCGCGCAGCGTCTTCAGGTGCTCCTTGTGCTCGACACCGAAGCGCTGCTCCTCGTCGACGATGACCAGACCCAACTGCTTGAACCGGGTCGCCGTCTGCAGGAGCCGGTGCGTGCCGATGACGATGTCGACGGTGCCGTCGGCGACCATCTCCAACGTCCGCTCGGTCTCCTTGGGAGTCTGGAAGCGGGAGAGCTGCCGGATCTGCACCGGGAACTGGCTCATCCGCTCGGCGAACGTGTTGTAGTGCTGCTGCACCAGCAGGGTCGTCGGCACGAGCACCGCCACCTGCTTGCCGTCCTGCACCGCCTTGAACGCCGCCCGGACCGCGATCTCCGTCTTGCCGTAGCCGACGTCGCCACAGATCAGCCGGTCCATCGGGACGGTCTGCTCCATGTCCCGCTTGACCTCGTCGATCGCGGCGAGCTGGTCGGGCGTCTCCTGCCACGGGAAGGCGTCCTCCAACTCCCGCTGCCACGGGGTGTCCGGGCCGAACGAGTGGCCCTTGGACGCCTTGCGCGCTGCGTAGAGCTGGATGAGCTGCGCGGCGATCTCCCGGACCGCCTTGCGCGCCCGAGCCTTGGACTTCTGCCAGTCCGAGCCGCCCATCTTGTGCAGGGTCGGCTGCTCACCGCCGACATAACGGGAGAGCTGGTCGAGCTGGTCGGTCGGCACGAACAGCCGGTCGCCGGGCTGGCCGCGCTTGCTGGCCGCGTACTCGATGACCAGGTATTCCCTGCTGGCGCCGTTGACGGTGCGCTGCACCAGCTCGACGTACCGGCCGATGCCGTGCTGCTCGTGCACCACGAAGTCGCCGGCCTTGAGCTCCAACGGGTCGATGGTGTTGCGTCGGCGGCTCGGCATCTTGCGCATGTCCCGCGTCGAGGTGCCCCGGCCACCGGTGACGTCGTTGCCGGTCAGCAGCACGAAACGGGACGCCTCGTCGACGAAGCCGGCGCTGAGCGCACCACAGGTGACCACCAGCTCGCCGGGGGTGGGCGCGGTCGGCACCTCCTCGGTGAGCCGGGCGCCCAGCCCGGCGTCGCGCAGCACCTCCACCGCCCGCTGGGCAGGGCCGTGCCCCTCGAAGACCAGCGCGATCGACCAGCCCTCGCCGGCCCAACGCTTGAGGTCGTCGACCACCCGCGCGGTCTCACCGTGGTAGAGCGGGGCCGGCTGGGCGGAGAGAGTCACCGCGATGGCGTCGTCCGGGGTGACGCTGGCCTGCTCGGGCGCGTCCTCCCAGGGCTGCCGCGCGGCCGTCCCGGTCGTCTCGGCCTCGACGAGACCGAAGGGGGACAGCGTCCACCAGGGCTGGCCGAGCGCGCCGGCGGTGGCGCGTACCTCGGCAAGGGTGCGGAAGGCGGCGGCGCCGACGTCCACCGGGGCTTGGCCGCCCACGGCGGCGGCGGCCCAGCTGGCCTGCAAAAATTCCTCAGAGGTACGCACCAGATCGTGCGCCCGGGTGCGGATGCGCTCCGGGTCGCAGAGCAGCACGTGGGTGCCGGCCGGCATCGCGTCCAGCAGCAACTCCAGCGAGTCGGGGCCGACCAGCACCGGGGCCAGCGACTCCATCCCCTCCACCGGGATGCCCTCGGCCAGCTTGTCCAGGATCTCGGCCAACTCGGGGTGCTGCTCGGCGAGCGCGGCGGCCCGCTCACGGACCTCGGGGGTGAGTAGCAGCTCGCGGCAGGGCGGCGCCCACAGCAGCGGCACCTGCTCGATGGTGCGCTGGTCGGCGACGGCGAAGGTGCGGATCTCCTCCACCTCGTCGCCCCAGAACTCGACCCGGGACGGGTGCTCGTCGGTGGGCGGGAAGACGTCCAGGATGCCGCCGCGCACCGCGAACTCGCCGCGCTTGGTGACCAGGTCGACCCGGGCGTACGCCATGTCGGTGAGCCGGCGGGCGACCTCCTCCAGGTCCGCCTCCTCGCCGGCGGCGAGCTGCACCGGCTCCAGGTCACCCAGACCCTTGAGCTGCGGTTGCAGCAGCGACCGGACCGGGGCGACCACCACCCGCAGCGGCCCGGTCCGGCCGTGCGCGTCGGCCGACCCGGGGTGCGCGAGGCGGCGCAGGACAGCCAGCCGTCGACCTACCGTGTCCGAGCGTGGGGACAGCCGCTCGTGCGGCAACGTCTCCCAGGAGGGGAAGACCACCACCTGCTCCGGAGGCAGCAGCCCACCCAGCGCGGCGGCCAGGTCGTCGGCCTCACGGGAGGTGGCGGTCACGGCCAGTACCGGTCGCCCGGCGCCCTCGGTGTCGGCAGCGACAGCCGCCACAGCGAACGGGCGCAGCGCGGCAGGAGCGGTGATGTCGAGGCCGTCGACCTGGGCAGCACCGGAGCGCGCCAGGTCACGCGCCCGGGCCAGCCCGGGATCGGCCAGGGCGGCGGAGAACAGACCGGTGAGCAAGGGAAACCTTCCAGGGGAGTGGACGCACACGAGCGCGGCCCCTCGTCCAGCCGGACGGGGGGTGCACGCCGTCAAGCCTATCCCCGTCCACCGACACCCACCCCGTTCCGCCCAGGTCCCGCGCGCCCCGCACCCCCGCGCGCCCCGCACCCCCGCGCGCCCCGCACCCCCGCGCGCCCCGCACCCCCGCGCGCCCCGCGCCGCCAAGATCCGCACAACTTCACGGAAATTGCTGTCTCCGGCGCGGCTGAGGCAGCAACTTCCCTGTTGTTGCGCGGATCTTGGCCGGGCCGGGCCGGGCCGGGACGAGGCGGGACGGGCGGGGACGAGGCGGGACGGGACGAGGCGGGACGGGACGAGGCGGGACGGGCCGGGACGAGGCGGGCCGGGACGAGGCGGGCCGGGACAGCAGGAGGCGGGGTCGCGCGTCCCCACCCGCGTCGCACGGCCGCGCGCGGTACTGCCCGATCCCGCCATGATCGCGCTTGATCCAGGATCTAGTGGCTTGTCGACGCCGCGAGGCCACTACATCCTGGATCGAGCGCGATCATGGGAAGCCCAGCGCACGGATCTTGACCAGGGCGGGGAGCCGTGGTCGAGTGCGGGATGGGTGAGCAGGCGGGGATGGGTGAGCAGTGGCGGGCGCAGTTTGACGCGCAGGTGAGCTTCGCCAACGGAGGCGGCCTGCGCACCGAGGGGTTCCGGCTGGACGTCCCGGGGCAGGAGATCACCGACGACGACCTCGCCGCGCTCTTCGTCCGGCACCTCGGGCTGCTCATGGTCGCCGAGGTCCGGATCAGCGCCAAGACGATGATCCGAGAGCCGCACAAGGGCGGTCGCGCCGTCGCCACGGCCGGCGGCGGTCGTCGGCTGGTCGAGTTGAGCCATGTGATCAGCGACGGCATGGGCACCCTGCCCGGGTGGCCGGGGCCGCGGATCACCGACTGGCTGACGTACGCGGCGTCCCGGGAGCGGTACGCGCCGGGCACCGAGTTCCACGTGGCCCGGATCGACATGATCGCCAACACCGGCACGTACGTGGACACCCCCGCGCACCGCTGGGCGGGCCGGGAGGATCTGACCGGGGTGTCGCTGGACCGCCTCGCCGACCTGCCCGGGGTGGTGGTGCGGGTGCCGGCCGACACCCGGGCCGTGGATCGGCTGATGCTGGCGCCGTACGAGGTGGCCGGGCGCGCGGTACTGCTGCACAGCGGGTGGGACGCGCACTTCGGCACCGCGCGGTACGGCGCTCCGGAGGCGCCGTACCTGAGCGAGGACGGCGCCCAGGCGCTTGTCGACGCCGGGGCGGCCCTGGTCGGCATCGACTCGATCAACATCGACGACATGGGCCCGGCGTCGGCGGGCGTACGCCCTGCGCACAGCATCCTGCTCGCCGCCGGCATCCCGGTGGTGGAGCATCTGACCGGCCTCGACGCGCTGCCGCCGACCGGGTTCCGGTTCACCGCGGCCCCGCCGATGGTGGCCGGTATGGGTACCTTCCCGGTCCGCGCCTTCGCCGTCGTGGAGGGCGCGGCGGCCTGACGGGCGATGGGGGTGCCGTACGCGGGTCGTACGGCACCCCCACGGGCACGGGTCCTCACCGGGGCTTCGGGCCTCCCCGAACAGGCCCGCGTGCTCCGGTCCGGCCGCCTCCGGTGGGGCGGCAACCGCACCGACGTGAACCATCGTCGCGGCGCGGGCTTGAACAGGTCTTGAGGAAGCCGGTCGGGCGGTGGCCAGGGTCGGACGACCGCCGGTGGAAACGCCGCATTCAGGGCAAACAGCGCCCTAGGCTGGACTGGTGGACGAGGCGCCGGAGGTCCGGGTACGCGACCAGCTCCCCCGTACGATCGGCCTGCTGCTCGGCACCCTCGCGCTGGCCGTCGCGTTCATCGCCGCGTATGTCGGCGCGCTGCACCAGCCCCACCCCCGCGACGTGCCGGTCGGCGTGGCGACCGGCGACCAGGCCGCACGCACGGTCCTGGCCGCCGTCCGCGATCGGACCGACAAGATCAAAGCCATCGAGTACGCCGACCCGGGCGCCGCCGAGGATGCCCTGACGAGCCGCGCGGTGTACGGGGTGCTCGGCTCCACCCCCGACGGCGGCCTCGTCCTGACCACCGCCAGCGCCAGCGCGCCGGCCGCCACCGACGTGGTCATCCAGGTGCTCACCACCGCCGCCGAGCAGGCCCGCCTGCCACTGCGGGTGACCGACGACGTGCCGGTCGCCGACACCGATCCCCGTGGTCTGGTTCCGTTCTACCTGGCGATCGGGTACGTCCTCGGCGGGTACCTGGCCTCGACCGCGCTCGGCATCTCGGTCGGCACCACCCCGCGCACCCTGCGTCGCGCGGGCCTGCGGATCGGGGCGCTCGCCGTCTACAGCGTGGTGCTCGGCATCGCCGGCGCGGTGATCGTCGGCCCGGTGCTGGACGTCTGGCACCACGACCTGCCGGCCGTCGCCGGCACCGGCATGCTGGCCGCCTTCGCCGCCGCGATGGTGGCCGCCGCCGTACAGGGATGGTTGGGCGTGCTCGGCACCGGACTGGTCATCCTGCTGCTGGTGGTGCTCGGCAATCCCGGCTCCGGCGGCATCTACGCACCGGAGTTCCTGCCCACCTGGCTGCGCGGCATGCACCGGTGGAACGTGCCCGGCCTGGCCACCGACCTGATCAAGTCGGCGGTGTACTTCGACCGGCGCTCGATCGGCTGGCCGCTGACCGGACTGGTGCTGTGGGCGGTGCTCGCCCTGGTGGCCCTGCTCGCCGCGACAGTGGTGCGGGGAGGTCGGGCAACCGCCCGCGCAAGACCCTGAGGTGATCTCCGGGGTGTTCCGTCTCACGGCGCGGCATGTGGAGAGCCCCTCCTGCGGAACGGCCAGACGCGGATACCATCCAGGGAGTCGGACAGCGCTGTCCTTCGTACTCACGTAAGGAGCGCATCGTGACCGACCAGCACGACCACGACGGCCCGGACGCCGCGCTGCGCGCTGACATCCGCCGGCTCGGCACCCTCCTCGGCCAGACCCTGGCCCGCCAGGAGGGTCGCCCACTGCTCGACCTCGTCGAGGAGATCCGCGCCCAGGTACGCACCGACGTCCCGGCCGCCGCCCAGCGGCTCGGCGGGCTCGATGTGACGACCGGCACCAAGCTGGCTCGCGCCTTCTCCACCTACTTCCACCTGGCCAACATCACCGAGCAGGTGCACCGCGCCCGGGATCTGCGCCGTCGCCGCGCCGTGCAGGGCGGCTGGCTGGACCAGGCGGCCAAGATGATCGCCGAACGCGGCGTACCGGCCGAGGAGATTGCCGCCGCCGCTCGCCGGCTGGCGGTCCGGCCGGTCTTCACCGCCCACCCGACCGAGGCCGCTCGCCGCTCGATCCTGTCGAAGCTGCGGGCCATCGCCGACGAACTGGACACCGAGACCGCCAACGCGATCCTCTACGGCGCGAGCGACGAGGGCCCGGCCAACCGCCGGCTGGCCGAGTTGCTGGACCTCATGTGGCAGACCGACGAGCTGCGACTGGACCGGCCGGATCCGACCGACGAGGCGCGTAACGCCATCTACTACCTGCGCGACCTGTACGCCGAGGCCGCCCCGCAGGTGCTCGACGACCTGGCCGACACGCTGCGCGCCCTCGGCGTGGAGACGTCGCCGACGGCCCGCCCGCTGAGTTTCGGCACCTGGATCGGCGGCGACCGGGACGGCAACCCGTTCGTCACCCCGGCGGTCACCCGCGAGGTGCTGACCATCCAGCACGAGCACGGCATCGCCGCCACCGAGAAGGCGATGGACCACCTGATCAACGAGGTCTCGGTCTCGCGCCGGCTGCGTGGGGTGTCCCTGGACCTCTCCGCCAGCCTCGCCGCCGACCTCGACGCGCTGCCCGAGGTGGCGCCCCGGTTCCGTCGGGTCAACGCCGAGGAGCCCTACCGGCTCAAGGCGCGCTGTGTGAAGGCGAAGCTCGCCAATACCCGCCAGCGGCTGCGCCAGGGCACCGCCCACGTCCCGGGTCGGGACTACCGCGGTTCCGCCGAGCTGATCGCCGACCTGGACCTGCTGCGCGCGTCGCTGGCCCGTAACTCGGGGCAGCTCACGGCCGTCGGCCGGCTGGCCTCCACCATCCGGACGATGTCCGCGTTCGGCCTGCACCTGGCGACCCTGGACGTCCGGGAGCACGCCGAGGCGCACCACGCCGTCCTCGCCCAGCTCTACGAGGCGGTCGGCGAGGTGTCCGACTACCCGTCGTTGAGCCGGCTGGAACGCACCAAGCTGCTCGCCGACGAGCTGACCGGCCGCCGGCCGCTGTCCACCGCGGACACCCCGCTCTCCGAGCTGTCCCGCAAGACGTTCGACGTGTTCAGCACGATCCGGGAGGCGCAGGACCGGTTCGGCGGCGAGGTCATCGAGTCGTACATCATCTCGATGACCCTGGGCGTCGACGACGTCCTCGCCGCCGTGGTGCTCGCCCGCGAGGCCGGGCTGGTCGACGTGCACAGCGGCCGGGCCCGCATCGGTTTCGTGCCGCTCCTGGAGACCCCGGGCGAGCTGAACGCCGGCGGCGAGATCCTCGACGAGCTGCTGTCGCTGCCCGCGTACCGGGCGCTGGTCGCGGCCCGCGGCGACGTGCAGGAGGTCATGCTCGGCTACTCCGACTCCAACAAGGAGGCCGGGATCACCACCAGCCAGTGGTCGATCCACCGGGCGCAGCGCGCGTTGCGTGACGTGGCCGCCCGGCACGGCGTACACCTGCGGCTCTTCCACGGCCGGGGCGGCACGGTCGGGCGCGGCGGCGGCCCGACGCACGAGGCGATCCTGGCGCAGCCGTACGGCACCATGGACGGCGCGATCAAGGTGACCGAGCAGGGTGAGGTGATCTCCGACAAGTACACCCTGCCCTCACTGGCCCGGGAGAACCTGGAGCTCACCCTCGCCGCGGTGCTCCAGGCGACGCTTCTGCACACCGCACCCCGGCAGCCGGCCGAGATGTTGGAGCGCTGGGACGCGACGATGGACGTGGTGTCCGAGTCGGCGTTCCGGTCGTACCGGTCGCTCGTCGAGGACCCGGACCTGCCGGCGTACTTCTGGGCGTCCACGCCCACCGAGCTGCTCGGCGCGCTCAACATCGGCTCGCGTCCGGCGAAGCGCCCGAACACCGGCGCCGGGCTGTCCGGGCTGCGGGCCATCCCGTGGGTGTTCGGCTGGACGCAGACCCGGCAGATCGTGCCGGGCTGGTTCGGCGTCGGCTCCGGCCTGGCCGCCGCCCGCGAGGCCGGGTTGGCGGACGTGCTGGCCGAGATGCACCGCAACTGGCACTTCTTCCGCACGTTCCTGTCGAACGTCGAGATGATGCTGACCAAGACCGACCTCAGCATCGCCCGCCGGTACGTCGAGACCCTCGTGCCGAAGAAGCTGCACCCGATCTTCGAGCAGATCGAGCAGGAGTACGAGCTGACCAAACGTGAGGTGCTGGCGGTGACCGCCTCGCCGGCCCTGCTGGAGAACTCTCCGGTGCTCCAGCGCACCCTGGCCGTGCGCGACACCTACCTGGAGCCGCTGCACCACCTCCAGGTGGCGCTGCTGCGCCAGTACCGGGAGTCCGGGGCGGCGGGCCGGGCGGTCGCCACCGCACCGGGTGGGCGACGCGCTCCCAGCGACGGCACCGCTCTGGAGCGGGCGCTGCTCACCACCGTGAACGGCATCGCCGCCGGCATGCGCAACACCGGCTGACCAGACAGCACGGCAACGGGCCCCGGTCGAGTCGACCGGGGCCCGTTTTCGCAATGGTGGTCAGCGGTGTGCGCCCGTTACGAGCGGGTGCCCGGCCGTCGTGTCGTCACCAGTCGCCGCCGCCGAAATCGCCACCACCGAAGTCGCCGCCGCCGAAGTCACCGCCACCGAAACCCCCGCCGCCGAAGTCGCCGCCGGCATAGTCACCGCCGCCGCCGAAGTCACCCGCCTGGTCGCCGCCACCGAAGTCGCCGCCCTGGTCGCCGTAGTCGCCGCCCTGGTCGCCGTAGTCGCCGCCCTGGTCGCCGGCGTCGGCACCCTGGTCGTCGGTGTAGTCGGCACCGTCGCCGAAGCCCTCCTGGTAGCCCTGGTCATAGCCGTACCCGGGATCGGCGAAGGCCGGCGAGAACAGCGCGTCGGCGATCAGCATGCCGCCGAGCACACCGGCGCCCGCGCCGAGCGCGGTCTTCCACCACGGCGTCGAGTACCAACCGGCCGGCACTGGCCGGCCCTGGTACCGCCCACCCGGGTAGTAGTAGGGCGTCTCCCGACCCGGCTGCGGGCCCGCCCGGAAGGTCTGGCCCTGCACGTCGACCTCGCGCTCCTTGGTGAGCTGCCCGACGCCCCGCGCGGCGGCGAGCGCCGGCAACTCGGGGCCGGGGTCGATGCCCAGCGCGGTCCGCGCCGCCCGGATGTACGCCAACCCCTCCAGCGCGGTCTCCCGGGCGAGCGCGAACTGGTGCGGCGTACGCGCCTGCTCCAACTGGGAACCGGCCGCGTTGTAGCGCTCCCCCGCGTCGGCCAGCGCCTGCCGGACGGCGGGCTCCTCGCCGTGCAGGGTCATCAACTGGCCGCCGAGGCGCTCGTACCACCGTTGGGCGTCGGCGCGGGCGTCACCGAGCGCGGCGCTCCGCTGGGCCTTGGCCCGGGAGTAGGCGAGCACGGCGGCACCCACCACGCCGGCGAGGATGACCGCGAGGCACAGCACAGCTTCCATGTCAACGAACGTACCCCCGGGTGTCACGTCGTACCCGTCTGGCAAGCTCCGGTGATGGACGTCTCGACGTTGCTGGTGGTGGTCGTCTGCCTCGGTGCCGGCGGGGCGGTGGGCTGGCTCGCGGCCCGGTCCCGGTCGGCGGCCGACATCGCCCGACTGGACGCCACCCTGACCGCGACCCGCGAGGGCGAGGGGCGGCTCGAGCAGTCCATGCGGGCGTTGAGCTACGAGGCCACGGCCCAGTCGCAGGAGGCGGTGGCCCGTGCCGTGGCGCCACTGCACGACAGCCTGCGCCGTTACGAGCAGCGGGTGGCCGAGCTGGAACACGACCGCGTCGACGCGTACGCCGAGCTGCGCGAGCAGGTCCGCTCGATGAACGCGGTCTCCGGTGAGCTGCGCACCGAGACCAAGCATCTGGTGGCCGCGCTGCGCGCCCCGCAGGTGCGGGGTCGCTGGGGCGAACACCAACTGCGCCGCATCGTCGAGGCCGCCGGGATGCTGGAGCACTGCGACTTCTCCGAACAGGTGACCGCCGCCACCGACGAGCAGGTCGTCCGCCCGGATCTGGTGGTACGCCTGCACGGCGGCCGGTCGGTGGTGGTGGACGCGAAGGCGCCCTTCGACGCGTACCTCACCGCCATGGAGGCCCGCGACGAGCGTGGCCGGGACACCTACCTCGATGCGCACGCCCGGCACCTGCGGGGGCACGTCGACGCCCTGGCCGCCAAGTCGTACTGGTCGGCGTTCGACAGCTCGCCCGAGTTCGTGGTGCTGTTCGTCCCGGCCGACCCGTTCCTCGACGTCGCGCTCCAACGCGACCCGACGCTGCTGGAGCACGCGTTCGCCCGCAACGTGGTGCTGGCCACACCGGCCACCCTGGTCGCGCTGCTGCGCACGGTCGCCTACTCGTGGCGGCAGGAGGCGCTGGCCCGTAACGCGCTGGCGGTGCACACCCTCGCCCGGGAGCTGTACGGCCGGCTCTCCACCCTCGGCGACCACGTGAGCAAGCTCGGGTCGTCGCTGGCCGGCGCGGTGACCGCCTACAACCGGGCGGTCGGGTCGTTGGAGGCGCGGGTGCTGGTCAGCGCGCGCAAGCTCGCCGAGTTGGGCGTCTCGGACGAGGAGCTGGCGGCCCCCGCCCAGGTCGAGCTGACCCCGCGCCAGCCGCAGGCACCGGAACTGCTCGACGACGCCGGCGCGGGCCACTGACTAGCGGCGGTTGGCATCCTCCACGAGGAACGGGATGCCCTGCTGGCAGGTGGTCATCGTGCCCTTCTCCACCCGACCGGTGACGGTGACCCGGGCACCGGGGGTCAGCACGTCGCGGGGGCCGCCCACCAGCAGGTACTCGTCGAGGAGCACGCAGTTCGGCTCCACCCCGGCGGTGATCGTGCCGGTGATTTCGGTGGCGCCGATCGGCGGCGGGACGCTGGGCCCGCCCGGCGACTTGATCGGCGGGGCGGGACTGCTCGGCGAGGCGGAGGCGGGCTGCCCGGTCGTCTCCGCGGGCGCGCCGGGGGTGGCGGAGCCGTCAGTCCCACCGCAGGCGCTCAGCGCCGCGCAGATGACCAGAGCGGGTACGACAAACCGAAGTGTCCTCATGTCGCCTTCGACGTACGGGAGGGGCGCGGCGTTCCCACCGAGCCGGAGCTGGGCGTTGTCAGCCGCGAGTCGCGGCGGCCTTCATGTCCCGCTTGAGCTCCTGCGGGAGCGAGAAGGTGAGCCGCTCGTTGGCGGTGGTGATCTCCTCGACGTCGGCGAAGCCGCGCTCGGCCAGGTGCGCCAGCACGTCGCGGACCAGGTCCTCCGGGACACTCGCGCCGGAGGACACGCCGACCGTCCGGGCGTCGACCAGCCAGGCGTCCTCGATCTCGTGGGCGAAGTCGATCAGGTGCCCCGCGCGTGCTCCGGCATCCAGGGCGACCTCGACCAGCCGGACCGAGTTGGAGGAGTTCGTCGAGCCGACGACGATCACGACGTCGCACTCCGGGGCGATCTCCTTGACCACGTGCTGCCGGTTGGACGTGGCGTAGCAGATGTCGTCGCTGGGCGGGGACTGGAGCAGCGGCAGCCGCTGCTTGAGGCGGGCGACCGTCTCCAGGGTCTCGTCCACCGAGAGCGTGGTCTGGGAGAGCCAGACCACCTTCTCCGGGTCGCGCACGGTCACCTTGTCGACGCCGTCCGGACCGTCCACGAGCTGGATGTGCGCGGGTGCCTCACCGGCGGTGCCGATGACCTCCTCGTGCCCCTCGTGACCGATCAGCAGGATGTCGTAGTCGTCGGCGGCGAACCGCTTCGCCTCCTGGTGCACCTTGGTGACCAGTGGGCAGGTCGCGTCGATGGCCTTGAGCGAACGCTCCCGCGCCTGCTCGTAGACCTCGGGTGCCACGCCGTGCGCGGAGAAGATCACGGTCGAGCCCTCCGGCACCTCCTCGTTCTCCTCCACGAAGATCGCGCCCTGGGCCTCCAGGGTCTGCACGACATGCTTGTTGTGCACGATCTGCTTGCGGACGTAGATCGGGGCGCCGTACAGCTTCAGCGCCTCCTCGACGGTCTGCACGGCGCGGTCCACACCCGCGCAGTAGCCGCGAGGCTTGGCCAAAAGCACGCGCTTACCGCTCCGGAGATCAGTCACTCCCCCATCGTACGTGCTCGCCCCCGACCCACCACCGTCCACAACCTGGGCCCCGCTCCAGCTCGTCGATCATGAAGTTGTTGCCACGACACGCCGCCAGCCAGCGCAATAACTTCATGATCAACGGGGGTCAGCGGGGGTGGTCGTAGGGTGGGCGGGTGGGTGTTGGTGGTGGGGGCAGTGGTGGGGGCGGCGAGGGTAGGAGCAGCGCGGAGGAACCTTGGCCGGTTCGGGTTGTCTCGCAGAAGGTCGGGGCGTGGATCGCCAAGCTGGGCTGGGTGTGGGTGGACGGGCAGGTGGCGCAGATCAGCCGCCGTCCCGGTGCCACCACGGTTTTCCTGACCCTGCGTGATCCGTCCGCCGACCTGAGCCTGACCGTCACCACCAACCGTGACGTGCTCGACGCGGGCGCACCGGAGCTGCGCGAGGGCGCCCGGGTGGTGCTGCACGCCAAGCCGGAGTTCTACGCCGCCCGGGGCACGTTGAGCCTGCGGGCCGACGAGATCCGGCAGGTGGGGCTCGGCGAGCTGCTGGCCCGGTTGGAGAAGCTCAAGAAACTGCTCGCCGCCGAGGGCCTGTTCGACCGGGCCCGCAAGCGCCGGCTGCCGTTCCTTCCCGGCCGGATCGGGCTGATCACCGGCCGGGCGTCCGCCGCCGAGCGGGACGTGCTGACCAATGCCCGTCGGCGCTGGCCAGCCGTGGAGTTCCGGACGGTCAACGTCGCCGTGCAGGGGCCGTCCGCCGTACCGCAGATCGTGGACGCCCTCAAGGTCCTGGACGCGGACCCGACCATCGACGTGATCATCATCGCCCGGGGCGGTGGGGGCATCGAGGATCTGCTGCCCTTCTCCGACGAGGCGCTCTGTCGGGCCGTCTTCGCCTGCCGTACCCCGGTGGTCAGCGCGATCGGCCACGAGACGGACGCGCCGCTGATCGACTACGTCGCCGACCTGCGGGCCTCCACCCCGACCGACGCGGCCAAGCGGGTGGTTCCCGACCTCACCGAGGAGGTACGCCTCATCGGCCAGGCCCGGCACCGACTCCAGCGGGCGGTCCGCCACCTGGTCGACCGCGAGTCCCACCGCCTCGACAGCCTGCGGTCCCGGCCCGTGCTGGCCCGCCCCCAGGTGATGGTGGAGCACCGCGCGACCGAGTTGGCGGCGCTGCGTCAACGCGCCAGCCGCTGCCTGGACCACCGTCTCGCGGCCGCCGACGACGATCTGCGACACACCCTCGCCCGGCTGCGCGCCCTCTCCCCCGCCGCGACGTTGGACCGGGGGTACGCGATCGTGCAACGCGCCGACGGGCACGTCGTCCGCGCGGCGACCGAGGTGGGCAAGGGCGATCCGCTACGGGTACGCCTCGCCGAGGGCGAACTGGCCGCGACTGTCGACGGGGACGTGGCGACGCGGTGACGTCGACCGGGGTGTGCTGAGATGGACGCGATGACTGACGACACGAAGGCCGGGCCGGACGAGCGGCTCAGCTACGAGCAGGCCCGCGCCGAACTGGCCTCGGTGGTCGAGCGGCTGGAAGCCGGTGGCACGTCCCTGGAGGAGTCGCTGGCGCTCTGGGAGCGCGGCGAGGCGCTGGCGGTGATCTGCCAACGCTGGCTGGACGGCGCCCGGGAGCGGATCGACGCCGCCCGCCAGGACCCCTCAGCCTGATCGCGGGCCGCAGGTGTCGCCGCCGAGCCCGGCGGCGACATCACGACGGCCGCCGGGACCGGCACCGTCGGTGGGGCGACGGGAGCCACCCCACCGACGTACGGCGGTCAGTTGAACAGGCTGTACAGCTCGGCCGGCGCCTCGACGACCTGGTCCGCCGGGGGCTTCTGGGCCGCGGTGGCGGTGCCGTAGTCGGAGTACGTCATCTTGATCTCCTGAGCCGTGGTCTGGCCGGAGGCCGGGAGTTGCAGCACCAGTTCGCTCAGCCGGCCCTGCGGGTCGACCTTCGCGGTGAACGGGACCGTCTTCGCCTGGGTGCCGAGCGCGGCGATCGTGGCGGCGTTCAACGAGCCCGCCTCGGCGGCCTTGGTGACGTCGATGGTGCCGGCGTACGTGCCGGTGCCGGTGCTGCGGACCTCGGTGATGCCCTGGGTCAGCACGGTGCTGCCGGCCGGGTCGACCTTGTCGAAGTCGAAGCCGAGGTTCTTGTTGCCCTTGATGCGGGCCTGGTCGAGGTGCTGGTACTTGCCGAGGTTGAGCTGCTTGATCGCGGGCAGGCTGTCGGCCGTGGGGCCGGTCAGTTCCAGCTTCACCCAGCTGTCCGGCTTGGCGTGGATCACGTCAAGCTTCATGGCCAGGTCGGAGGAGGGACCACCGATGGCGAACTTCAGAGCGGCGCTCTGACTCGGCTGGTGCACCTGCCCCTCGGCGGTGGACCCGGCGCCGGAGAGGGTGAACCGGAAGTTGCCGTTGCTGATCTCCTTGGTGGAGTCGAGCAGGGCCTGCTTGGCGTCACCGGACACCGGCGCACCGCCGGACTGGCTCGGCGCGCCGGACGCGCTCACCGTCGGGGACGCGGTCGACCCGGCGGTGCCGGTCGTACCGCCGGCGCAGGCGGCCAGGGCGGGCGTGAACAGGGCGGCGGCTACCAGGCCGGCACCGAGTCGTCGAACAGTCATGCGTGTCTCCCATGGGGGTCACCCGACGACCTTGTCGGCGCCGGAAACCGGGCGACGCGGCAGCCCTTCGGCCACGTCGCGCGATCCGGGCCGAGCGGCACGCCCGGATCACTTCCTCCTTGTTCCCTGTCGAGGGGTCGGACAATCACCCTTCTTGTCCGGTTACTCGTGAACAACCGGCGTCGAACGCACCGGACCGGGGTGACCGGTGGCCACCCCGGTCCGTAGACGGCCTACTTGAACAGCTCGTACGTCTCCGCCGAGGCCTCGACGACCTTGTCCGCCGACGGCTTCTGCGCGCCGGTGCCGGTGCCGTAGCCCGCGTACCCGATCTTGATGTCGTGCGCCGCGGTCTCGCCGGCGGCCGGAACCGAGATGACCAACTCGGTGAGGCGGCCCTGCGGGTCGAGCTTGGCGGTGAACGGCAGCGCCTTGGCCCGCGCGCCCAGCGCCGTGACGACGTCCTCGTCGAGGGCGACCGACTCGCTGGAGGCGGTGATGTCGATCTTGCCGGCGTAGGTGCCCTCGCCGGTCTTCTGCACCTCGGTCAGGCCCTTGACCAGGGTCTCGCTGTCGAGCGGGTCGAGCGTCTCCGGGTCGAGCTGGAGGTCCTTGATGCCCTTGACCTTGGTCTTGTCGAGGTGCTGGTACTTGCCCTTGTTCTTGGCCGCGCCGGGGATCATCGCGCCCAGAGCACCGCCGACGTCCAACTTCACCCAGCTCTCCGAGTCGATGTAGATGAGGTCCATCTCCATCGACACGTCCTGCGAGGCGTCGCCCAGCTTCATGGTCAACTGCGCGCTGTTGCTGGGCTTGTGCACCAGGCCGCCGCCGGTCAGGTCGGCGCCCGCCAGGGTGAAGGTGAAGTCCCCCTTGGCCGCCTCCTTCGTGGAGGCGAGCAGCGCCTCCTTCGGGTCGGCCGGCACGGCCGGTGCGGTCGGGCTGGGTGCGGCGGCCGGCTCGGCAGCGTCGGACTTGCACGCGGCCAGGCCGGGGACGAGCAGGGCGGCGGCGAGGAAGCCGAAGCTCCACCGTCGAATGTTCACTGGGTTCTCACTTCACCGGGAATGGACATGGCCCGGTCGCAGCGTGCGGACCGGACCGAGCCGAGGGAGCGTAACGGATGTACCCCTCGGCGTGGGGGCCTGTCGACGGTGGACTCGTCAGCGCAGCGCGCCGGCGAGTTCCCGCAGCTCGTTGTCCCGTGCGTCGCCGATGACGAGCACCGCGCGGTTCGGCTCGAGCAGGACCAGCGCCTGCTGGTTTCCGCGGGCCGTGTACCGCTGCCAGGTGCGGCCATCCAGCTCGGTCTGGCCCTGTGGCTGGCCCTGGTCGGTCAGTTCGGCCGGGAGCAGCCGCTCGGCCGGCACGCTGCTCTGCACGAGTTGCACACCCCGCCCCTCGGGCGTGAGGTAGCCGATCCGCAGCGTCGCGCCGCCCTCGACGGTCTGGTAGCGGGCGCTGACCGTACGCCAGCCGGACCCGAGCCCCTGCGGCTCGCTCACCGCGAAGGTGTTCGCGGACCGCGCCTGCTCGATGGCCGGAGCCGGGTCGACGGTGGTGGCCTGGTCCCCGCCGAGGAAACCCCGGTAGAACGCCAGCAGCAGCGCGATCGGGATGAGCAGCACCAGCAGGGAGATCGCCATGTCCTTGGGCGACCGCTCGGCCTTGGGTGACCGCTCGGCCTTGGCCGTCCTCGCCGCAGCGGCCCGGGGCGGCGGCGCGGGACGTTCACCGGTTCCCGTCACGTCGTCGGGCCCACCGGCGAGGTCAGCCGGCACCGGAGGCTGCGCCGACGGGTCCGGCGTCGGCGCATCGGCGACGAGGGCCGGCTCGCCGGCGGCCGGCGTCGCCGGGTCCGTCGCGGCGGGCTCGGAAGCCGCGAGGTCGGCCGGCGGCTGGCCGTCGGGCGGCGTGCGGTCGGCGGGTACGCGGTCGGCAGGCTGTGCGGGTTCCACCCTGCCATCTTCGCAGCAGCCCGACCGGCGGTATCCGGCCCATCACCGCCCCGCACCGTCGCTCGGTCGGCCATCGTGTGAGGATCAGCGACAAAGCCGGCAGCGGTGCCGCTCCGCCGCCGGCTGTCCCCGCACCGTCGCGAGGAGGAGCAGCCGTCATGACGAACACCAGGACGCGGATCCCACAGGATCTCGACCGTAACCTGGCCCTCGACCTGGTCCGGGTCACCGAGGCCGCGGCGATGGCCGCCGGCCGCTGGGTCGGTCGGGGCGACAAGGAGGGCGGCGACGGAGCCGCCGTCGACGCCATGCGCAAACTGATCAACTCGATCCAGATGCGCGGCATCGTGGTGATCGGCGAGGGCGAGAAGGACAACGCCCCGATGCTCTTCAACGGCGAACACGTCGGCGACGGCACGGGCCCGGAGGTGGACGTCGCGGTCGATCCCGTCGACGGCACCACCCTGATGAGCAAGGGCATGCCGAACGCCCTCGCGGTGCTCGCCGTCTCCGAGCGAGGCGCGATGTTCGACCCCAGCGCGGTCTTCTACATGGAGAAGCTCGCCGTCGGCCCGGCGTACGCCGACGTGATCGACATCAACGCCGGAGTGGCCGAGAACCTACGCCGGATCGCCAAGGTCAAGGGCACCGACGTCTCCGAGGTGACGGTCTGCGTACTGGACCGCAGCCGCCACGACGACCTGGTCGCCCAGATCCGCCGGACCGGCGCGGGCATCAGGTTCATTTCCGACGGCGACATCGCCGGTTCCATCCTGGCGGCCCGTGGCGAGTCGGACGTCGACGTGCTCATGGGTATCGGCGGCACACCGGAGGGCATCATCTCGGCCTGTGCGCTCAAGTGCATGGGCGGCGCGATGCAGGCCAAGCTCTGGCCGCGCGACGCCGAGGAGCGGGAGAAGGCGCTCGCCGCAGGGCACGACCTGGACCGGGTGCTCGGCACCGACGACCTGGTCACCGGGGACAACTGCTTCTTCGTGGCGACCGGCGTCACCTCCGGCGACCTGCTGCGCGGGGTGCGGTACCGGGCCGGTGGCGCGTACACCCAGTCGATCGTGATGCGCTCGAAGAGCGGCACCATCCGGGTCATCGACTCGTACCACCGGCTCGAGAAGTTGGCGCTCTACTCCGCTGTCGACTTCGACGGTCGTCCGCTCGCCGAACAGGAGTGAACGGCACCGGCACCGCGACACCGCCGACCCTGCCAGCCCCCCGCCGGATCATCGGTGTCGCGCTGGCGTCGGTCGCCGGGGTCGCGGTGGCGGTGCAGTCCCGGATCAACGGCGAACTGGGCGTACGCCTGGCCGACGGGTTCGCCGCCGCGGTGGTCTCGTTCGGGCTGGGCCTGGTGGTGCTGCTGGTGCTGGTACCGGCCACCCCCGGCGGACGACGAGGGCTGCTCGCGGTACGGCGTGCACTCACCGCCGGCACCCTGCGTCCCTGGCAGTGCCTGGGCGGGATGTGCGGCGCGCTCCTGGTGGCCACGCAGGGGCTCACCATCGGTGCGCTGGGGGTGGCGGTCTTCACCGTGGCGGTGGTCGCCGGCCAGTCCGGCAGCAGTCTCGTTGTCGACCGCGCCGGCATCGGCCCGACCGGTCGGCAGCCGATCACCCGCCAGCGCCTGGCCGGCGCGGTGCTCACGGTGCTCGCGGTCGTCCTGGCGGTCGGTGACCGGCTTGGCGACCCCGGAGGGTTGGCCCTGGCGCTGCTGCCCCTGTTGGCCGGGGTGGGCATCGCGTGGCAGCAGGCCGTCAACGGCCAGGTCCGCGCCGCGGCCGACAGCGCGTTGACCGCCACGCTGGTCAACTTCGCCGTGGGTACGGTCACGCTGCTGGTCGCGTTCGCGATCGACATCGCCGTACGCGGCTGGCCGACCGGTCACCCGCCGAGCGAGCCGTGGCTCTATCTGGGCGGCCCGATCGGCATCGTGTTCATCGCGATCGCCGCCGCGATCGTGCGCTTCACAGGTGTGCTGCTGCTCGGCCTGGCCACCATCGCTGGTCAGGTGATCGGGGCCGTCCTGCTGGACCTGGTGCTGCCCACAGCAGCCTCACACCCGGGGGGGAACACCCTGCTCGGGGCCGCGCTCACGATGCTGGCCGTACTGGTCACCGCCCTGGCACCACCGACCCGCAAACCCTGACCGGGCCGAGGCCGGGGCACCCCGACCCGCGCCGATCTTGCGGTTTCTGTCGCGACCTAAGCCGCATTTGCACACACTTCAGCAACAGAAAGTGCAAGATCGACGCGGGTGGGAGGTGCCAGGGCCACGGTCAGCCCACGTCGGAGGAGTGCCCGGGGAACAGGTGGGCGCTCGGGTCGATGGCCACCGCAGCGTTGTTGACCGCCGTGGCGGCCTCGCCGAAGCCGGTGGCGATCAGGCGCACCTTGCCCGGGTACTCGGTGATGTCGCCGGCCGCGAAGACCCTCGGCAGGTTCGTCGCCATCGCGCTGTCCACCACGATGTGCCGGCGGTCCAGCCGGAGCCCCCATTCGGCGAGCGGGCCCAGGTCGGCGGTGAAGCCGAGGGCGGCGACGACCGTGTCCACCGGCAGGGTCTCGGCCGCGCCGCCGCGCACGGTCACCTCGGCACCGGTCACCGTGGCGTCCCCGACCAGGCGGGTGACCTCGGCGTTGACCACCACCCGTACCGGCAGGGACAGCACCCGGGCGACCGTCGAGGCGTGTGCCCGGAACTTCTCCCGTCGGTGCACGAGGGTCACCGAGCGGGCCAGCGGTTCCAGCGCCAGCGCCCAGTCGAAGGCCGAGTCGCCGCCGCCGACGATGAGCACGTCCCGGTCGGTCAGCTCGGCCGGGTCGGTCACGAAGTAGACGATGCCGTCGCCGGGGGCGCCGTCCGCACAGGGCAGCGGCCGTGGGCTGAAGCTGCCGAGCCCGCCGGTGACCACGACCGCGCCACAGCCGAGCTGTTCGCCGCCGGCCAGGCCCAGCACCGGCCGGTCGTCGGCATACGACAGCTTCTCGGCCCTCGTCCCGAGCAGGTACTGCGGACCGAAGGGCGCCGCCTGGGCGACGAGGTTGGCGACCAGGTCTCGCCCCTTGACGGCGGGGAACCCGGCGACGTCGAGGATGAGCTTCTCCGGGTACATGGCGGTGATCTGGCCGCCCGGCTCCGGCAGCGCGTCGATCACCGCCACGGACAGCCCTCGGAAACCCGCGTAGTACGCGGCGAAGAGGCCGGCGGGACCGGCCCCGATCACGGCGACATCGACCTCGCGCATGGCTTACCGTCGCTTTCCGCTCGCGGATCAACGCGTGCTGATCACGACGGTAGGCGGGGCGCAGCGGTCGGGCAAGCATGTCCCAGAGGCGCGCCGACGAGCAGGTCAGGGCAGGCTGAGGGTGGACCCCGAGTAGTCCGGACCGTCCACCGTGGGCCGGCGACGACGGAACAGGATCGCCGCCACCACGCCGCCGAGCAGCCCGAACAGGTGCCCCTGCCAGGAGATCCGTTCGTCGGTGGGGAGGATGCCGACGAGCTGCCAGCCGTACAGCAGGCCGACGAGCAGGAAGACGGCGAAGTTCCACCAACTGCGCTCGACGATGCCGCGGGTGAGCAGGATGCCGAGGTAGCCGAAGATCACCCCGCTCGCGCCGACCACGATCGAGTTCGGCGAGCCGGTGAACCAGACCCCCAGCCCCGAGACCAGGATGATGATCAGGGTCGACCACAGGAACCGGCGCGCGCCGGCGGCCAGCACGAAGGTGCCCAGCAGGATCAGCGGGATGCTGTTGCTGTAGAGGTGGTCGAAGCCGTGGTGCAGGAACGGAGAGAAGAAGACCCCGTCGAGGCCGTCGATGCGGTGCGGGATGATGCCGGCGGTCGCGTCCAGACCGAACGCGAGCCCCTGGTCGATCGCCTCGATGAGAAAGAGGAACGGGACCACCGCGCACATGGCGACGAAGGCCCGGCCGAGCGAGGCGTAGAACGCCTCGGTGCCGAACCGGAACGGGTCGCCGCTTGGCGGGTGCAGGCTCACCCCCCAACTGCTATCAGCAAACGGGGCCTACCGCCACTCGCATCCCGACCGGGGTACGCGCGACGGCGGGGCGGATGGTCGTCCATCCACCCCGCCGTCGGACGTCGTGTCAGTAGTGGCCGTTGTTCTGGAAGTAGGTCCAGGCGCCACAGGGCGACTTGTACTTGCCCTTGATATAGCCCAACCCCCAGATGATCTGGGTGGCCGGGTTCGTCTTCCAGTCGTCCGCGACCGAGCCCATCTTGCTGCCCGGCAGCGACTGCGGAATGCCGTACGCGCCGGAGGAGCCGTTGCTGGCCTTGTGGTTCCAGCCGCTCTCCTTGGTCCAGAGCTTCTCCAGGCAGGGGAACTCGGAGATGCCGAAGCCCTTTTCGAGCATCAGCGCGCAGCCGATCTTGCGGTTGCCGCTGTACTCCGCGCAGGATGCCGGGATCGGCCCGTCGTACGGCTTGGCGGCCTTCTCCGCCGCGTCCCGCTCGCGCTTGCGCGATGCCGCTGCGGCCTCGGCCCTGCGGGCCCGCTCGGCGGCTTCCTTGGCAGCCTGAGCCGCCCGCAGCTTGGCCTGGTACTCGGCGGCCCGCTGCCGGGCGAACCCGACCTGATGGCTGGCCTGGCGCTCGCGCTGGTAGGCGAAGTCGACGCGGTCGACCTCGACGCTCTCCTGCGCGGTCAGGCCCTGTTGCTGGGTCTCCCGGTCTTCGCCCAGGTAGAAGCCACCGGCGACGCCCACGGAGAGCAACGCGACAGCGGCCGTACGGGCGCCCAACCGGCTCCACAGCCGACTCACGAAGTGGTCCCTTCGTCGGGGGCAAGGACACGGCGCGACCGGGCCACGTCAGCCCTCAGCCGTGCCGTGAGCGCCCCGACCGGTGAGCCGGTCGCGCCGACGTACCGACCGTCACTGATGCCGCCCCGAGGTGGGACGACGATCACCGACGATGCCTGTGGTGCGTGGGCGCTCGTGGGACACCATCGCGCACAGTGAGACACATGGGAAACCGACCACGCCGTTTGTGATCTGTGCCACACCGAAAATAGGGACGAATAGCTACAAAATCCGCATCACAACGGGATGTCCTCCAACAGGTCGGTCACCATCGCGGCGATCGGCGACCGCTCCGAACGGCTGAGCGTGACGTGGGCGAAGAGCGGATGACCCTTCAATGCCTCGATCACCGCGGTCACGCCGTCATGCCGGCCGACCCGCAGGTTGTCCCGCTGAGCCACGTCGTGGGTGAGCACCACCCGCGACCCCTGCCCGATGCGGGAGAGCACGGTCAGCAGCACCCCGCGCTCCAGCGACTGGGCCTCGTCCACGATCACGAAGGCGTCGTGCAGGCTGCGCCCCCGGATGTGGGTCAGCGGCAGCACCTCGAGGATGCCCCGCGAGGTGACCTCCTCCAGCACGTTCTCGTGCACCACCGCGCCGAGCGTGTCGAAGACCGCCTGCGCCCACGGCGACATCTTCTCCGACTCCGAGCCGGGCAGGTAGCCCAACTCCTGACCGCCGACGGCGTACAGCGGGCGGAACACGATGACCTTCTTGTGCCGGCGACGCTCCATCACCGCCTCCAGGCCGGCGCAGAGCGCCAGTGCCGACTTGCCGGTGCCGGCCCGTCCACCCAGCGAGACGATCCCGATCGTCTCGTCGAGGAGCAGGTCGAGGGCGACGCGCTGCTCGGCGGAGCGGCCGTGCAGCCCGAACGCCTCCCGGTCGCCCCGGACCAGCCGGACCGACTTGTCGGCGAGCACCCGCCCGAGCGCGGAACCACGGGACGAGTGCAGCACCAGCCCGGTGTGGCAGGGCAACCCGGCCGCCTCGTCCACGTCGAGCGTCTCACCGGCGTACAGCGCGGAGATCTGCTCCTCGCCGAGATCCAGCTCGGACATGCCCGTCCAGGTGGGGTCACTGGCCTGGCCGTGGCGGTACTCGTCGGCGCGCAGACCCACCGAGGCCGCCTTGACCCGCAGCGGCATGTCCTTGCTGACCAGCGTCACGTCCCGCCCCTCGGCGGCGAGGTTGAGCGCCACCGACAGGATCCGGGCGTCGTTGCTCTCGGTGCGAAAGCCGGGAGGCAGCACGCCGTCGTCGGTGTGGTTCAGCTCCACCCGCAGGGTGCCGCCGACGTCGTTGGCGGGCACCGGCGTGTCCAGCCGACCGTGCAGGATGCGCAGTTCGTCGAGCATCCGCAGTGACTGCCGGGCGAACCAGCCCAGCTCCGGGTGGTGCCGCTTGCCCTCCAACTCGGTGATGACCACCAGCGGCAGCACCACCTCGTGCTCGGCGAAGCGGTGGAACGCCGCCGGGTCGGACAACAGCACGGAGGTGTCCAGAACGAATGCCTGCCCCGCTGGTCGGGGCTCCTTGGGATCGGCCGGCGCGGCGGCCGCCGTACGGCGGCTCCGGGTGGCACGGCGGGTCGTGGCAGTCGCGGCCGGGGTCTGGTCGGCACCGGCGGTGGTACGGCGAGTCGTCACAGGCCTGCTCCGACGGATGGGCACCCGGCCACCCGTGTTCCGCCTCGTCCGGTGCCCGGGGACACGGGGTCGGATGCGGAACCCCGTGCGCGAGGTCGCAGATCCGGGCGGACCGGCTGGCTCGGGAGAACCCCGCGCCATGCCTAGACGCTAGCGGCGGCGGACCGTCCCGGCTAGGGGCGATCGTGGATCTCTGGAGACGGCCATGTGAACAGCGCCGAACGGACGAGCCGGCGCGGGGACGTCCCACGACGCGGCGAGCCGGCCGGGATGCATGCCCCCTGCGCGCATCCCGGCCGGCGGGGCCACCGTCACCGGTCTGACGTGGCCCCGACGGTGCGTGTCCGTCGCGGACGACGCACCGCGTTTCCGCGCGCCGGTCGGCGGGACGCTCGCAGCGGCCCGCCGGCCGGCTCAGCCGGTCCGTCGAACCAGCGTGCCGGTCGGGTGCCGCCCGGTGATCGGGGCGGCCGGCGCGGTGAACGACGAACCGGTGTAGGTGGTGCCGGGGCGGGCCGCCGTTTCGGGGCGTACCACCGTGCCGGCGGAGCGGACGGCCGCGGGCGAGGAGACCGACAGCGCGCTGGCGATCGCCGCCTGGGCGTCGCGGCGACGGCGGTTCCAGGCGCCCCGGTCGCCGTCGAAGTAGCCCTGGCGGTAGCCGAAGCGGTAGCCGATCCGGTAGCTGAGCTGTCCGTGCAGGCGACCGGCGGCGTAGCTGGTGGCACCGAGCACCAGGACGAGGAAGACCACGAGGAACGGGCTCATCGGGCGGCCCCGCCCCGGCCCGGACGCCTGCTCATCGCTCCTCCGGCTCGACAGTGGTGGAATCGGCGGTGGGGTCGGCGGTGGGGTCGGCGGTGGGGTCGGCGACCAGCAGCCGATCCAGGTCGTCGGTGCTGACCTCCTCGACCAGCTCGACGCTGATCCGGCAGCCGTCGAGCACGACCTCGGCGACCGAGGAGCGGCGGATCTCCCCGCCGGCGTCGTAGACCCGGACGCTCAGCTCGGGGCAGCCGAGGTGGGTACGCCAGGCGTTCCACTCGGTGCGGTCGCCAACGCTCAGCGACAAATATCGGCAGCCTTGGGCGAGGTAGAGGCGCCACGGGGCACTCAACCCCGCGGCCACCCCCTCGGCGATCAGCCCGAAGGCCTGGGCTCGGGTGGCGAGCTCGGTCACCACACCCCCTCGGCACCGGGGGCGTGACGCATGTGAGCACCAATCGTCTCATGCACGTGACACACCGTAGATTGTCCCATGAGCGTGACAGTATCAGCTTTTCGTCCGCTTACATTCACCACGACGGGCATCTATTCTGCCCGGGTGACACCCCTCGAAAGTGATTCTGGATCGTTTACCGCGAATCCGAGAGTGCCGTCACGTCCGCGTGACAGCAGCGTGGCTGGGCAAACACCTGCGGACGCCTGGTCGTACCGTCACGGGGTGACCGAGACGGCCAACGCGCGAAAAATCGCCTTCGCCACCTTCGTTCGGCGCGCCCTCGACGAGGCGCGGGCGACGCGTGCCTGGAGCGGCACCGAGGTGTCACGACGTACCGGCGTCTCGCGGCAGACGATCAACCGGTGGGTTCGTGGCGACTGGGCCAGCGACCCCGAGGCCGAACGCGTGGTCGCGTTCTGCGAGGGCCTCGGGCTGAATCCCGCCGCCGCCTTCGCCGCGCTCGGCTGGGACCGCACCGCGAGCGGTCCACGCGCAGGCCAGCCAGCCCCTCCGATGGACCCGGACGTGGAGGCCCTGCTGCGCCGCCTGGTCGACCCGAACGTGTCGGACGCGGAGAAGTTCCACATCCGCGAAACCATTAGATACCTCGCATACCGCCCAACGCTGCCGGTCGATGTCCGAAAAAGAGGTAATCAGGCCGGGTAGTTCCTCAGATGGCGAAAGAACGCCTGGTCAGGTTCATTCGTTTCGCTCCGGGGCAGGATCGGGCACGCTAGCGTCCCTATTCGTACTGCTTGGGCTCGTCATCGGCGGGGGGACGGGACAAGGCCGAACCTAGCCCTGCGGGACAGAAGGAGGGGTCTGTCCATGACCCTGAAGTGGTGGGCAGTCGTGGTCGCCACGGTGTCGTTGACACTGTGGGCGACTGGCAACGTGGTGACCCTCGCGGTCAACGGTGGGCAGCTGCCGCTGCTCGTCAACCTGCTCGCGCTCACCAGCGCCGGCACGGCGGTCATCCTGGCCGTCGTCGCGGAGCTGCACGAGCGGCTCAACGACCGGATCAGCGCACTCACCGAGTTCCTGGTGGCACGCCTCACCGAGATAGAGACCCACACCGGGGATCGCAACACCGGCTTCGTGGAGGGCTACCTGCTGAGCCACGGCCAGGAGGCGGCGGTGGTGCCGTTCGGCCGCCGAGGACGAGGGGCCGCCGAACGCTGACGAGCGCCGCCGAGTGGGTCCGCTCGGCCAGGAATGAGCCCCCAACGCCGGGGTACGCTGACGCGCGTGCCGCCGTTGAATCTGGGCAACCACCAGCCGAGGACCCCGCTGAACGCCGACCAGGCGTGGCAGATAACTGCCGGCCGGGCCGCCGGAACCGTGCTCTTCTTCGACTTCGACGGCACACTCGCGCCCGTCGACGACGACCCGACGGCGGTTCGACCCGCGCCCAACGCGCTCGCCGCCATCGAGGCGCTGGCGCCAGTGGTGCAGCGGATCGCGATCGTCTCCGCGCGACCCGTCGAGTTCCTGCGCGACCGCCTCGGCGAGCTGAGCGGCGTTGACCTCTACGGCCTCTACGGCCTGGAGCACAGCCACTCCGGCGGCGAGACCGTCACCGAGCCCACCGCCCTGCCGTGGGTGCCCACCATGTCCGAGCTGGCCGACCTGGCTCGGGAGGAGCTGCCGCCCGGCGCCCTCGTGGAGTACAAGCGGCTCTCGGTCGCGCTGCACTGGCGTACGGCCCCGCAGCTCGGCACGACGGTGCAGCAGTGGGGTCAGGCGCAGGCCGACCGGCTGGGGCTGCGGGTCCAGGCCGGCCGGATGGTGCTGGAACTCAAGCCACCCGTCGACCGGGACAAGGGCATGGTGATCGGCGAGGTGGTCCAGGGCGCCACCGGGGCGTGGTACTTCGGCGACGACGTCTCCGACATCAAGGCGTTCGCCGCGGTCCGTGCCCGCGCCGAGGCGGACCCGGACTTCTTCGGCGTCTGCGTGGCCGTCGCCAACCCGGAGACGGGCCAGGAGGTGGCCGACGCCGCCGACCTGACCATCGAGTCCCCGGATGCGCTTGGCGACTTCCTGACCCGGGCCCTGAGCCGGCTGCCCTAGGCGCCGTAGCGGCGCTGGCGGGTGGCGTACGAGCGCAGCGCGCGCAGGAAGTCGATGTGCCGGAAATCCGGCCAGTTCAGCTCGCAGAAGTAGAACTCCGAGTGCGCGGACTGCCACAGCATGAACCCGGACAGCCGCTGCTCCCCGCTCGTGCGGATGACCAGGTCGGGGTCGGGCTGACCACGGGTGTAGAGGTGCTCGGCGATGTGCTCGACGTCCAGCACCTCGGCCAGTTCCTCGATGGTGCCGCCGGAGGCGGCGTGCTCGAGCAGCAGCGAACGGACGGCATCGGTGATCTCCCGCCGGCCGCCGTACCCGACGGCGATGTTGACCTCCGCGCCGCCGCTGCGGTCCCGGGTACGCTCCTCGGCCCCCTTGAGGGCCGCGGCGGTCTGGGCGGGCAGCAGGTCCAGCGCGCCGACGATGCGCAGCCGCCAGGGATTGCCCTCCTCCGACAGCTCCACCACCAGGTCCTCGATGATCTGGAGCAGCGGATCCAGCTCGCTGGCCGGGCGGCGCAGGTTGTCGGTGGCGAGCAGATAGAGGGTGACGTGCCCGACACCGGCCTGGTCACACCACCCGAGTACGTGCTTGATCTTCGCCGCGCCGACCCGGTGCCCGTCGTTCGGGTCGACGTAGCCCATTTCCCGGGCCCACCGGCGGTTGCCGTCGCACATCACTCCGACGTGTCGGGGCACCGGCTTGCCCGCGAGCTTTGCCGTGAGCCGGCGCTCGTACACGGAGTAGATAAGGTTCCGCAGCGTCATCACCTAGCAGCGTAGCGACCCTCCCGCCGGATCACCCCTTCGGAGGGCGATCCCCGCCGGACAGTTCGATGCCGATCATGCCCAGCGTACGGGCGGTGAGCCGCCCGTCGCCGAGCCCCAACTCGACAACATCGTCGAAGACCCGGTCGTCCCGACGGGCAGCCCGCACGGCCGCGTCGACCACCCGACGCCGCCGTGCCAACCAGGCGGCCACCGAGCTGTGGCGCAGGTGGGTGCCGAGGCGACGACGCAGACCAGCGGCGTAGCGGCGGGCCGCCGCCTCGGGCTCGCTGGCCGCCGCGGCCCCGGCCAGCGCACCGGAGAGCAGCGCGTAGAAGATGCCCTCCCCGGTGAACGGATTGATCAGCGACAGGGCGTCCCCGGCGAGCAGGGTGCGGTCCCGACCCGGCGTCGGCCGGTGCGTGGACAGCGGCAGGTGGTGGGCGCGCAACGCGGTCACCGTCGACAGGTCGGTGCCGGGCAGCAACGCGGCCAGGCGGTCCAGCAGGTACGTCCGGCTCAGCGGCTCGCCACGCAGCACCTCCCCGTACCCGACGTTCGCCCGACCGTCACCGATCGGAAACGACCAGGCGTACGCCGGCCAGCGCGCCTTCGAGGTGACGATGAGCTGCTCGGGTGGGCCGGGCAGCGCGGGGGCGTACCCACGGATGGCCAGCGCGAGGTGCCGGTCGGGGTTGACCGGATGACCGAGGGCCCTGCGCACCACCGACCCGGCCCCGTCCGCGCCCACCACCACCCGGCCGGACAGCTCCCCGTCGAGCACCACCCGATCGCCGCGCGGCTGGACCCGCCGGACGCTGTGTCGGCGCAGTTGCGCGCCCGCGGCCACCGCGGCAGCCACCAGTCGCGCGTCGAAGACCTCCCGGGGCACGGTGTACGCCGGCCGGGGCAGCGCCCGAGCCACCGCCTGACCGCCCGGCGCGACCATCCGCAGCGCGGGCAACGGGGCGTACCCGGCCACCGCGTCGGCCACGCCCAGCTCGGTGAGCACGTCCACCGAGTGCGCCGCGATCCCGTCGCCGCACGCCTTGTCCCGAGGGAAGTCGGCACGGTCCAGCAGCAACACGCTGGCACCCGCCCGGCAGGCCGTCAGCGCGGCGGCCGCTCCGGCCGGACCCGCACCCACCACCACCACGTCGAACTCGTCGCTCACCGCGCACCTCCCGTCCCGCCCGCTGTGACCACCGCCACGCAATCTTCCCCCACCCAACCCCGCCCCGCCCCACGCCCCACCCCGCGCCCCGCGCCCCGCGCCCCACGCCCACGCCCACGCCCACGCCCACGCCCACGCCCACGCCCACGCCCACGC
>NZ_JBEXIL010000020.1:0-109965 GCF_040608555.1 Micromonospora sp. NPDC005172
GTGCGGTAGGTCGTGACGACCCGGTCGATGAGCTGCTTGAGCGACCACTCCCGCTCCGGGCCCGCCCCGCGCAGGGATCAAGCCTGACCGCCCGGAGCGGGGCGGGCTGCCCCGGAAACCCCAACCGCGACCAATCACGCACCGCCCCGGAAACCCCCACCGCAAGCAAAGATCAGGCAGGCCGCCGCGACTGCACGATCCGGAACCGATTCGCCACGTAAGCCCCGTCGGTCAACGCCGAGTTGGCCGCCGCGTTGGCGCCGCTGCCGTGGAAGTCGGAGAAGGCCGCCGACTGGTTCACGAAGACACCGCCGGTGAGGTTGCAGGACAGGTGCACCCCGACCTCGACGGCGACCGCCTCGGTGGCGTCCAGCACCGCTTCGTCGGTCGAGTAGACCCCGGCGGTGAGCGCGCCCTTCTCGCCGACCGTCCTGCGCAGCAGCTCCAGGCTGTGCGCGGTGGAGTCGGTCGCGATGGCGAACGAGATCGGCCCGAACCACTCCCGGCCGTACGTCTGGGCGTCGTCCGCGGTCAGCTTGACGATCGTCGGGGTACGCACCACCGCGTCGGCGTACGACGGGTGGGCCACCGTCCGCGACTCCAGGACCGGCTCGCCGACCTTGGTCACCTCGGCCAACCGCTCCAACACCCCGTCGTTGACGATCGCGCCGGTCAGCTCGACACCCCGGGCCGGGTCGGCGGTCAGCTTGCCGACGGCCGCGGCGATTCCACCGGCCACCTCGTCGAAGCTCTTGTGCCCCTGGTCGGTCTCGATGCCCCCGGCCGGGATGAGGATGTTCTGCGAGGTGGTACACATCTGACCGCTGTAGAGGGTCAGGGTGAAACCAAGGTTGCGGCACATGCCGGTGAAGTCGTCGGTGGAGTCGATCACCACGGTGTTGAGGCCGGCCTTCTCGGTGTAGACCGACGCCTGCCGGGCGTGCGTCTCCAGCCAGTCGCCGTACTCGGTGGAGCCGGTGAAGTCGACAATCTTGACGGACCGGTGCAGCGCCAGGTCGCTGGCGAGCTTCTCGCCCGGCGCCTCGGCGGCCAGCAGGATCAGGTTCGGGTCGAAGCCGGCCTCCGCGAGGACCTCCCGCGCGTACTTCACGGTGATCGCGAGCGGCAGCACCGCGCGCGGGTGTGGCTTCACGATCACCGGGTTGCCGGTGACCAGCGAGGCGAACAGCCCGGGGTACGAGTTCCACGTCGGGAAGGTGTTGCACCCGATCACCAGCGCCACACCACGGGGGACCACGTGGAACGTCTTGGTCATCCGCAGCGGGTCGCCCTTGCCGGCGGCCTTCTCCCAACCGGCGGTGCCCGGGTGCCGGGTCATCTCGGCGTACGCGTACGCCAGCGCCTCCAGCGCCCGGTCCAGCGCGTGCGCGCCGCCGGCCTGGAACGCCATCACGAACGCCTGCCCGCTGGTGAACTGCACCGCGTTGGCCAGCTCGAAGATGTGCTTGTGCAGCCGGTCGAGGATTTCCAGGCAGACACCCACCCGGGCCTGCGGACCGGCGTCGCGCCACGCCGGCAGCGCGGCGGAGGCGGCGGTGACCAGCTCGTCGGTGCCGGCGTGCGGGTACCGCACCGCCAGGTCGACCCCGAACGGGCTCGTCTCGGTGGCGATCCGCCCGCCAGCGCCGGGCTGATCGAGCGGAAAGTCACCACCGAGGTACGCCTCGAAGGCGGCCTTGCCGTCGGCGGCGGCGGTCTCGCCGTACACGCGGGGGCTGGGGGACTCGGGATAGGCGGACCAGTAGCCCCGCTCCGTGATCGCGGTCAGCGCACGGTTGAGGGTGTCGGCGTGCCTGTCGTACAGGGAATGCGGGGTCTCCGTCATGCCCGCCATCATGCAACAGCCCGGTCGGCGAGCAGTAGGGGCGGATACCCGTCAGAGGGTGAGCTGCCAGTTGTCCCAGGCGTCCACCGGGCGGAAGCCGAGCTGCTCGTTGATCGCCACCATGTAGCTGTTGCTGGCCGCGTTCCAGGTGTCGACGACGCGTACCGCGGGCTCGTGGGTGAGCAGATGGTGCAGGTTCTCCGCCTTGGCGATGAGGCCCAGCCGGTGGCCACGGTGGGTCGGGTCGACGATGGTGATCTGCTGGAACGCGTGCCAGTCGACGGAGGCGCCCACGTCGAGCAGGGTCCAGGCGACCAGCCGGCCCGACGCCTCGTGCAGCATCCCGAGGTGGTAGCGCCGCCTACCCCGGGCGTCCAGGGCGCGCTCGTTGCCCCGGATGCGCTCGGCGTCGACCTGTTCCGGTTCCCACTGCACGTCGCCCAGCGGCGCGTCCGTCATGAGCCGGCCGTCCAGGTAGGCGACGTCCGCGACGTACTCGGGTGGGGTGGTGCCCTGCCAGGAGACGGACCGGTAGCCCTCGGCGTGGGGCTGCGCGTCGGCCAGGGCCGCCCGCAGCGCGAGCCGGTCGATGTCGGCGATGGTCAGCCGGCGACGCACCTCGGCCAGCGCGGAGTGCGCGCCCATCGCGGCGGCGAACGCGTGACCCGCCACCGGTCGGGCCGGACCGCCGGGCAGCGCGGAGACCGTCATCGCCGTCACCCGTTTGCGGTCGTGCTGGCGCAGCAGGCGTACCCCGTACTCGTGCAGGGCCCGGCCGACACCACGACGCCGCAGGTCCGGATGGACCTTCAGCTCGGCGGTGGCGTTGTCGGTGTTGTCGAGCTGCGGCAGGTCGAGCTGGAGGTAACCGGCGGGCGTACCGTCCAGGCGGGCCAGCGCCCAGAGCGAGCGGGTGCCGGGCATCGGGGCGTGGAAGAACCCGTCGAAGCGTTGCCGGCAGGACGGTGGGAAGTCGGGCAGGTCGGCCTCGGTGGCCGCCGCTCCGATCCGGTACGCCTCGTCGACCGCGGCCCGGTCGGTGCCGTCGAACGGCACGATCGTGATGCTCATGCCGGTGAGCCTGACAGCCGCAAAAGCGACAGGGCCAGCGATTATTCGCTGGCCCTGTCGGACGTGGTCGGGAGGGGCATTCGCACAACGCCTCCGGCGTTGGGTCGCAAGAACTTCAAAAGTCTTCGGCGAAATGCCCTCCCGCACGGAGCATCTTGCGCCGTCCGGTTCCTGCCGTCAAGTCCTGAGCGGCGGGTTTTCCACACTCACAGCGAAAACCCAGTCACCGGGCGGATTCAGCCCAGAAGCCCCGCGTCCCGGGCGGCACGCAGGGACGGCTTGATGTGGTGGGTCGGCCCGACCTGTGCGGCCACGGCGTCGATGGTCTTCAGACCCTCGCCGGTGTTGAAGACGACCGTCTCCGCCGTCGGGTCGAGCCGGCCGGACTCGACCAGCTTGCGCAACACTGCCGCGGTCACGCCGCCCGCCGTCTCGGCGAAGACCCCGGTGGTACGGGCCAGGTCGCGGATGCCGGCGCGGATCTCGTCGTCGTCGGCGTACTCCATCCAGCCACCGGTGCGACGCACCGCCTCCAGTGCGTAGAGGCCGGCGGCCGGGTCACCGATGTTGAGCGACTTGGCGATGCCGGTGGGCTTGACCGGGATGATCGTGTCCGTGTCGGCGTGCAGGGCCGTGGCGATCGGGTTGCAGCCGGCCGACTGCGCGCCGAAGACCTTCCAGCCGCCGGCCGGCGCGTCGACCAGGCCGATCTCGACCAGCTCGGAGAACGCCTTGTCAATCTTGGTGAGCAGTTCGCCGCTGGCCATCGGGATCACCACCTGGGCGGGAATCCGCCAGCCCAGCTGCTCGGCCACCTCGTAGCCGAGGGTCTTGGAACCCTCCGCGTAGTACGGGCGGACGTTCACGTTGACGAAGGCCGTGTCCTCGAACTCGTCGGTCTCCACCAGCTCACCGCAGAGCCGGTTGACGTCGTCGTAGGAGCCGTCGATGGCGACCAGTTCGCCGCCGTACACGGCGGTGGTGATGACCTTGCCCTGCTCCAGGTCGGAGGGGATGAAGACGATCGAGGGCACGCCGGCGCGGGCGGCGTGCGCGGCCACCGAGTTGGCCAGGTTGCCGGTGGACGCGCAGGCGAACCGGGTGAACCCGAGCGCCTTGGCGGCGGTCAACGCCACCGAGACGACCCGGTCCTTGAACGAGTGGGTCGGGTTGGCGCTGTCGTCCTTGACCCAGAGCGGCGCGGTGATGCCCAACTCGGCGGCGAGGTGCGGGGCCGCCACCAGCGGGGTCAGCCCCGGGTCGAGGGTGACCCGGGTGGCCGGGTCCTGCCCGGCGGGCAGCAGCGCGGCGTACCGCCAGATGTTGTCCGGCCCGGCCTCGATCTGCTCGCGGGTCACGGTGGCCAGCGCGGCGGTGTCGTAGTCGACTTCCAGCGGGCCGAAACACTCGTAGCAGGCGTGCTGGGCGGCGAGCGGGTAGCGGGCCGAACAGGCGCGGCAGACGAGGGCACGGGCGGGGCTGGCGGAGGTGTCGATGCCGGAGGCGGCGAGCGTCGACGTCATGTCGAGGGTCCTCTCATCTTTCCCCGCATCGCACGGTGCGGCGGGGACGGAATTGGCACCTGCCCCGCGGGTCGCTCAGCGGTGAGCGCGCGGGGTGGTTGCCGGGGCGTCGTCGGGCCGTATCCCTCAGCCCCTCTGGATGAGGTATGCAGTTGTGCCGTCGAGTCTAGGCAACGTTGCCCGGCGCCTCCACCGGGCATCCCAGCCAGTGGGTCAGCGGTGCGCCACCGCCACTGGGTCGACCACCGCGCCGGGGTCGGTGACCGCCGTCGGCCGGGGCGGCGGCGAGGGCCGGGGACGGGTCCGCGCGGCGAGGTTCGCGGCGACCAGCGCGGCGATGGTGATCGCCGCCCCGACCAGCTCGACCGTCTCCGGACGGTAGCCACGGGCGATCTGCACGACGAAGGTGGTCACCGGGACCAGGTTCATGAACAGGGCCGCGTTGGCGGCGCCCAGCCGCTGCACACCGGTGTTCCAGGCCAGCACCGCGACGACTGCGGCGACGAGCACGGCGTACGCCAGTTGCGGGGTGATCGCCACGAGGTCCGCGGCCGCCGGCGCGTGCTGCCACCCGACGGCGTCGGCGCCGATGCTCGCGGCCAGCATGGCGGCCGTGCCGGCGAGCGCGGTCAGCGTGGTGAAACGCAGCGGCGACCAGGCGCCGAACCGGGTCGCGCCGTGGGTGTAGATGGCCCAGCCGAGCACCGCGCCGATCATCATGAGGCCGCCGAGACCGAACTGGCCGAGCCCGGCCAGGCTCCCGCGGGTGATCACCAGGCCGACTCCGAGGAGCGCCACCAGGGAGAGGGCCAGCAGGAAGGGCTTCGGTCGTACGCCGTCCCGGGCCCACCGCACCAGTTGGGTGATGATCGGGGTGGTCGCCACGAAGAGGGAGACCTGCTGCGGGGCGGCGTGTTCGAGAGCCAGGTTGGTGAGCAGGTTGAAACCGGCGAAGCCGACGACGCCCAGCACCATTACCTCGGCTCCCCGACCGCCGAGCCGCAGCGCGGCCGACCCCTCGCGGAGCAGCAGGATGCCGACCAGGATGACGGCGGCGAACAGATAGCGGGCGGTGGTCAGGTTGAGCGGGTCGACAGTGGTCAGCGCGGTGGCCAGGATCGGGAACATCGCACCCCAGGCGAGCGCGGCGAGCAATGGGTAGGCGGCGGCGCGGGATCGCATCGTCAGCTCCTGTTCGAGTATCTTCGAACCAACGACACCGACCATAGGGTGTTGTTCGATCGTTGTCGAACAAGGGTTAGACTGGTCACATGGAGCTGCACGAACCCGACCTGACCGCCGTACCGGTCACCGCCGTGCTGGCCGCACTCGCCGACGACGTGCGGTTGCAGATCGTCCGGGCGCTCGCCGACGGCGGTGAGGCCGCCTGCGGCAGCTTCGACTTCGGCGTCTCCAAGGCGACCCGCAGCCACCACCTCAAGGTGCTGCGCGAGGCCGGCCTGACCCGCACCCGGGCCGCCGGCACGAGCCGCCTGGTCCGACTGCGCCGCGACGAGGTGGACACGCTCTACCCCGGCCTCCTGGACGCGGTCCTCACATCCCGACCGACGGCCTGACCCCTGCACCCACGCGCGCGTCGCCGGAGCCGATTCGCCTAGGCTCCGGCGACGCGCAGTGAGCGTGCGGTCAGGCGTTCACCGGGCTGGGCTCGGCCATCGACGGCACCTGGACGCGCCGCTTGAAGAGCAGCGCGTCGAGCGCCCACGGGCCCGACCCGAGCGCCGCGACCAGCAGGAACGACCAGCAGAAGAGGGCCGCCTGCTCACCGCCGTTGTACAGCGGCAGCAGGCCGTCCGGCTGGTGCACGACGAAGTAGGCGTACGCCATCGAGCCGGACGCGAGAAGCGCGGCTGGTCGGGCGAAGAGTCCGACCAGCACCAGCGCGCCGCAGATGAGCTGGATCAGGGCGGCCCACCAGCCCGGCCAGGTGCCGAGCGGTACCGCCTTGCCGGTCATCGGGTTGCCGCCGAACAACCCGAAGACCGACGAGAGGCCGTGCAGCGTGAACAGCAGGCCGATCACGATGCGGAACAGGGACAGGATCGGCCCGCCGAGCCGAGAGACGTTCATGGAGACCTCCATCGAAGGGAACAGATCTCTTCCATGGTGGGGCCTCAAGGCATCGATGTTAATAAGTTCTTTGCTAGTGGGAAAATCCCCGGCGGGAGAACCTGAGGCGCAATGCTGTAATTGCGACTTTGCCCTGATTTGACCGACACCCCAGTGACTCTCGCGCATTGGGAGCGCTCCCGAACCCTCAACGTACCGGCTGGCGTGGTGCCCGCACACCCTGTCGAGCTGCCCCGAATGTGGGGCAAGCGGCTACCGACCTACGCATTATTTAGCCGTCGGCCTCGTCAGAGTCTGGCTCGGGAACGAACACTCCCCGCCCCGGAGCGCCAACAACGACACCCCGATCGCGTAAGAGTGCCACCGAGCGAGCCGCAGTGGATACCGACACCGAGTACAGGTCACTGAGCTGCGCGTATGACGGAATCTTGGTACCTGGCCCGTACTCCCCGCTCCTGATCCGGGCGGCGATGTCAGCCGCGATGTCTGCATAGCTCAAAGGGATTGCGGGCATCGGTGTTCCTTCCGGGTTGGCAATCCCATCTGATCACGACACGAGTTCGCGCCTCAACAACTTGGTTGACCTATGTCACTAGGTGCAATAGCATGAAGGTGAGCCGTCCGGGTTGGCACCAGGGTTGGTTCACCCTCCGGGCTTTGCCCGGTTTGAAGCCGGGGCAGCGCTCAAAGGTGGTCCAGGACCCGAGCTGGGCTGGTTGTGGCGCTGCCCCGGCATCCCCCGTAACCCCACGAGAGGAGTCCACCCGTGACCGTGTCGGAGACCGAGACGGAAGTGCCGGCGGCGAGCGCGATCTGGTCCGTGGAGCAGGTGACGGCGGAGCTGCGCGAGACGTACCTCGCCGTCGCCGCCGCCGCTGTGCTGCTGGAACGGACCGGGGCGGGTTGCGCCCATCCGGCGATCCGGCTGGCGCGGCGCAGCGGCGAGGATGCGCTCGACCTGGCCGGTGACGCGGAACGGCAGCTCAGTGACGGCGTCCACCTGCTCCGCACCGACGCCGGCCATCAGGGTCGGGCCACCATCGGCGCTCTGGTCGAGGTGCTGGACACCGTCCGAGACCAGTTGGCCGGTGCGGCCAACCGGATCGGCGCGCTCCCGGCCCGGATCACCACTGCTGGGCGGCAGCTCCTCGACACCGACCAGCACGACTCGACCAACGACCCGGCGACCGAGACCGCGGCCGGGCAGTGGCACCGGGCTGCCGACCAGCTCGGGCTGATGACCGAGAGCCTTTCCGCGGCGGTCGCCGCGCTCACGTCGTACACCGGCGGGTTGTCCGGCGCGGAACCCGCCACCACCTGAACCTGCCCGCGGACCTGCGTGGGAAGGAAAGGGCCCGGGGTGGGTGCTGAGCTCCGGCCGGTACGTCACGCGCGGGCGTGCCGGCCGACCCCGCCCGCCCCGGCGCCGCCCGCAACCAGCATCGAACGGAAGGCGGTCCACTGTGATCTACCAGCCCATCCGGCTACTGCTTCCCCAGCTCGTCCGCGCCGTCTCGACCGCACCAAACAACCGGTGGTCCCGATGACCGAACCGCACTGGATCATTCACCTGCCGACCACCCTGCACCGGATCGACGACGCTGCGGCGCTGGCCATGGCGCTGCGCCACTCCCTCGGTCATGTGCTCGCCATCGACTTCGGCGAGACGACGCTCAGCGAGGAGGACCGGCAGTTCCTGCGTACCCGCGTCTGGTGCGACAACCGCCTACCCGGCGGTGCCCGCTGTGCGCTGCGCGCCGACCACCCCGGCGAGTTGTGTGAAGCCACCCGGGCGGTCGTGGAAACATGCTCGGATGAGCCCCGAGAGTCGCCGCCGTAAGCGCGCCAAGCCCAGCCGGTCCGGGCAGCAGGTTGTTCGTCGTGCCCAGCTCACCGACGTCGAACAGTGCGACTGCCCGGCGTGTTCGGGCGCCGACGTCGACCCGCAGAGCTTCATCGTCGACCTGGTCGGCGAGGGTGCACACCTGATCAAGACGGACGATCCCGTCGAGGCCGAGTTGTTTGCCGCGAATTTCCTGTCCGCCGGTGATCTTGCCGGCGAAGACTTCACCGAGGCTCTCAACGATGGCATGCTGCCGGCCGTTGCCGAGATCGGCACGCCGGAGGCGCTCGCCGTACTGCTCGCGATCGACGCCGTCCGGGAGGGCACCGTCGCAGCGGCCGCCGCCCGGCGTCTGATGGACGCGGGCGTCGAAGCGCCGAGTTGGGCCAGTGAGCTACGCCAGCCCGTGCGGGTCGGCCCATGTCGGCGGTTCGCCGACCCGGCGGGCAGCGCCTCCATGCTCGTCTGCGCCTTCGAGCGGGCGGGGCGCTCGTACGGGTTCGTCGTCCACGTCGACCACCTCCACTGTGACGCGGCTGCCGATATCGTGTTCTTTCCCGCTGACGCCCTGGCCGAGGTTGTCACCACCATCCAGCAGAACGGCCGCCGTGCCGGTCTGACGATCGCCGAGGAACTGTTGGACCCGGCCGACTTTCGGTGGCAGGTCGAACGGGCCCTCGACGCCCGCGCAGACCACGACCAGGAACGCGACCCCGCGGAGTTCGACGACGAGTTCGACGGCGAGGATGAGGACGGGCCGGGTTACCACCTGCTCGCGCTGCTGCTGCGAGCCCGGATCAGCACGCTGCCCGAGCCGACGCGCCCACCAGCCGAGCACGACGCAGACACCCGTCAGACCACCCTCGAACTGCTGGACATCATCAGCCAGATCGCCGGGCAGGCGCAGCAGATCCAAACCCGCGCACGACGGCGCACTGCTGGGCGGAAGCTGCCGGCGAAGCGGAGAAAAACCGCGCCGGCCGCGCCCATCTACCAACTCAAGGTGAGTCTGCGGGGGGCGAAGCCCCCGATCTGGCGGCGTCTGGAACTGCCCGCCGACACGAGCCTGGCCGACCTGCACCACATCATCCAGGTGGCCTTCGGCTGGGACGACGCCCACCTGCACGTCTTCGAGACCCCCTACGGCGACTTCGGGGTCGCCGACCGGGAGTTGGGCTACCGCGCCGAAGCCCCGGTCACCCTGGAACAGGTCGCGCCCGGCGTCGGCGACCGATTCAGGTACACGTACGACCTCGGCGACAACTGGACACACGAGATCGCCGTGGAGAAGATGCTGGACCGACAACCGGTCGGGTATCCCCGCTGCACGGGCGGGCGGCGGGCGGCTCCGCCGGAGGACTGTGGCGGCGTCTGGGGCTACGCGGAACTTGTCGAGGTGTTGACCGATCCCGGCCATCCCGAACACGGTGACCGACTGGAATTGCTCGGCCTCGCCTCAGCCGCCGACTTCCAGCCCGCCCGGTTCGACGCCACCGGGATCACCCGAGCCCTCACCGAAGGAGCCACGGATGACTGATCCTGCTGGCGAGCTGATCCTCTACCGCGCCGACGACGGCAGCTCGGTCGTCCAGCTTCGGGCGACCAAGGGGACGGTCTGGCTGACGCAGGCCCAGATGGCCGAGCTGTACGGCACCTCGGTGCAGAACATCGAGCAGATCCTGTCCCGGGTGCTGGCCGATGGAGAAGTGACCGAGGCAACTATCAACTCTGAGTTGATGGTTCGAATCGAGGGCACGCGGCAGGTGCGGCGCGAGGTCAAGGTCTACAACCTCGACATGATCCTGGCTGTCGGCTACCGGGTGACCACACCCCGCGCGGTGCAGTTTCGCCAATGGGCCACGACCGTGCTGTCGGAATACCTGGTCAAAGGCTTCGCCATGCAGGACGAGCGGCTCAAGGACGCCGCCGCTGCGGATTACTTCGACGAGCTGCTGGAACGCATCCGGGACATCCGGGCGTCCGAGAAGCGTTTCTACCAGAAGGTCCGCGACATCTTCGCCGCCACCAGCGCCGACTACTCCGGGACCAGCGATACCGCCAGGACCTTCTTCGCCACCATCCAGAACAAGTTGATCTACGCGGTCACCGGCCACACCGCTGGTGAGCTGATGGTGAAGCGGGCCGACCCGAGTTCACCCACCATGGGCTTGACCACCTGGCGGGGCCAGCAAGTACGCAAGGCGGACATCGCTGTCTCCAAGAACTACCTGACCGCTGACGAGATCAGCGAGTTGAATCGCCTGACCACGATGTTCCTCGACTTCGCCGAGGACCGGGCGCGCCGCCGACAGCAGATCCTGATGGCGGAATGGGTTCAGCGCGCCGACGCGTTCCTGACCTTCAATGAACGGCAGGTGCTGGCCGGCGCTGGCGGAATTTCGGCCACTGACGCCGAGGCCCGAGTCGGGCACGTGTATGCCGAATACGATCAACGGCGCCGCGAGAAGCAGGCGGAGGAGGCCCGTCAACAGGAGGAGCAGGACCTCGCCGATCTGCTGGAATTCGAACGCCGCGGCCGACTCGGTGGCGGGCCACCGGAGGGTGCTGCCTGACCCGGCAGCCCCCGCTGCGCCCTGCCCACCCGCCACTCCGACAGGCTGTGCGAGCCGGACGACGACGTCCCAGATGGCCGAACTGCGCAGCACTTCGGTCCCCACCGTGCAGATCGCGCGACGGGCCGAGGGGGATGACCGACAATCTGGAGGAGATCCTGGCATCGGCCGCCCGGTAACCACACCCCAGCCCCTCAGCGCCCGAAGATCCGCACAACATCAGGGTTGTTGCTGCCTCCCGGGCGCCGCAAGCAGCAACAACAGGGAAGTTGCGCGGATCTTGAGCACCGGCAGGCGCACAGCGGCGATCTAGCGCGAGCGGCGACAAGGCCGGGCACCAACGGGCCGGGTCGGTGCGCGAGGATCGGGGGATGATCTTCCGGAGCGCCAGCGGGCGACACATCGGTGCGGCGGCCGTCTTGGTTCTCGCTCTCAGCGCCTGCGTGCCGCGCGATCACGCGGGGCAGGGCGGCGACCCCACCGGCCCGCCGCCCAAGACCACGACCGCGCCCGAGGCGGGCACCACGCCGGTTGCCGAGTGCCCGGCATCCGGTGTCCGCATCCGGTCGACCGGCGGGGACGCCGCGATGGGGCTGCGCGCCCTCGGCCTGGAGCTGGTCAACTGCGGTGACCGCCCGTACCGGCTCAACGGATACCCGACGGTGTGGGTCCTCGACGAGCAGCGCAAGCCGATCATTCTGGCGGTTCAGAACGGGGCGAAGGACATCACGTCCGGCTTCGACCAGCCGCCGCAGCCGATCACGCTGCAAAGAGGCGAACGGGCCATCGCTTCCGTCCTCTGGCGCAACCTGGTGACCGACTCGACGGTGGTCGCCACCGACGGTGCGTACCTGACGGTGGCTCCCGCCGCAGGTCAGCCGGCCGAGGAGGTCGACCCGGACGGCCCGATCGACGTGGGCAACACCGGCCGGATCGGGGTCAGCGCCTGGCGCGAACCTACGACGTGATGTCCTTGCGGGTGAAGCGCCAGAACGCCAGCCCCCAGAACAGCGTCGCGTAGCTGATCGCCGAGATGCAGCCGCGTACCACGTCGTCGGTCTGCACCGGCGTGGACAGCAACCCCAGCCAGGCGGTGCTGAAGTGGGTGGGCAGGAAGTCCCGCAGCGCGCCCAGGGCGGTGATCTGGTCCAGGATGCTGGACAGGATCCACAGCAGGACCGCGCCACCGACCGCGCCGAGCGCGGCGTCCGTCGTCACCGACAGCAGGAACGCCAGGCCGGCCACCACCAGGAGTACGACCGCCAGGTAGCCGAGCACCGCGAGCAGCCGGAGCAGCCCCTCGCCCGGCTCCAGCTCGGCGGCCACCGTGCTGCGCAGCGGCGACCAGCCGTAGCGCAGGGTGCCCGCGAGCAGGGCGGTGCCGGCCAACAGCACCAGGGCCAGACTCGAGTACGCGAGCGCGACCACCAGCTTCACCGTCAGCAGTCGTGCCCGGGGCACCGGGATGGCCAGCAGGTAGCGCAGGCTCCCCCAGCTCGCCTCGCTGGCCACCGTGTCGCCGCAGAACAGCGCGACGACCACGACCAGCAGGAACGACGCCGACACGAAGATCGAGAAGAGGGTGAAGTTGAGCCCGCCCGAGGTGGCCAGGTCGACAAGGCTGGCGAACTCGTTGTTGCCGTTGTCGTCGTCGCCACCGGAGTTGAACTGGAAGGCGATCAGGATGATCAGCGGCAGCAGCACCATGAACCCGAGCGCGAGCTGGGTTCGCCGCCGGGATGCCTGCCGGCGGAACTCCGCCCCGAAGGGCATGGTGGCCGACGGCCGGTAGCCGAGGGCCGCGCCGGCCGGATCGGTGACGCCCACCGGCGCTTCGACGAAAGATCCAGCCATCACCGGTCACCGCTTCCCCGAGAGTTCTCGCCCACCAGGGCGAGGAACGCGTCCTCCAGGCGCCGCCGGGGCACCACCCGGTCCACTCCGATGCCGGCGCGTACCAGCTCGGCCACCACCTCGCTGCGAGCCGTGCCGTTGGTGTCGACGACGAGCTGCCCGTCGCTCTCCGGCAGCACCCGTACGCCGTGCAGCCGGTCCAGCACCGCCCGAGCCGCCTCCGGATCGGTGACGTCGAACAGGACGCTCGGCGACTCGCCCACGATCTCCTGGACCGGCCCGGAGGCGACGATCCGGCCCTTGTTGACCACCACCGCGTGCGTGCAGGTCTGCTCCACCTCGGCGAGCAGGTGACTGGAGACCAGCACCGCCCGGCCGTCGGTGGCGTACCGCTGGAGCACCCGGCGCATCTCGGCGATCTGCGGCGGGTCCAGCCCGTCGGTCGGCTCGTCCAGCACCAGCAGCTCGGGGAGACCGAGCATGGCCTGGGCGATGGCGAGCCGCTGACGCATGCCGTGGCTGTAGTTCTTGATCTTCCGGTGCACCGAGTCGCCGAGCCCGGCGATCTCCAACGCCTGGTCGAAGTGCGCGTCCTCGGCCGGCCGCCCGGTGGCCCGCCAGTACGCCCTGAGGTTGGCCAGGCCGGAGAGGTGCGGCAGGAACCCCGGCCCCTCCACCAGCGCGCCGATCCTCGACAGCACGGGCGAGCCGGGTACCAGCCGACGACCGAAGACGTAGATCTCCCCGGCGGTCGGCTGGGTCAGCCCCATCAGCACCCGCAGGGTGGTGGTCTTGCCCGCGCCGTTGGGCCCCAGCAGGCCCACCACCTGGCCCGGGTGCACCTCGAAGTCCACGTTCGACACCGCGACGAAGCCGTCCGCGTACTCCTTGCGCAGCGCCCGCACGGCCAGCGGCGTGTCCGCGTACTCCGGATGCACCGACCGGTCCTGGCGACGGTGTCGGCGGCGGACCACGGCGACGACCACGACGAGCCCGAGCACGATGGCGGCGAGGAGGCCGGCGAGCACCCAGCGCCAGACGGTCGCCGCGGTTCCGATGGGCTCGCCGTCGACGGTCGGCAGGGTGACCGCGCCGTCCGCGGCCACCGTGTAGACGGTGGGCGCGGCGGGCGTGGTGTATGCCTGGTCGGAGCTGGCGACCACCAGGCGCAGCCGGTGGCCAGCCTCGATCCGGCGGACGATCCCGGGCAGCGTCACGGTGACCGGGCGGGCGTCCTGCACCCGCTGCGGCAGACCGCTGAGCCGGATCGGGGCGACCAGCCCGTTCGGCAGGGTGGCGGCCCCGTCCTTGTCGACGTCGTAGAGCTTGACGAAGAGCACCGCCTCACCGGTCGGCGAGGCGGCCCGCACGGTCACGGTCGGCGCGCCGGCCACGTCCACGGCCTCGGTCAGCGGCGCCGACTCGAAGCGGGCGTGCTGGCCGGGGATGTCGCCGGCCACACCGTCGAGCAGGGAGGCGAGGCCACCGGCGAACGGGATCGAGGAGATGGCGGCCGGGTTGCCGTTCGGCGGATTCGCGATCGGCTGCGCCGGACCGGCGACCACCACCTCCCGACGGGCGTTGCCGGCGAGGCCCGGGTAGTCGGCGCGGCGGAAGCCGGTGGCGACCAGACCCCGGTCGAGCGCGTCGAAGCCGGCGATCCGGGACCACGTGAAGTCGTCGCCGGGCGCGTCGCCCTCGCCCTTGACGTAGTGGTCGAGCCACTGGACGGTCAGGAACTTCACCCGGTCCGAATCCGAACGGGGGCCGGTGCCACCGTCGTGCCCGCCGGTGAACCAGGCGACCCGCACCGGGGTGCCGGCGGCGGCGATCCCCTTGGCGTTCGCGTCCGCCTCGCCGAGGGGAAAGAGCGTGTCCGCCTCGCCCTGCACCAGCAGGGTGGGGGCCTTGATCCGGTCCAGCACACCCGCCGGGCTGGAGCGGCGCAGCACGTCCACGGCCGCCTGGTCGGCCCGGCCCGTGGTGGCGATCCGCAGGTACGCGGCACAGACGTCGGCGGCGAACCGCCCGCAGGACGGGTCCGCGGCACCGGCCGGGAGGCCACCGGACGCGGTTCCAGGACCGGCGCCCGGCCCCGGGCTCGGTGGGCCGGCGGACGCGGGCGCTCCTTCGGGCTGGGCGGCGGTCGTACCGGCGAGCCCGGCCGGGCCGCTGCCCACGTTGCCGCCCCCGCCGAAGAAGAGACCGGCCCAGCCCTTCTTGAACACACCCTCGGTCGGCGCGCCGCCGGTGCTCTCCGGCAGGAAGGCGCGGGAGAGGTCGTTCCAGGTGATCATGGGGACGATCGCGTCCACCCGGCGGTCCTGGGCGGCCAGCAGCAGGGCGAGCCCGCCACCGTACGAGCCGCCGACCACGCCGACCTTCGGGTCGCCGGGGGCGTCGGTACGCACCTCGGGCCGGGCGGCCAGCCAGTCCAGCAGCCGCTCGGCGTCGCGCACCTCGTAGTCCGGGTTGTCCAGATGGATCTCGCCGCCGCTGCGGCCGAAACCCCGCGCGGTCCAGGTGAGCACCGCGTACCCACGTCCGGCGAACTCCTCGGCGTCCGAGCGCACCGACTCCTTGGTGCCGCCGAAACCGTGCGCGAGCAGGACCGCGGGGACCTTCCGACCGGACGACGCGCCGGGCGGGAGGTAGAGGGTCGTGTCCAGGTCCACGGGCTGGTCACCGGACGGTCCGGAGCGGACGGTGAGCATCGCGCTCTGGGTGCGTACGCCCGATCCCTGCGGCCACACCGCCCAGGTGACGGCGACCACCAGCAGCACGGCGACCACCGCCGCGGCGATCACGCGACGGCGGGTGGGCAGGGCACGCCGGAACCACGCGGCCGGCGACGGCGATCTCATGCGGCGTACGGTACGGCTCGCAGCCTGAGCGTTGGCTGAGATCCGCCGTACGTCCGTCCGGTTGCCCCGATCGGTGATCCGAGCCGGCGCGACCGAGCATCCTCCATGGCGGGCCAGTGAGTTGAGTTCGGATCGCGTGAATTCCGATCTTTCGCGGATATCCCCCTCGATCCCTTCATGTCACACCTGGGAATCGGACAGAGCGTGCCCGGAACCCTGACGAACGGTGACATCGCTCGAACTGACGCAAACCTGACTCACCCCGACCGGCCGGCTCGCCTGGGGGTTCGGTTAGTTTTCCGGTCCGGTGGACGGGACTTGTCGGCGACCCCGACACCGCGCCGATCCCCCGCCCGACGCCGGAGGAGAAACACCATGACAGTCCCCGCGCCGCGGGCCCGTCGACGAACGTCCATGCTCGGCCGCTCGCTGCCGTTGCTGCTCATCGTCGCGCTGCTCGCGCCGGTCGGCACGCTCTTCGCGTCCACCTGGCGACACACCGCCGACGACCGGAGCGTGGCCGAGCGGGAACGACTCGGCGTGGAGTACCTACGCGCCCTGGCCCCGGTCACCGAGACGCTGGTGGAGGCCCAGACCAGTGCCGTCGCCGGCCGCCCCGTCCCCGGGGAGCCTCTGACCCGCGCGGTCGAGCAGGCCGCCGCGGTGGACGCGCGCATCGGCGGAGAACTGCGCACGCAGGAACGGTGGGCCGGCCTGCGGGCCAAAGTGGAGGCGCTGCGCGATCGCAGCCCCGCCGACCCGGAAGCCGCCTACACCGCGTACGGCGAGGTCACCGACCTGCTGCTCGCCCTGCACCGCAAGGTCCGGGAGAGCTCGGGGCTGATCCGTGACCCCGGTGCCGACTCGTTCTTCCTGCAGGACAGCGCCGGCCAGGAACTGCCCGAGGCGGTGGTGGCCGCCGGCCGGCTCGCCGACCTGGGCACGCTCGCCGGCCGGCGACCGGCCGCCACGCGGCCCCGCACCCTCATGGAGCTGACCGGGCTGCGGGTGTCCGCCCTGTCGCCCGCGACCGACGTGGTCGACAACCTGCGCTCCGCCGTGGACAACTCGGAGAGCACCGACCTGGGGGCCAACGTGCTGACCCCGCTCGACGCCTACCAGCGGTCGGTGGAGGCGCTGGCCCTGTACTCGACGCCGAGCGCGTCCGGCACCGTCGACCAGGGCCAACTGGGGGCCACCGCGCTCAACTCGCGCAACGCCGCACGGCAGCTTCAGCCCGTCATCCTCGGTGAACTGGACACCCTGCTCACCGAACGGATCGACGGACTGACCCGGGACCGGTGGCTGGCCGTCGGGGCGGGCACGGTGGCCGCGCTGGTCCTGGCCTGGCTCGCCTGGCTGCTGGTCGCCGCCGGTCGGCGGGCAGGTCGGCGGGTCGCCACCCCGGACGCCGCGAGCCCGGTCGCCCCGCCGCCCGGCGACCCCTGGCAGCCGCCGGCCGCGACCGACACCCGGACGCTGCAACCGGTGGGCGCGGCCCACGAACCGGTCGCCGAGCAGTGGGGGCCCTTCGATGCTGCTCGCTAGGCTCCGGATCCGCGGGAAGCTCGCGCTGCTCGTGGTGATTCCCCTGCTGAGCATGGTCGGCCTCGCGGTGCCCGTCGTGCTCGACCGGGTGGCCGCCGCGCAACGCGCCGCCGACATCACCGACCAGGTACGGCTCGCCAGCCGGGTCGGCAGCCTCGTGCAGGACCTTCAGCAGGAGCGCATCCTGTCGATCGGCTTCCTCCTCGGCCAGGTCGAACGCTCCGACGTGACCCGCAAGGCGGCCGACGTCGACGACCGGGTGGCCGATCTGCGGGCCGACGGCGGCGACGCGATGACCGAGCAGGTCGACCACGCGCTCAACGGGGTGTCCAGGCTCGTCGACCTGCGCCGGGGGGTGCTGGCCCGAACCGCGAACCCGGGCCAGGTCATGGACGCCTTCGGGCCGGTCAACAGAGAGTTGATCGGGTCGCTCCGGCTGGTCTTCAGCGTGGACACCGAGACGTTGCCCGGCCGCCAGGTGCTCGCCCTAGACGGGCTGCTGCGCGCGGACGAGGGCATCGGCGCCTGCGCCACCCTGAGCATCCTGGTCAAGGCGATCGGTACTCCGGACACCACCGCCGGCTACGTGGCGTGCATCGCCGCACTCCAGGTCGACAACGCGCGCTTCCGCAGCCTGATCACTCCCGAACAGCTCAAGGTGGCTCAGCTCAACGACGCCGCGGTGGCCGCCCGTACCAGCCCCGACTTCCTGATCACCAGCGCCCGGGACCCGGCCGGCGCGGTCCGCGACGTGCCGATGGAGGCGCTCTTCCCGGCCGTCCGCACGATGATCCGGCTCGGCCAGTTCGTCGAGAAGAAGATCGTCGCCGATGTCCTCGCCGAGGTGAAGGCCGACCAGCGTCGGGCGCTCACCGCCGCGTACCTGGTGGGCGCGGCAGCGGCCCTGATCCTGGCGCTGGTAGTGCTGCTCAGCGCCGCGGTGGCGCGTACGGTGGCCCGACCGCTGACCCAGCTCACCCGCTCCGCCGACCGGGTCGCCCGGGTCGCGGAGGCGGAGTTGGTCCGGGTCACCGACGACGAGACGGAGCGCGTCCAGCCGGTCCGGTTGGAACCGGTGGTCATCCGGTCCAGCGACGAGATCGGTGAACTGGCCCGGGCATTCGACCGGGTGCAGAACACGGCGGCCCAACTCGTGGAGCGGCAGGTCGCCGGTCGGCGCAACGTGGCGCAGATGTTCGGGCACGTCGGACGGCGTACCCAGAACCTGGTGAGCCGGCAACTCGCGCTCATCGACCGGCTGGAGCAGCAGGAGGCCGACGCGGGCCGGCTGGAGCACCTGTACCGGCTCGACCACATCTCCAGCCGACTGCGGCGCAACGCCGGCAGCCTCGTGGTGCTCTCCGGCTCGGCCGGTGCCGACGCACACACCGCGCCCGTGCCGCTGGCCGACGTGGTCCGGCTGGCGCTCGGTGAGATCGAGGACTACACCCGCGTCGAGGTGCAGGTGCCGGCGGGCGTCGCCGCCGCACCGGCCATCGTCGGCGACCTCGTCCTGGCGCTCGCCGAGCTGATGGAGAACGCGACGGTCTTCTCCCCGCCGCACACCCGGGTCCTCGTGGCCGGCGAGACCGCCGGGCGGGGCGCCCGGATCACCGTGGTGGACCACGGCATCGGCATGAGCGAACAGCGGCTCGCCGAGGAGAACGCGCGGCTCACCCGGCGTGAACGTCTCGACCTCGCGCCGACCGAGGTGCTCGGCCTCTTCGTGGTGGGCCGGCTGGCCCGCCGGCACGGCTGGGAGGTGAGCCTCACCGCCACCGTGGGTGGCGGGGTGACGGCGCAGGTCGAGATCCCCCAGGCGTCGCTGGTGCTGCGTCGCGCCGACCGGGCCGGGGCGACGGTCGCCCGGGCCGCCGTACCGGACCGGGGCCGACGGCCGGCTCTCGACTCCGCCCGAGGAGCCCGCGCCCGGGGAGCCGTCGCGGCACCGGCCGTCACCGCACCGCCGGCCGCCGAGCCGGCCGTCGCCGAACCAGCCTTCGCCACACCGACCGCCGCCGCGCCGGCCGGGTTCGACACGGATCTGCTCAGCCGGGCCACCCGTAGCCTGGAATCCGGCGAGTCCTGGGACGCCTTCGGCGCTCGGGAGTCGGCCGACCCCGCCACGACCGCGCCCACGACACCGCAGCCCGCCCCCGTCGGACAGAGCACCGCCCCGGCGGGGGCGTCCGCCACTCCCCGCGTCCGGCAGCGGGTGCCCGGCGCGAGCCTTCCCGCCACCGCCGCGCCCACCCGACCGGTCGACGCCACCAGCGCCGACCCGGACGCTGCCCGCGCGCTGGTCGAGGCGTTCCAGTCCGGCGTACGCCGGGCCGAGTCGAGCGTCGCACCGGCCGCCGGCCGCCCCGCCGAGCACTGGTCGATGCGGACGGTCACCGAGCCGCCCGCCAGCGCGGGGCACACGGCGGCCGATCCCAGCGCTACCGTCGACCTGCCCGCCACCCCCGGAGGCCTCGGCCCTGCCGTGGCGGACACCGGCGGGACCGCCCACAGCCGTCCCCGGCTGAGCCGCCGGGTGCCCGGGGCGAACCTGACGGTCTCGCCGCCACACCGACCGGCCAGCCCGCAGCTCGGCGACCCGACCGAGGTGCGCGCCCTCATCACCGAGTTCGAGGCGGGCGTCGCCCGCGCTCTCCGCGAAGTCAGCCCAGATCGTCGGAACGAAGAAGGATCATCACGGTGACCAGCCCCTTCCTGCACGACAACGTCGACCAGACCCAGCCGGGCACCACCGGGGACCTCAGCCCCGAGGCCCGCACGTTCAACTGGCTGCTGGACTCCTTCACATCCAGCACCGCCGGGGTGCTGGAGGCGATCGCGGTCTCCTCGGACGGGCTGCTGATGGCCATGTCGGCCATCAAGGACCGCTCCAACGCGGAGCGCCTGGCCGCCGTGGTCTCCGGCATGACCAGCCTCGCCGGAGGCGCGGCCAGCTGGTACGCGCTCGGCGGCCTCAACCGGGTGATCGTCGACATGGCCGACGGGTACCTGCTGATCAGCGCCATCAGCAGCGGTTCCGTGCTCGGCGTCGTCGCCGACCGCTCGGCGAACCTGGGCACCGTCGCGTACGAGATGACCCTCTTCGCCGGGCGGGCCGGTGGCGCGCTCACCCCGCGACTGATCGCCGAGCTGAAGAACGCCGTTCAGCAGTGACTCCCGACGTCGCCGGCGAGGACCCGGACCCGGAGCCCGGGGTACGGATCCGCCCCTACCTGCGCACGCCGCACCCGGGTGGGGGCGGCGCGCCGGCGGCGCCGGAGCCGGAACCCGACGACGGCGTCCCGACCGGCCTGCGGCCGTTCGTGCTCACCGCCGGACGGGTGGCCGGCGCGGATCCGGCGATCGGGCTGGAGACACAGGTGACCCTGCGCCGGGACGGCACCCGCTGGACCGGCTCGCCCGTCGGCCTGCTGGCACCGGAGCTCCAGGCGATCATCGCGCTCTGCGCCGACCCGATCTCGGTGGCCGAACTCTCCGCCCGGACCCGGCTGCAATTCGGCGTGACCCGGGTGCTGGTGGGCGACCTGCGGGCCGCCGGGCACCTGGACGTGCACGCGACCGACGCGAACGACGCCCTCGACCCCGACCTCATCCTGCGAGTGATTGATGGACTTCGTGCGATCTCCTGAATGGCCGGGCGTCCCGATCGGGGGTCTCGCCGGCAACAGCGCCACCGCCCGCTACGGCACGGCATCGGGCGCCGCTCCGGTGTCCGGGCGCGTCGGCCCGCAGTCGCCGACCGGCCCGCCGCCGCCGTACCGGCCGCCGGCCGACACCGGACCGGTCAACCGGCCGCCGGCGGCGCCGCCCGTGCCGGTCAAGATCCTCATCGCGGGTGGTTTCGGGGTGGGCAAGACCACCACCGTCGGAGCGATCTCCGAGATCGCGCCGCTGACCACCGAGGCCGAGATGACCAGCGCCGGCATCGGCGTAGACGATCCGGGCATACGGTCGACCAAGACGACCACCACGGTGGCGATGGACTTCGGCTGTGTGACCATCGACCGCAGCCTGAAGCTCTACCTGTTCGGCACTCCGGGGCAGTCCCGGTTCGGCTTCATGTGGGACGACCTGGCTCGGGGCGCGCTCGGGGCGCTCGTGGTGGTCGACAGCGCACGACTGGACGACTGCTTCCCGGCGATCGACTTCTTCGAGCGGGCGGGGTTGCCGTTCGTGGTGGGGGTCAACGCGTTCGACGGGCGGCTGGCACTGGAACTCGGGGAGATCCGCTGGGCGCTGGCGATCGGTGACCACGTGCCCCTGGTGCAGTTCGACGCCCGGGACCGGCTTTCGGTGCGGGACGCCCTGCTGGTCGTCCTGGACCGCGCGTTGGACCGGGCCACCCGGGAGAGGAAGGCCTGAGCCGACCGGCTCCGGCCGTGGCGGGAAGGGGTGATGCTGGTGAGGGGCGACCTGGACGAGACGCTGGCCCGGTTGGCCCGGCGCGAGGAGGCGCTGCGCCGGCGGGCCAACGACCGTGACGACATCGCGCCACCGCCGGACCCGACCGCCGCGCCGGACGTCACCGTGGCGGGGCGCACCGCCGGGTCGGCCCGGCACGCGGAACGAGTCGACCCCGGCGACACCGCCGGTTGGGGACCGGTCGAGGAGGTCGCCGAGGCGGTACGCCAGGTCGTCGGCGCCCACCCCGGGCTGGCGGTGACCGTCCGCGTGGAGCACGACGGTCGGACGTACCCGCTGCGGGTGTCCTGGGACGGCCCGGACGTGACGGTCGGCCCGGAGCCGGCGGCGGCCCCGGTGGAACCCCCGCCGTCCTGGCCGCTGTCCGGTCGCACGGTGCCGGCGTGGGCGCCCGGCTCGGACGGGTTGACCCCGGACCCGGCAGCCCGCCTCGCGGAGCTGATCCGGCGCGACCCGTCCCTGCTCGACGAGCTGGATCCGCGTCGCTGATCACCGGGAGCGGCGGACGGCGGCTACGGTCGAGCGGTGGCCCAACCCGACCTGACCCTGACGGCGAGCCTGCGGCCCGCGGCGCTGGACGCTCGACGGGGCATCGTGCGCCTGCACCCGGAGGCGCTCACCGCGCTGGGCCTGCGCCCCGGCGCGCCGGTACGACTGGCGGGACGCCGGGAGACCGCCGGGATCGTCGCGGCGGCCGGGGCCGGCGCGAGCAGCGCGCTGCTCTATGCCGACGACCTCACGCTCGGCAACCTGGGTCTGCGGGACGGCGCTTCCGTGCGCGTCTCGCCGCTGCCGCTGATCCCGGCGGCTCGGGTCACCCTGGCCGGGCCGGTGGAGGTGGCGGCGGCGGTCAGCCCGGAGATGCTCCGGCTCGCCCTACTGGGCAAGGTGGTCACCGCCGGTGACGACGTGTCGCTGCTACCGCAGGACGTGCTACCGGACGCCTCGACGCGCAGCCTCGTCGAGGCGGCCCGGCGCAGCCTCGCCACCAGCGTCGGTTTCGCCTGGACGAGCACCCTGCTCACCGTTGTCGCGGTCGAGCCGTCGGCGGGGTCGCTGGTCACCATGGACACGGTGGTCGCCTGGGAGCACGGGCCGGCCACCCACGGTGAGCCACTACCGGCCCGGCAGCCCGGGACGGTCGACGCCGCACCGGAGACGGACGCGCCCGACGTGGACGAGTTGCCGGGGCTACGCGCCCAGGCGGAGGAGTTGAGCGAACTCCTCGACCTCGGCTTCCACCACCGGGAGGTGCTGGGCCGGCTGGGCACCACCATCTCGCTGGGCGTGCTGCTCTCCGGACCGGCCGGCTCGGGGAAGTCGGCGCTGGTCCGGGCGGTCGCCGCTCGGGTAGGTGCCCGCGTACACCCGCTCTGGGCGCCCGAGGTGGCTGCGCTGGCCGACCAGGCCGCCGCCGACCGGCTGCGCGCCGCGGCGGTTGCGGCGGTTGCCGGAGGGCCGGCGGTGCTGCTGGTCACCGACGTGGAGGCGCTGGCACCGGCGGACGAGCCCGGCCCGCTGGCCACGGTGTTCCGGCAGGTGCTCGCGGAGGTCGTCCGGGCGGGAGCCGCAGTTGTCTGCACGACCAGCCGGCCGGAGGCCGTCGACGTGGTACTGCGCGCACCGGACCTGCTGTCACTGCGGATCGGTGTCTCGCTGCCCGACGCGGCCCTGCGCCGCGAACAGCTCACCGTGCTGACCCGGCAGGTCCCGCTCGCCGACGACGTGCGCCTGGACGAGGTGGCCGGGCGTACCCCCGGTTTCGTCGCGGCGGACCTGGCCGCGCTGGTCCGGGAGGCCGGGGTACGCGCGGCACTGCGGCAGAAGTCGGCGACGACACCGACGGTGTCGATGGCCGACTTCACCGCCGCCCTGGAGGTGGTCCGGCCGACGACGATGGCCGCGTCCACGCTGGAGCTGGCGTCGGTGACGTTGGACGACGTGGGTGGCCTGGACGAGGTCAAGCAGACGCTGACCGAGTCGGTGCTGTGGCCGCTGACCTACCCGGACACCTTCGCCCGCCTCGGCGTGCAGCCACCGCGCGGCGTGCTGCTCTACGGGCCGCCCGGCTGCGGCAAGACGTACCTGGTCACCGCGCTCGCCGGCTCGGGCCGGGCGAACGTGCTCTCGGTCAAGGGTGCCGAGCTGCTGTCCAAGTGGGTGGGCGAGAGCGAACGCGCCGTCCGCGAACTGTTCCGCCGAGCCCGGGAGGCGGCACCGACGCTGATCTTCCTGGACGAGGTCGACGCGTTGGCCCCGGTACGCGGGCAGGCCACCGACGGCGGCACCACGGATCGGGTGGTCGCCGCGCTGCTCACCGAACTGGACGGGGTCGAGGCGCTGCGCAACGTGGTGGTGGTCGGGGCCACGAACCGGCCGGACCTCGTGGACCCGGCGCTGCTGCGACCGGGCCGGCTGGGGCGGCTGGTCTACGTCCCGCCACCGGACGGGCCGGCCCGCGCCCAGATCCTGCGGGCCGCGTCCAAGCACGTCCCGCTGGCGCCGGACGTCGACCTGGCGGCTCTCGGCGAGGAGCTGACCGGCTTCTCGGCGGCGGACTGCGCCGCGGTGGTCCGGGAGGCGGCCCTCGCGGCGATGCGGGAGTCACTGGCCGCCGCCACCGTCACCGCCGCGCACGTGGCGACCGCGCGAGAGCGCGTCCGCCCGTCCCTGGACCCGGACCAGGTCGCCTGGCTGGCCGCGTACGCCACCCGACGGGAATGATCACCGCCTCCAACCTTTTGTCGTACGCGGAGCGTTACCAGGGCGACACGTTCCCCAGTGGAGAGATCCACTCGACGACAGGCGGTGTTCCCCTTGCGCAGGCTGCTCTCTCTTCTCGCCGTCCCGCTCGTGGCGGTGGCCACCCTCAGCACGGCCGGCTCGGTGGCGACCGCCCACCCGACGGCGGCGTTCCCGTCCCGGATCGCCCTACCCGACGGGTTCAGCCCGGAGGGGCTGACGATCGGCCGGGGCACCACCGTCTACGTCGGGTCGGTCGGCAACGGCGCGGTCTGGCGGGGTGACCTCCGGACCGGACACGGCTCGATGTTCATCGCGGGCGCCCCCGGGCAGCAGAAGGCCGGCCTCAAACTCGACCCCCAGGGCCGCCTGTGGACCGCCGACTTCTCCGCCGGCACGGCCAGCGTCCACGACGGGGTGACAGGCGCTCTCCTGGCCCGCTACCAGCTCACCGACGAGCCGGGCCGCATCGTCAACGACCTCGTGGTCACCAGGAACGCCGTCTACCTCACCGATTCGGCCCTTCCGGTGCTGTACGTCGTACCGCTGCTCCCGGGTGGTCGGCTGTCTCCCGCCACCGCCGCCCGGATACTGCCGCTCACCGGGCCGGCCGCGTCACCCGACGCGTTCAACAACGGGATCGTGGCGCTGCCCGACGGGGACCTGCTGGTCGCACAGATGGTGGCCGGCCGGCTGGTACGCGTCGACCCGCGCACCGGCGCGAGCCGTGTCGTCGACCTCGGCGGCTACTCGGTGGACCGGGCCGACGGGCTGGTGCTGCGCGGTCGCACCCTCTACGTGATCCGGAACCTGAGCAACGTCGTCGCGGTCGTCGAGTTGAACGCCGACCGAACCGCCGGGGTGGTCCGGCGGGAGATCACCAGCCCGGCGCTGCGGTCACCGGCGACCGGCGACCTGCTCGGTTCGGCGTTGTACGTGGTGAACAGCCGGTTCGACGTCGAGCCCGCCCCGACCGTCGACTACGACGTCGTACGACTGCCGGCCTGACGGGTGGGTGGGCGGTGACCCCGGTCGGGTCGCCGCCCACCCGCCCAGCACGAGTCAAACGGTGGGCAAAAGCGGGCCGAGCCGGCGGAGCCCACCCGTTCCAGGGCACCGCCGACGGCGTCAGCGCCGGACGCCAGCGTCACTCGTCCTCCTCGCGACGACGGCGCACCACGGGCCGGCGCGGCACTTCCGAACCCCGCCGGACGGGCGGTCGCGGCCGCTGCGGCTCCTCACGTGGCTGCGGGCGGCGGGCCCGCTCCGGAGCGCGACGGCGGGGTGCCGGAGGGGGCTCCTCGTCGGACTCGTCGTCCGCGTACCCCTCGTCGTAGCCGTCCTCGTACGCCTCGTACTCCTCGTCGTACTCCGGTTCGGCCGGTCGCCGTGGTGGGCGCTGGCGCTGGCGTCCTGCGGGCCGGCGGCGCGGTTGCTCCTCGGCGGGCCCCTCGTCGTACTCCTCGTCCTCGGGCTCGCCGCGCTCCTGCTGCTCCCGCTCCTCACGCAGGCCCGTCTCGTGGTCCTTGACCACCTGGGAGTCGCGGATCTCGCCGCGCCAGCCCTCGACCTGGTCCGGGTCGAGGGCCACCTCGGTCATCACGTGTCGGACGAAGTGCTTCAACTCCAGCCGTACGCGCCGACCCTGGGCCCGCCACAGGTTGCCGGTGTGCTCGAAGAGACCCTGCGGGTGGTACTCGAGCACCACCAGGATGCGGGTCAGGTCCGGGGTCACCTCGTGGAAACTCACGGTGCCGTCGACGGACCCCTTCTCGCCCTTGGACCGCCAGTGGATGAGCTTGTCCGGCACCTGGCGGACGATCGTCGACTCCCAGGTCCGGTGCGACCAGAAGACCTGCGCCTTCCAGGTCATCTTCTCGGGCCCGTCGTTCTCGGCCTGCTCGACCTTGTTCATGAAGCTCGGGAAGTCGCCGAACTGCGTCCACTGGTTGTACGCGGCCCGCACCGGCACACCGACCTCGATCGTCTCGACGATGTTGGTGACCTTCTGCTTCTTGCCGCCCTTACCGCCCTTACCGCCCTTACCGCCCACGCGGCCGAGAGCCGACATCACCTTCTCCTTACCGCCGGCCACGCCGGCGTGCAGCATCGCCTTGACCGGTGAGCCGCCCTCGGCCAGCTTCTGCGCTCCGGTGGCGGCGGCGATCAGGCCAGGCCCACCGCCCTGACGCGCGTACTCGCTCAGGCGGCCGGTCGCGCCGGTGAGCCGATCCGTCACCACGCTCACCGCGCGTTCGCCGATCGCGCCGGCGAGGTTGCGCACCTCATCGGCCAGCGGGCCGCGGATCTTGCCGCCGAGGCCGCCCGGGTTGCTGTTTCCGGCCATGGTCACCGCCCCCGCCGCTGCCCGGTCGCCGCATCGCCCCGGTTGTTCGCGGTGTCGCGGTCGCCATTGCCGCCCTGGTTCCCGTTGCCGCCCTGGTTCCCGTTACCGCCCGGGTTGCGGTCACCGCCCGGGTTGCCGTTGCCGCGCTGGTTGCCATCGCCGCCCTGCTTGCCGGTGCGGCGGCGCAGCGCATCGGCGGAACCGCGCAGCCGGCCGGTGAGCGCGTCGACGCCGCTGCCGGCCGCGGCGGTCGCGGCGGACCGACCGGCGTTGACAAGCGGTCCTCCGAGCCGGCTGAGGCTACTGAGCTGTGGGGACGATTGGAGCAGGGCACCACCCCGCCTCAGCAGACCGCCCGGGTCGCGGCTCGCGCGACCCGCAGCCACAGCGGCCGCCAGGGTCAGCGCGGTACGCAGTTTGCGACGACGGCCCAGCACGTAGCCGAAGCCCACGGCCAGTCCGATTCGTGTTCCGGTCTTCATCAGGTCTCCCTCGCTCCCCGGCGGGTCCGGGACGTCTGCCCGCTCAGGGGCGAAGGAGGGTGACCGGGGAGAAGCGCAAACCACACCCTCGATCAGACGTCCCGTATTTGCGGACCCGGCGGGCAGTACCCGACGGAATTGCCGTGAAACCGTCCGGACGATTTCGACCGACAACCGGTCAGCGGCATTCGGAGAATCGGAACCGGATGGCACAGACGGGACAACAGGGAGGTTCTGAGCAGGGAAGACACTGGATAAGCGAAAGAGAAGAGACCCAGTCACAAAGCCGGTGGCGTGGAATCCAGGCAGATCTCGGCGTGCACCTTTCCGTTGTCCTCGCGCAGTTTCGCACCGCACTTTTCGAGGACGGCGAGCGCGCCAATATTGTCGGACGTCGTCTCGGCGACCACCGCACGCATGCCGACGCGGGCGGCGACATTGAGCAATTCGCGCAGGGCGGCCGCGCCGATCCCCTGCCCGCGCGCCGAGAGGCCGAGCCACATGCCGGTCTCCACCGTGCCCGGCTCGTCACAACGCGTCATCCGGATCATCCCCACCACCTCGCCGCCGACGAGGATCGCGTACATCTGGGAGCCGGTCGGGCCATCCAGGCCGGCGAAGCTCGCCCGGTGGAACTCACGGAAGGCTTCCCGGCGGGCGAGCGACCAGCCGGCGGGCGCTTCGACGGGGGGCATCACCTCGCCCGGCTCGGCCTCCGCAGCCGCTACGGAGAGCAACGGCTCCAGATTCCGCTCGTCCACCGGCTCCAGCCGGACCGCACCCGCCACGTGCCGCAGTCTGCCGGCCCCATCGGCCGAAGTCCACCCCATTCGGCATCGGATGGCGGTCCGGCTACGGGTACCGGCCGGTCGGGCGGTTCGGGTGTCTTTCCTCACGCTCCGTCGTCATCTGGCCTATGGGACGACCGACCCGAACTCGCAGAACACCACCGAGGCGTCGTCGCTCGGCTTGTGCCGGCGGAGCCGGTCGGAATGGTCGCGTTCGGCGTCCCGCACCCTGCTGAGCAGCGCGGCCGGACCCTCGGCGCTCAGCAGGTCCAGCAGTCCGGCCCAGTCGGTCAGCCCGAACTGCTCGACGAGACTGGACGCGCCGTCGCTGAGCAGCGCCGCCCGGCGCAGGGCCGCCGAACCTCGCCGCGGCGCTGTCCCGGTCACCGCGTGGAACGCCGCGTCCGGGTCGGCCGCCGCGACCCAGTAGCCGTGGGTACGGTTCATCCGCTCCCGCTGGACGCCCACCGCGTGCCGGAAACGCTCGACCGGGTCCGACGCGCCCGCCGGCACGGTGGCCAGGGTCTGTCGCAGCTCGGCCATCGCGGTGTCCAGCCGGTCGTCGGTCACCACGCTCACCTGACCGCCCACGTCCAGCACCAGCGGGCTGTCGCAGAGCACCAGGTGGTCCACCTGGTCGCCGCAGTCACGCAGCAGGCACACGGTGCTGGACGGTGTGCCCGGATGGTCCAGGTCGCACTGCCCACCGTGGTCGGCGCGGACGGCGAGGATGGCGGCGGCCAGGTTGCTGGTCAGGCGGGCCGCCGGACGAGCCGCCTCCGCCACCGCGAGCCGGGCGGCCAGGTGTTGGACGTACCACGCCGGTCCATGGACGCAGCCGGTATCGAAGCCGTCCGGCACGGTCGCGCCGTCCAGGACACCGACCAGCGGACCGAACTGGAAGACCAGGTCCTCGTTGACCGGCCGGCCCGGGGCCGGCGCGGACGCGGTGCGTACCCGCATCATCGACGCCGGCCCCGGCACATCAGCGCTGCCGAAGGTCGTCGGCGGCCGCATGCGCCTGTCCCTGCACCTGACCGGCGGCCGAGCGACCCTGGTCGCGTACCGTGGACATCCCCTGCTGGGCGCTGGACCGCACCGACTGGGCCGCCTGCTGCGCGGGCTCCCGGAGGTTGTCCTGGACCTGGTGGCCGACCTGGCTCGCCTGCTGACGCAGTTCACCCGAATGCTCACTCACCATGTCCCGCGCCCGGCCGGCGAGTTGCCGTTCACGCCCGCTCGGCGGAACGAGCGAGGCAGCCAGCAGGCCGACGCCGAAGGCGACCAGCCCGGCGGCCAGCGGATTGCCCTGCGCCTGCGCGCGGGACTGCTGCCCGAGCGACCGGGTCTCGTCGCGTACGGAGCCTGCGGCGTGCGACATCCGCTGGCCGGTCTCCTGCCCCAGATGGTTCGAGCTGCCCATCATCTTCTCCTTCGCTCGGGTGAGCGCGCCGCGAGCCTGCCCGACGCTGTCACCGGCGATCCGACGCGGGTTGACCTTGTCGGCCAGGGCGTCGACGTCACTGCTCAACTCGTTGCGGGTGGTCTCGATCTCCCGCCGGATCCGATCCGGATCACTGGACATGGTCTGCTCCCTACCGACTCGGTCACCGGCCCCGCAGGGCGTCCGGCAACTCGCGGGCGGTCTGCTTCGTCCGAGGTAGTACCGCGCGTGCCCGCTTCAGCTGGGCCCGTGCGTTGAGGAAGAGTCCACCGGCGACAGCGGCCCAGACAATCGCGACGATCAACGCCGCCCAGCCCTGGTCCATCGTGTTGGACAGTCCCCACCACGCGGCGTACGACACGAAGAGGACCGCCAGGAACCCGGCGAGCCCGGCACCGCCGAACATACCGCCGGCCTTGCCCGCCTGGCTGACCTCCTCGCGCAGCTCGGCCTTGGCCAGCTCGACCTCCTTGCGCACCAGGGTGGACATGTCCCTGGTCACGTCGCCGAGGAGGTCACCGACCGATGCCTGGGTCCGCTCCTTCTCGGGGGCGCTCACGGCGCCACCCCGCCGGGCAGATCCCCCTGCGGACGACCGGCGGGCGAGACGTTCTGCGCCCGCGCCGCCCCCACGTACGGCTGCGCCTGCCCGGTCTCCGCCGGTGCGCCCTGCGGGGCGGCCGGCTGGGCACTCGGCGTGCCTGCGCTCCCGCCGTTGCCGGAGGACGATCCGGTCAGCCCACGGGTGAGCCGTCCGACCAGAAGTCCGGCCACCGCCGCGCCGGCCAGGAAGGTCCCCGGGTGACTCCGCGCGTAGGTGCGGACATCGTCGAGCACCTCGCCGGGCTCGCGCTCGTCGAGCCAGCCGGCGGCCTGCTGGGCGGCGTCGGCCACCCGGCGCACCGCCTGACCGGCCAGCCCGGAATCGCCGTCACGCTCGGCCATCGATCCCAGTTCGCGACCGATGTCGCGGAGACCGTCGGCGGCCCGCCGCTGCTGCGTCTGCGCCTGTTCCCGAAGCTGTCCGCCGGCCTGGCCGGTCAACTGCCGGGCCTGTCGGCGCGCCTCGGCGGCCACCTGCCCGCCCTGCTCGGCGGCGGTGTGGGCGACCTGCCCTCCGGCCTGCGTGGCCTGGTGGCCGACGCGGGACGCCTCCTGCCGGGCCTGCTGCCCCCTACCGCTCTGATTCGTTGCCGTCATGCTCCGCTCCCCTCCTGGGTGCTCGGTCGCCTGGCGACCCCGGAACACCCGTCGCCTACCCGCCCAAGCGGCCGACATGCGAACCGGTAGCTGTGCTGGCCTGGCAAGCGCACCCAATGAGGCCAACCCACCGCATCGGAGGCAGCACGATCGGTAGCGTCAGCAGCGGTCATTTCCGGAGTCTTCGGACGACCGGACGCGGCAGGAACGGTGTATGCGGCGGATCGCGGACGGCGGCGGCGGAACCGCGCAGACCGTGCACAGCGTCAGCGGGATCGCATGGTGAAGCGGCTGCACGAATCAGGGCTCAAGTCGGATCACCCGCACCTGGCCGGCATCGCCGGCATCGACCTCTCGTTCACCGGGTGGGCGCTGACGTTCCTCGCCATCGGCAACGGGCCACAGGGGCACGACAAGGAGTAGGTCGAAGGTCAGCGGCGGCGATTGCGAGCCCGCGACGAGCGGAGCCGGCGCAGTCGGTTGACCAGTACGGGATCGGCGGCGAGTGCGGCCGGATTGTCCAGCAGCCCGTTGAGCAACTGGTAGTAGCGGGTCGCGGAGATCCCGAAGGTGTCCCGCAGGGCCTGCTCCTTGGCGCCGGCGTGCCGCCACCAGCGCTGTTCGAAGGCAAGGATGGCGCATTCCCGCTCGGTCAACTCGACCTCGGCGGGGAGTTCGATGGGCGGCCCCGGCCCATCCGCGGTCTCGATGGCCGGTGCCGGCCGCGGTGTGGGGACGGGCAGCCCACTAGCGGCGCTGTCGTCCGCCCGACGATCGTCAATGGACGGCCCGACTTCGGCCGGGGCGGGATCGGTGGGCATGCCATTCAGCCTAGCCATGGCTGATCAGGGTCGCAGCAAGTGACGTGGCCGGCAGGCTGACTTCGCGTGTTTTTCGCTGAGCCCGAGAACGGCCACGAGCGCAGACCCGTTGAGATCACTACTAAAGCGCTATGGATAGTAGGATATTGCCGACCGCTATCTTTCCGCCGACACACCACGACCTCCTGCTGCGGCACGCCCGAACGCGCCTCCGAGGTCAAGCGTGCGAGTGACCAACATCCACTTCGTCATCCGATGACAACTGACCAAGAGCACGCACGAAACATCCGGCCTCTAAGTTGCGGCGACGCTGTCGGGGTTTGTCCGCAGGAAGGGAACACGAGGTGGGCCAGCCTGCCGAAGCGGTCTGCACCGAGTTCACCCTTACCTGGGTGCGCTCAGGTATGTGGATCGGCCCCAACGGTGTTGTGCCCGACGCGGTGCTCAACGCATCGCCAGTGCCGGGCCTGCACCAGGTGCACATCGACACAGCGGTCGTCGACCAGGGGGCCGCCGCCGTCATCCTGCGCGACCAGTCGTTGGACCTACTCGCGAGAATGGTGCACGTACCCCACGGACTCGCACCCGGCGTGGCACCGGCAATGACCCGCGCCGACCAGGTTGGCCTTCCGACCCTGGCACGAGCACCCGACTCCTTGGAGCGGTACAGCACGCGGCTCCTGCCGTTCGACGCGCAGGGCGAGGCGAATGCCGTGCTCGTGCTGCCCACCGAGCACCTGGTGAACGCGCGCTACCGACGCACCGAACAGTGGGCGATAGAGCAGCTCGGATACTTTGACCCCCAAGCAGCGCACAAGGCGAGTCGACAACGCGCCGAGCCACCCTCCCTGCCGGACTGGAACCCGATCGGTACGCACGCGTCGCCAGCGGCGTACCTGGCGACGCTGCGGGAACGCACCGCGCAACTGATCGAGTTGGTCCGCCGTCACGACGCCACACTCACCCCACCGGGCCGGCTGCGCCCCGAGGCCTACGATCCGATACTCGCCACACGACTGCAAACCGGCACCATGCGGACGCTCGTCCGGGAAGTCGACCCGGACCGCCTGAGCCCGACGACAGACCTGCCCGACCGGCACACCGTGGTCGCCGCGGTGAAGAAGTACATTGCCGCACTTCAACGTCTACCGCAGCTGACCTCCCCCTCGGACATCCTTACCAACCTCGATCCCTCCCGTCTCGCGCAGGTGATTGGACAAAACTTCAGCCCGCTGGCCGACGTCCGGTTGTTGTTCACCGCTCTACAGCGCACGCCCGGCACGCTGGCATTCGTGCGCTTCGCCACCAGCCCGGCCACGCTGTCCGGCCTGATCGCCGATGGCCAGGCCGGACACGTTCTTGCACGTTGGGTCATCCCTGAACTACCCGTAGCCCGCGTACACACCGCCGGGCTTCCTGAGACCGATGCATCCGCCGGCTCTTCCCTGAACCGCCAACTCACCGCGCCCGGCACACAGGTTCTGCTCATCGACCCGTCCGGGAACGCGACCACCATCGCCGCGCTCCTGCAATCCGCTGACCCGATCAGCGGTCTCGGTAATGACCGCACGTTGGCGGCGTTACTCGATCCGCCCGTCAGCCCGAGACGCCCAGGGCGGTGGGGTGCTCGGCTCCGCGCCGCGGTATCGACGTTGCAGACCCCCATCTTTTCGGCCAGTCAGCCAGCGCCCGGGCGAACTGAGCTGTCCGCCGACCCGCCGACAGCGCAGAGCCACACCGACAGGGCTGAGGCCGAGGCGGTCTGGGCACTGGTCAAGGAGGCCTCCCCGGATGACACGGCCAAGGTCCGGGCCGCCGTGGCTGCTGTGCCGCACCTGCTCAACGTGCCGGCGACCCCCTTCGACATGCCGAGCTGGTCGGCGCGGCTCATCGAACACGTACGCTCCGCGCTGCGCGAATTCGACCTAGCTGCCGATGATCATCCCTTGATCGAGGCACTCTCCACCGAACCTGAGACGTTCCTTCACAACAGCCGAGCATTCGTGGTCCGGACCCGGTCGGGGCACTGGTGGAAATCAGGTCGGCGGGAGATCGTCTGGGTGTCCCTGACGCCACGACCGAAGATGACCGATCAGGTCCGCATCGACTCGGGCAACCGGCTCAGTCAGTTCAGCCGGGACCAGACAAGTGCCCAGCACGGTCGTGGCCGCCCGCAGCGCGGGTTCTTCCAGCTACCGATACCGCTGATGGCTGCGGGGGTACCCGTGACCCTCAGCGCAGCTGTCTCGGACGCAAGAACAACGCAAAGCAGTCAGGCCAGCATGACCACGACTGATGCCCAAGCATCCTGGGGCGAAGCCGACTCGTATCTCGTCGATTCGGAGCTAACTCTGCGCGTCTGGCGCGACAACGAGCCGCCGGCCGACGCGGCTGAGACATCGGTGGGCTCACACTGGTTTCGGATCACCAAGCGTCTGGCGCTCATGACGCCCGAGCCAGGCCCGGCGCCCAGGCACGAGCTCGACGACGCGGCAGTGACGCTGCTGACACCCAGCCTGTCGACTGTGCAAGTCGGTGACGAGAACGGCGGACTAGCCCGCAAGGTGGCCGAACTGATCGACGACGAGTCGATCGCACCAGCCGCGAGCGAGAACCGGCAGCAAATCTACAGTCACTGGTCGGGTGGCAGAGCCCTGAAACGGCTGCTTCGCAACATCCACGGTCCTCGGTTCCTGTCCAACCGGACCTGGTTCAGGGTGCCGTCCTCCGCAGGGCTGCGGACTCGATTGCAGCTCGTGTCAGCTAAGCAGATCGGCACCCCCGCCGCTGACGCCTGGCTTCGCAAGCAGCCAACAGCGGTCAGTGACGTAGGAACTCGCCTTGACAGCCGGACCGGCTTCCGGCTGCAAGCCACGGTCAGCTCGATCTATCCCCTGTCGCTCGTCTCCGCAGGCATGGCGGTCACGCAAAGCAGCATAATTGGTGCGAACTCGGCAACAGCTACCAGCAGCCGCGCAGGGCAGGAATTGAACGTTCCGACCGTGCTGGTGCGCACCCGGTACCGGGCCACAGTCGTGCGGGCCACGTCCCGAGACCGAGTGCGGTTCTGGCACCGTCGCGGAGTGGACCCGGCCCCGGTCGTCTCGGAACTTGAGGCGATAGAGGAGGTGCCGGCCGGTATCTACCGTGCAGCCATCCATCGTGTGGTCGAGCCGACGGCGCGTCTCGAGCAGACAGAGGCGGAAGCGCTGTCGGCAGAAGGCGCCCAACTGATCGAGCGCCTCCGTGTAGCCACGATGCCTACCGCGCGTCGACACCTGCCCACGTACATGTGGCGCGATGGTCAGCTCCGGCTCGGGCAGACGACCCTCTTCGGGGCCGAGCGAATCGCCGTCCGTATAGCGGAGCGCCTCCGACTCTTATTGGATCTGCCAGAGAACGCCGAGTTTCGGGACTTTCTGCCGGCCTGGGATTCGCCGCAGACCAGACGAATGGTGACCCGTCGGATCATGCAAGCGATGCTCAATGAAGAGAGCCTCGCCACGCAGGCTGGGGCGACACGGATGGCGGCCGACTTCCTCAGCCTGACCGCCGGGCACATCGCTGTTCGGCTGAATCTCGACAACGGCGCCCGCTCCTTGGCGCTGATCATTCAGCTCCGCAACGCCCGGCCTGACGTAGAACCGCAGTACGTCGGCATTCGCAATGACGAGCGAACTCCACCGCAGCCTATGGCGACGATTCCCGAGGACTCTGCAGAGGTCGAGCAGCCTGCCCAGAACCGAACGCTGCCCTCGACGCCGCACCGTCTGCAACGCGGCGTGACCCACACTACCGAATCCGTCGGCGCGATCAACACCAGCATCGGGCCGAACGCCAGGATCCGAGTCGGGCGTGTCGGTTTCTTCGGCGCGATGCTCCGCTACCTGCGTCGGCGTCAAACGGCCGTGATCAAGACCACTAACGAGACCTTCCTCGATGGTGGTGACAAGGCCCAAGCGGTCTATGTGCAGGATTTCGAGGTCACGCTCGGGGTGTACGCGCTGAAGAGTTCGGTGAGTCGGATCAACCAACTCTGGAAGCGTCTGCACGGTGCCGAGCCACGCCCGGTTCGCCTCACCGGCGACGCGGGGTTACTCACGTTCAGCCTTCCTGTCGGTTTCTCCATCTCCCGGGACCTCACCTTCGAAGAGAAGAATGCGGCCCTGGCGGGTGTTGTCGATCTGCCTGAGCCGAAGATTTCGCCCGTCCACCTCAAGCGGCGGCATTGGCGTGACCGGACGCTGGGCGATGCACCTACGGGGATGGTGACCAACTGGGACCACCTCTCCTATGTCCACGGGACTGACGCCCTGGTGACGGCGGTCGAGGAAGCGGTGACCCAGGCCCGGCAACTGATGATTCGACAGGGTGCCTCTGATCGTGGCACCGCCGTCGGGATCACTACTCCCGCCAGCCTCTCGCACTACATGCTGCACCAGCAGCTCACTCCAGATCGGGTGGCCGCGCTTCTACCCACGATGACCCGGCAAGCCGTCCGCCTGCACGGTCTCGGTGAAATCATCAACGACCCGGCGGTCAGCGGCTCGGTGTACGTCCGGGCCTTCGTCGAGACGCCCCAGATCGGCCCGCAGGGCATGCTTGAACACGCGATCGAGCATGGAATCGCCGTGAACCACAGCGTCAACAGTTCCCGGATGCGCGGTCTGCAGGCATCAATCTCCGCCGGTCCTGGCGCTCACGCAGGGTCGTCGGCCGGGATGGCTCAAGGCGCTTCAGTTCGCCGACGTACCGCAGGTAGGTCGAAAGTCCGGGCATCTAGCTTGAGTACAGAAATCGAACGCAACGACACTAATTACCACGATCGCGGGCTTCAGGTAGCCGTGCAGGCACATGTCCGCTTCGTGGTCCATGCCGTTCTCGTCAACAAGCCCATGATCGGAATGGACAGCTTCTTCAGCGCCAGCCGATCCGTCGAGAATGCGACCGCATTCGGGCTGATGATGTCCGCGACGGCTCGCCGAATGGGGGTGCTGGGCCCCCCTCGGCCGCCAACCTCCACCGAACCCTCTCTTTTCATGGCTCAGCCGTTCAACACCATACCGACGTCCTCGCTCACCCTCGGCAGTGAAGTACGGCTCACTCCACCACGAAATCTTGGGTCGGCACGGCTGCTGAACGTGACGGCGGTAGGCAGCGAGGTACTTACGTGGCTTCGGAACATCCACTTTCCACAACAGCTCAGCGTCGGTGCCGCCGAGCCCCTGATCGGCGACAACGCCACAGGGTTGAACAACACCGATCTGATCTTGGAGCACACGACCAGCGAGCATCTTGAGGGAAACTGGGGGGCACTGATCGACGGGGGCATCTCTTTCCTGCTCACCTATCCGGGAAGAATCGGCCGTCGAACGGTGCAGATCGTCCTGCAGGTGATTGCGCAGGACGACGGGGGGCTCCCGACGTCACCTCACATCACGCAGGTGACCGCAGGTCCGCGGAACCTGGAGCTCGACGTGACGAGTACGGCCACGAGGAGCCTTCAGCAGGTCGCCTACGCGGCTACCGAAACAGTGACGGAAATCTTCGCCGGCGCCGTGGAGCCGCAACGCTCAGGGTCCGCCGGCGCAACCGGGACGGTTGGCAGAGCCCATCAGAGCGCCCAGGTCTCGACAGTCGGAGATCGGGAAATGGTGGCCGTCGACATGCCGGGTACATGGGCCGAGGTGCGCCAACGGGTCACGTTGTTGGCGAGCGCGTACCACAGAGGTCTTTCGCTGGGCGCTCCGCTGCGAATCAAACACGACTTGGTCACCGACAAGTTCGCCAACCACCTCCGGACGGATACCAAGGATCTCGGAACTCCCCCACCCGTCTCGTGGACCCGAATCGTGTCTCACCCGGCAGAGACCGACCTTCGCCGCTGGCAATTAGGGAATCATTCGTTCAGAAAAGAGCGCACGACGTCGCTGCGGCTCCCGCCGCAGTTCCAGGTAGCCGACTTCCGAGGCGCTGCGGCGGTCCAGGCCGCGGCGATGCAAGCCCTGATCGGCGCTGGGTTGGCTGGCGACGAGGCGCAACTCGGCGGCTTCGTCGCGCACCAGGTGATCACATCGCTGGGGCAGAGCACGCTGTGGGGCTCGCTACGAACCCGCCTGTCCGGTCCGCTCGAGATACCGATCGAGGATCCGCGACTGATGGGCGGCAAGATGACCCTCACCCTGTACAGCAGAATTGTTCGCGCTCGGCTCGTTTCCGTACAGCCGCCGCACGTCCGGGATACGCGCGGTGGGCGCAACACCAGTTCCGGCATCAGCAGCAGCGACAGTCGGATCGACGTCGCGATGTTCTCCGGTGCGGGTGCCGGTCGGCCCGGACAGGTCGACAGTCAAACTGGACAGACCGACCCGACCAGCGCGCCGACGGATAGTTACTGGGGCGCCCGCGACCATATGTCGAGTTCGAACCGAGTCGGCGCAGGTGCCGACGCAGCCAGCGGCTCGGCTGGTTCACAGGATGTGGGCACCGGCCTGGGCGGTGTCGTCGACCTGTCCCTGCTCCACAGCAGGGAGCCGAGCGCCTTGGTCGAATGGACCGAGCAACTGGTCGTCATGGCCCGTATGCCCAGGGCCACCGCGGACACCACAGCCGCGCTGATGGTGACGATTCCCGATGCCGCTCCGATCTGGATGGACCTGGTCGACGCGGCGCACCATCTAGGTTTCGCCGACGACCCGCGGGCGATGGAGCGGCTCGCCGCGGCGAATTCGGCGGCGATGTCGCAGCAGCAGAGCTTCATCGCCTGGCGCTCGGCGAACTTGGCCTACGAACGCGCGCGGCTCGCGGGTGAGCTGAGCCAACGAGCCGCACCCAACGCCACGAGTACGTCGGCTCCGACACCGACCACCGCGACCTCCCTCGACGACCTCAATGCCGCCTGGGTACGTGAGCAGCAGGAGTGGCATCGTCGGAAACGTGTGTTGGACACCAGGGTGACGGAGTTGCTGGCCGAGATCGAGAAGCCGAAGTCGCCCGCCTCCGGCACCGAGAGTCCGTTCGGTGCGGCCGTGGCCGCAGTGTGGAACGACTCGAAGTCGGGCCGCTCGGCCGAACGGCTCAGCGAATGGATCTCCAGAAACCAGTTTGCCGCCCACCCGCTTCCGAATGACGAGTCAGACTGTCTGATGCGCGCCATGGGAGCGTTCGTCGCGTTTCACGGTCGGACCAGCAACCGAACCGTCGACGGTTCCGTGTTCACGGATCCGCACCTGTCTGACCTCGTCACAGCCCTCGGCGGTACCAGTCTGACGCCCGCTTATCAGATCGATCCCGCACGGTTGTGGCGGGCTATGGAGCGAAATCCGAGTGCGATGATGCTCGTGGCTGTTCGGCCCACCGGTCAGCCGGCCCACGTGTACTGGCTTCTGGCTGACGACCGCAGTGGGCAGGTTCAGCTGCGGTGGCTGGACACGCAGGAGCATGGCCTGTTCGACAAGGTTGCGACGGTCGACGACGACCGGTACAGGCAGTTGTCGGCACCCGGTACCGACGTGCTCGTGCTCGACGCAGGCGGCCGACTCGTCGACCTCGACGGTTTCCTGCAGGCCACCGGCATCGACGCGTCCACCGCCGATCCTCGCCCACCGTATGCAGAACCCCCGAGTCCGCCCCTCCTGGACGACGCGCTGCTGCCACCGGGCGTCGTGCGCGACGAGGAACGATCCAACCTCTACTGGCGTGGCCACCTGCCAGGAGAACAGACGCAGAACGAGATCCGCGAAGCCGCGCGTAACGTCGACCGCCAGGTCATCTACCTGGGCGTGCAGGAGCGGGGTGTGGAGGCCCTCGGCGAGGTCATCCGAGACGTCAGACGCCTGGTTCAACAGTTCGCCCTCAGGGGGCAGCAGGCCGTCGTGGTGACTGAGGCATCACTCGACGCCAGCCTCAAGAAGTTGTCGGAGATCTACCACCTCGGCATCGTGCATCTCGTGCCCAAGTCGCCGACCAACGGCCTAGGCCTGGCACTGAACCCGATCTGGCGGATATCCGCCGCCCCCGCCACCACTGTCGACCTGGAAGAGGGCCGTCTGAAACCCGGGTTTCTCCGGCGAGCCGCCGAGCTGGACGGACCGGTCCACGGCTCGACCAGCACAACGGTCGGCGAGCTGCTACTTGCGCCGAACAGGGACGCGAAGCTGAAGATCGTCAACGATTTCTTCGGAAGGATCGCCGAAACTCGGCGACGCAGCGCGACCGAGGCCGACGCCGTGCTTCAGCGAGCCCGCGACGACCTGAGGACGATCGTTCAGCAGGTCGACGGCGATGAATGGTTCAACAAGTTCACACCGTTGCTGGGCGAGTTCGGAGCATCAGGCAAGGCCGAGTTCGTCTTCGACTACCAGGAGTCGAAGGACCCGATCGAACGCAACCGCCTGCTGATTGGCGACCGGGGAAGCAGCATTCCCGTCGGCGAACGCGTGAGCCTGATCGAACAGACGACTGGCCACCAGGCCGCTGGCGCGGCGACGGTCATGGAGGCGATGAGGTTGATGCTCGACGTTGATGTATCGACCGCGCTGCAGTACGTGAGGGCAAGGTCCGGAAGCCTGAGCATCCCGGGGAAGCAAGATTGGGTTGACGCGATCCACAGCGTGTCGGCCCAGACCTCCAACGGAAACAGAGGTGCGGATTTCCAGCGGCTGGCCGCCGAGGTACTGAACTGCTGAATGCCAGCAGACCCCCGGCGGCCAACCACGTCGGCGAGATCCAGTTGACTCACGGCACGCGGTTTGGGATGGCGCCGGGCTCGTGCACCCGCACCCGCAGGCCGGTGCGGTCGATCTGCAGCACGGTACCGCTACCGAGACCGGTCCACTGCGCCTGAGGCTGCCTCCAACCGCTGGATGCCACCACGACACGATTGGGAGTGTTGCGGTAGCTGAGCCGGAAGAAGTCTGGTCCTCTACGGCGACTGACCTCCGACTCCGGGTCGTTGTCGCTGTGGGCGTACAGCGTGTCAGGTGTCAGCAGGAGACAGTTCAACCCGCTGAACGTCGTACGTTCGCGAACCGCTCGGGACGCCTTTTGCAGTGCGGACACCGGGTCCTCGCCGCCTCGAAGCTCCTGCAGGACGAGGAGGAAGTAGCGTTCGCTGTCCGTATCACCAGCCGCCAGGGCCAGCAGATCCGGGTCGATGAGGCCGTCCAGCGCGTCCGGCGGGCTGAAGTGACCGTTGTGCGCGAAAGCGGTGGCTCCGAGCACGAACGGGTGCGTGTTCGACTCGGTCAACCGCGAACCCGGATTGGCGAGTCGGAGATGCAGCAGAGCGAGATCGGTTCGGATGGCACCGACTGTTTGGTGATATGCCGAACTCTGATACGCAGGCTCCACCGAACGCCTCGTACCGAGCCCGTCGACGGTCCGATAGGCCACACCCCAACCGTCCGCGTGTTCCTCGGAGAGGGCGGTGAAGCTGGGCAGGTCTTCTTCGAGAAGGTGCACGATGGTGTCTGGGGACGACGAGACGACGCCAAGGAGGCGGCACATGCTGGCGATTAGCCCTTTCGGCGATGCACGGTTTCCAGTAAGCTTGCCGGCTCTTCTAGTGAGATTTCAGAGCTGGCCTACGTTCGAGCGCTCGCGCGAACCACGAGAGCAGAGAGTTGATAGCGATATAGAAGACCGCTACGACCAGGTAGGTCTGGATCAGCGCGTGCGTGTATTCGCCAAGCACTTTGCCCGCGTATAGCAACTCGGTGTAACTGACCACGAACCCGAGCGTGCTTTCCTTCAGAAGCCGCACGAGTTGAGTCACGAGTGCGGGCCGGAGCCGTCGGACAGCTTGCGGAATGAGCACGAGGCGCATGGATTGCCAGTAGGTCATACCGATGGCGTAGGACGCCTCGGTCTGACCCCGGGGCAGCGCGGCGATGCCGGCCCGGAATATCTCGGCGATCACCGCGATATTGGACAGCGTAACCGGAACGACGAGTTGCCAGAATATCGGCATCCGCACGCCGAAGCGAGGCAGCGCAATCATGCAGGCGAACAGCAGCAAAAGGACCGGCACCGCGCGAAACAGCTCGACGTAAGCAGCAGCGAGTAGTCGGGTCACCGGATTGCGCGCCAACCTGGCGAGCGCGACCAACAGACCGATGGGCACGGTCATGGCGGTAGCGACCGCGGTCGCGAGGAGCGTCTTTCCAACGCCATCAAGAAGATATCGAACAACCGGCCACTGTCCGAAAGTTGACCATTTTCCCGGCTCGAGTTGACCCGCGGCAGCGAACCGCGAAACCACCAGCAGCGCAAGTGCCGGCAGCACCAGGGCGACGGCGACGGCGATGACGCGGTTACGGCGTATCGCCCGCGGACCGGGTGGATCGAACAGGCGATGAACTTCGGTTCTCATTGGCCGACTGCCAACCGTCGCTCCATCCAACCGAAGAAGAGGCCCCCGCTCAAGGTGATCCCGACGTAGAGCGCACCACTGATCAGAAGCGTCACGCCGGCGTCCGCGTATTCCAGATTTATCATGTCAGTTTTCCCGGTCAGTTCACTCACACCCACGGCTGCCGCCAGCGAGCTACTGAGGGAGATCGATATGAAGACGTTTCCGAGCGGCTGAATCATCGCCCGCAGAGCGCGCGGCAGAATGATGTGCCATATCGTCTGGGTTGTCGTCATCCCGAGCGCACGCGCTGCTTCGGCTTCATTGACTGACACGGTAGCCACGCCCGTACGCACCGTCTCGGACACAAAAGCCGCCCCGTAGAGGGCCATGGCGGTCACCACGGTGAGAAAGAGCGAGTACATGACGCCGATCTCTGGCAACCCGAAGACGAAGATCACCAGTAGGACGAGTAGCGGAATATTGCGGACCACCTCCACGTAGACGCCAGCCAGCACCCGTAACGGCAGAATGGGGGAGATTCGCATGACGGCCAGCACAATGCCCAAGAGCAGCGCTCCGACGAAGGACAGGATGGTCAACTGGAGAGTGACCAGGAGACCATCCCACAGCGGGCCAAGGTGGCCAACGACGTCCATCGACAGACTAACTTCCGGCCACGGATCCCGGCTGCGGCGGCGTCGGCGCTGCGTCCTCGACCGCGGTTCCCACCGTCAACTTCCAGGTTCGCTCCCAGAGCCCGGATGCGACGATCGACCGCAGCCACTCATTGACGAAAGTCTTGAACTGGGCATCGCCGGGCGGTAGGCCGATGCCGTACGGCTCCGTGGTGAAGGGATTGCCGACCACCTTGAGTTCCGGATTGCGAGCCACGTCGCCAACCAGGATCGCCTGATCGATCACGTACGCCTCGGCGCGTCCCTGCCGAACGGCCTGCACGCACTCGTCGTTGCTGCCGAGGAGCAACACCTTCGCGTCCGGAACCTGCTTGGCCAAGGTCGCCGCAGCGGTTGAGTTGGCCTGGGTCGCCACCGACTTGCCGGCGAGATCCGTCACCTGCTTGATGTCAGTTCGATTTTTCTTCACGAGGATGGAGGTACCCGAGCTGTAGTACGGTCCCGCGAACGAGATCTTCTCGGCTCGGGCCGGAGTGATCGTGTACGTGGCGAAGACGGTGTCGACGGTTCGGTTTTGCAGCAGCAGTTCCCTGGTCTGCGCCGTGACCTGGACCAGCTTCGTCTCCGGCTTACCGGTGATGTACTTCGCCAGCAGTTGCGACAGAGTCGCATCGAAGCCGGTGAGCTTGCCGGTCAACGGATCGCGTAACGAGAAGAGCGCCGCGGTCTCGGTGCCTCCGACCGTCAGTACCCCCTTCTCCTTGATTGTGGCCATGGTGGTGCCGGTGGAGATGAGGTTGGGTGCCGCGATCGGGGCCTCGGCAAGCACCTTCTCGATGCTGTCGCCTCCTACGGAGGTGCCACTCTGCCCGCCCGGGAGTGCGGTGCTCTGTCCACCGCAGCCGGCGATGGTCGCAGCCAGCAGCAGAGCCGCCACTGTGCCGGTGAACCTGATTCCTGTTCTGGCCAACGCCCCTGTCGAAGGGGTGTGAAGGAGTGCCATTGCCAACCTTCCGAAGCCGGCGACCACCTGGAACCTGGCCGCCGGTGTGATGTGCTCGACGGGGTGGGGGCACGAGCGCCCCCACGGGCAAGCGTGGCGGCTTCGGGAGCGACCGTCCAATAGAAAGATTTAACCCACCGATCAGGTAGGTTTATATGCTTCCCTCATGTTTGACGCACGCCAGCTGCTCACCCTGACCCAGGTGGCACGCACCGGCTCGTACACGGCTGCCGCCAGCGCCCTGGGCTACACGCAGCCTGCGGTGAGTTACCAGATGCGTCAGCTCGAGCGAGCCGCCGGGACGCCCCTGGTGGTGCACGCCGACCGCACTATTCGCCTGACCGAAGCAGGTCGGCGGCTGGCCGGCCATGCAGACGTCGTCCTCGCGGCGCTCTCCGCGGCCGAGGCTGATATCGCCGCGCTCAATGCCGACACCGGGACGGTGATCCGCCTCGCTGCCTTCCAGAGCAGCTGCTCCACGCTTGTGCCCGTCATGCTGGACCTGCTCGCCGGGCAGGGCACACCGACGAAGGTCGTCGTCCAGCAGTTGGAGCCGGCAGAGGCCACCCCGCTTGTCGTCCGCAACGAGGTCGACCTCGCGGTCATGTGCGACTGGACGAATGAGGCCGCCAGCCCCGATGAACGAAAGCTGCGCCGGATTTCCTTGATGAGCGATCGGAGATGTGTTCTCCTGCCCCGCGGTCATCCGCTAGCCGATCAACCAGAGATCGACTTCGCGGACCTGTCGCAGGAATCATGGGTGATGGAGAGTGTGCGCGACCGCTTCACCGCGGCTTGCGAGGCAGCCGGATTCGAGCCACGCATCGCTGTCACCGCCTCTGACATCGTCGCCATCCAAAACCTGGTGGCCGTCGGTGTCGGCATCACTCTGATGAATGAGCTGGCGATTGCCACCCACCTCGACCCCCGGCTGAAAGCCGTGCCGCTGATGAACTGGCCGCGTCGACGGATCTACATCTCCATGAGTGTCAGGAGGGCCCAATCCACTGCGGTTGAGGCGGTGGTGACAGCCCTACGCGGTGCGGCTCAGCATGTGCAAGCTCAGCTGGTAGCACGAAGCGCCAGTGCAAGCCAGTAAGAGCGGCGGAAGCCCCCGGGGCATTCGGAGGCCTCCGCCGCTGCCGAACGGTCAGGAGATGTCGCGGCGACGCATCGCCCAGAGCGCCGCGCCGAGGATCACCACGAGCCCGATCGAGAACAGCACGGACGACTGCTGCCAGGTGATGTCCATCGTCTCCGGCTTGCACTCGCCGTAGTAGGTCGCGTTGCAGGACTCCCAGTTCTGCAGCTTGACCGTCTTCGTCATCCAGGCCAGCGCGTACGTGGGCAGCAGCCACGCCTCGGCGAACTTGACGTTCGCCATCGCCAGCAGGATGCCGAGGCCGAACTGGCCGACCACCATCAGCGCCACGACACCGCCGAGGGCCATCGCGGTGTGCCGGCCCAACGAGGCCAGCGCGAAGCCGATGGTGGTGATCACCAGCACCAGCGCCACGCCCCGCAACCCGGTCAGCGCGAACGACTGCCAGGCACCCGAGGTCATCTTCTCGGTGCTGCCGCGGAAGCTGGCGACCGCCCAAAATCCGGCGAACCACAACACCGCCGCCGGCAGCGTCACCGCCAGGATGCCGGTGAGCAGCGCGGCCAGCTTGGTGAGTAGTACGGTGAGCCGCTTCGGCCGCCAGAGCAGCAGGTTCATCATGCCGCCGGTGCTCCACTCGGCCCCGACGAAGGACGCGCCGACCACGAACCCGACCAGGGCGAGGATCGCCGCGAACGGGACCAGTGTCTCGTCGAACGTCTTGCGGAAGTTGAACGTCGACGGCAGGAACCACTCCGCCTCGATCTGGTCCCGCGACGGAGGCGTGATCACCGAACAGTCCTCGGGGTAACGACCGTCGTTCGACGTGCCGGCCTTCTTGGCCTGCTCGCAGTTGCCCCGCTCCTGCTCACTCCAGCGGACCTGCTCCTGGTACTGCTGGTCGGCCTGCCGCTCGGCCTTGGCGATCTGACTGGCGTCGATCTTCTGGTTGGTGAAGAAGACGCCGACCACCACAGCGGCCAGCACCAGCAGGCCGAGCAGCGTCATGTAGCGGGTGAAGCGCCGCTTGGTCAGTCGGCGCAGCTCCGTCCGATAGAGGCTCACGCGCCCCACCCTCCCCCGGTGGGGCCGGGCTGACCCGTCCCACCGACCCTCGTGGACTCGTCGACCTGCCGGTGCTGGCCGGGGACCGGCGCGGTGGCGGTCAGTTCGAGGAAGACACTCTCCAGATCGACCGCGATCGGAGCCAGCTCACTGACGTACAGGTGCTGCTCGGCGAGCAGCCGGGTGATCGTGGCCGGCTTGTCGACGCCGGTCAGCATCAGGTGGTCCGGATGCCCGGTGACCCGGACACCCGCCCGGGTGAGGGCCTCGGTGGCCGTCGGCAGGTCGCTGACCGCCTCCAGGCGGACCCGGACCGCGCCGGACGAGTGCTGGGCGAGCACCTCGTCGACCGGGCCGAAGGCGACCCGCCGGCCGAGCGAGATGATGGTGACCGAGTCGCAGATGAGCTGGATCTCGCCGAGGATGTGGCTGGACAGCACCACGGTCATCCCGGATTCCGCGAGGGTGCGCATCAGGGTGCGCATCTCCCGGATGCCGCCCGGGTCGAGGCCGTTGGCCGGCTCGTCGAGGATGAGCAGCTTCGGGTTCTTCAGGAGGGCGGACGCGACGGCGAGCCGCTGCTTCATGCCCAGTGAGTACGTCTTGACCCGCTCGCCGGCCCGGTCGCGCAGCCCGACGAGTTCCAGGACCTCGTCGACCCGTGTGGCAGGCACCTCGCCCGCACCCGCCAGCAGGGACAGCGTGTCCCGTGCCGTGAAGTGCGGAAAGAACTGCGGGCTCTCGACGATCGCGCCGACCTGACCGGCGACCGTGGGCAGCGCGTCGGGGACCTCGTGCCCGAGCAGCGTCATCCGTCCGCCGTCGGGTCGGATCAGGCCGAGAAGCGTACGCAGAGTGGTGGTCTTACCGGACCCGTTAGGACCCAGGAAGCCATGCACCTGCCCCGCGTCGACCCGCATGTCGAAGCCGTCGAGCGCGTTGCGGGTGCCGCGTCGACGACTCTTGTACGTCTTACGTAGACCTTCGATCTCCAGGACAGCTGGCAAGCTGCACCTCCCCCGATGGTGGGCGTGACAGCCGACACCATACGCGGTATGCAGCGGTGCGCAATACGCGGTATGCATTGACACGCCGGTCGATGCATTCCATCGACGGAGCGTGACCGTTCAGGCGCAGACGACCTGCACGCCGGCGGCCCGGAACGCCTCCACCACCTCGGGCGCGGCCCCGGAGTCGGTCACCAGCGTCTCGACCCGCTCGACCGGGCAGATCCGGGCGAAGGCGTGACCGCCCAACTTGGACGAGTCCGCGATGATCACGACCCGCTTCGCACGGGCCACCATCAGGTTGTTCATGGCCGCCTCCCCCTCGTGGTGGGCGGCGGCGCCGAGCTGCGGGTCGATCGCGTCCACGCCGAGCAGAGCGACGTCGAGGGTGACCTCACGCAGCAACGCGCCGCCCAGCGGGCCGACCAGCTCGAACGACTTCGGGCGCACCACGCCGCCGGCCACCACGACCTTCATCCGCGACCGCACGAGCAGCTCGTTGGCGATGTTCAGCGCGTTCGTCACGACGGTGAGCTGGGCACCTTCGGCGCTGGTGTTCAGGTCCGGCCGGACGGCGAGCGCCCGGGCCACCTCCGTGCTGGTGGTGCCGCCGTTCAGGCCGACCACGGTGCCGGGCGTGACCAGCGCCGCGGCGGCGGCCCCGATCCGCTGCTTCTCGGCCGAGTGCTTGGCCGTCTTGTAGCGCAGGGGCAGGTCGTACGACACGCCGTTGGCGACCGCGCCACCCCGGGTTCTGGTGATCATCTGCTGCTGGGCGAGCTGGTCGAAGTCGCGCCGGATGGTGGCCTGGGAGACGTCCAGCCGCTCGGCGGCCGCCTCGACGCTGACCCGACCGTTGTCGGTCAGCATCTCCAGCAGGGCGTTCCATCTGGCGTACCGGTCCACCTCGGCGACCCTCCCAGCAACTGCACGCTCGGTGATTGATTGCGTGCACACTAGTGCGCGAAACTGGGCGGGCGCAAAAGGCCGGTCTGCGCGATCGGCCGGCCGGTTGCCACGACCACCCCGGTTCGCGCAGAATAACGCGCGAAATATGGCCCTAACGAGCCGTATTGCGCAGACAGGTCGGCCCTGCGAGGAGTTACCGATGGCGTACGTGGACGCGGAGATCGCGAGCCAACCCGACTGCTGGCGGGAGGCCGCCTCGCTGTCCGCCGACGCTCCCCGACACCTGTCCCGGTCCGTGGTACTCGCATGAGCGACCGGGTGGTCGTGGCGCTGGACATCGGCGGCACCGGCATGAAGTGCGCCCTGGTCCGGCCGGACGGCGTCGCCGTACGCACCGAACGACACCCCACCGACGCCGCGCGCGGCCCGGCCGCCGTGGTCCACACCATCCTCGACGTCGCCGAGGGACTGGCCGCCAAGGCCCGCGCCGACGGCCTCACCCCGGTCGCGATCGGCGTCGCGGTCCCCGGGGTCGTGGACGAGGCACGCGGGGTCGCGGTGTGGTCGGCGAACGTGGGCTTCCGGGACGTACCGCTGCGGGACCTGGCGGTGCGGCGGCTCGGACTGCCCACCGCGCTCGGCCACGACGTACGCGTCGGTGGTCTCGCCGAGGCCCGGCTCGGCGCCGGACGCGGCGCCGACCACGTGCTCTTCGTGGCGATCGGTACCGGCATCGCCGCCGCGCACGTGGTCGACGGGGTGGCAGCCGTCGGTGCGCACGGCGCGGCCGGCGAGATCGGCCACATCATGGTCCGACCCGACGGCCCACGCTGCGGATGCGGGCGACCCGGCTGCCTGGAGGCGGTCGCCTCGGCGTCCGCGATCGGCCGGCGCTACACCGAACTGGCCGACGGCAGCCCCGACGCCCCGGCGACGGCGGCCGCCGTCGCGGAACGGGCCGCGGCCGGCGAACCACTCGCCGCCCAGGTCTGGCGAGCTGCCGTCGAGGCACTCGCCGACGGCCTCGCCACCGGGCAGGCGCTGTTCGACGTGACGACGATCGTGCTCGGCGGCGGTCTCGCCCAGGCGGGTGACCTGCTGCTCGTCCCCCTGCGGGCGGCCCTGCACGACCGGATGACCTTCCACCGGGAGCCGCGTCTCGTCGCGGCGGCCCTCGGCGACGAGGCGGGCTGCCTGGGCGCCGCTCTCCTCGCGCTGGACACCCTGACCGTGCTTGACCATCAGGAGGAACGATGACCGAACGGGTGAACGGCCGAGTGGTGACCCCGAACGGTGTCATCCGGCAGGGGTGCGTCGAGTGGGACGGCGAACGGATCACCGCCGTGGCCGAGTATCCGTCGGTCCGCGACGGGCACTGGATCCTGCCGGGCTTCGTCGACATGCACACGCACGGCGGCGGCGGGCACACCTTCACCACCGGGGACGCCGACCAGGCCCGGGCGGCGGCCGCCTTCCACCTGGGACACGGCACCACCACGCTGTTGGCCAGCCTGGTCAGCGCGCCCTTGGAGGTGATGCGCTCGGCCACCGAGGCGTTCGCCCCGCTCGTCGACGAGGGTGTGCTGGCGGGAATCCACTTCGAGGGCCCCTACCTCTCCGCCGACCGCTGCGGCGCGCAGAACCCCGAGTACCTGCGCGACCCGTCGACCGACGAGCTGGCCGAGCTGATCGAGCTGGGCCGCGGCGCGATCCGCATGGTCACCCTCGCCCCGGAGCGCGACGGAGCGCTGGAGGCGATCAAGCTGCTCACCGCGCAGCGCGTGGTGGCCGCCGTGGGCCACACCGACGCCACCTACGAGCAGACCCGGGCCGCGATCGCCGCCGGGGCGAGCGTGGGTACGCACCTGTTCAACGGCATGCGCCCGGTGCACCACCGTGAGCCGGGCCCGGTGGTGGCCCTGCTCGACGCGTCCACGGTGGTCTGCGAACTGGTCGCCGACGGCGTGCACCTGCACGACGGCATGCTGACCTTCACCACGACGACCGCCGGGCCCGACCGGGCCGCGCTGATCACCGACGCCATGGCCGCCGCCGGAATGGCCGACGGTGAGTACGAGTTGGGCGGTCAGGCCGTCACGGTGACCGACGGCGTGGCCCGGCTCGCCCGCGACGGCGCGATCGCCGGCAGCACGCTGACCATGGACGCGGCGCTCCGGCACGCGGTGCACGCCGGAATCCCGATGGCCGACGCCGCCCGGATGGCGGCGACCACCCCGGCCCGCGCGATCGGTCTGGGCGACCGGCTCGGTGCCCTCCAGGTCGGTCTCCGCTCCGACCTCGTCGTGCTCGACGACGAGCTGAACGTCGTGCGGGTGCTGCGCGCAGGCTCCTGGGTGGAGTGACGAAGCGGCAGTCGGCTCAGCCCAGGGCGGGGGCGTCGACGCCGAGGATGGCCTGTTCGTCGGGGCGGTGCACCAGCACGTCCGCCAGGTACGTCTGCACAGCGGGCGCCATCCCGACGTCCCGGCCGGCCCGCTCGGAGAGCAGCCACTTGTGCTCGATGATCTGCGCGAACAGCTCCTGCGGCTCCAACTTGCGACGCAGGTGCGCGGGCACGGCCCGGACCACCGGCTCGAAGACCTCGGTCAGCCAGCGGTGCGCCGCCTGCTGCTCGTCGGTCAGGTCGCTCTCCGCGCGGTAGGCGTCCAGGTCGTTGAGCAGCTTGCGGGCCTGGTTCTCCTCGGCGTCGAGGCCGGTCAGCCGCAGCAGCCGCCGGGTGTGGTAGCCGGCGTCGACGACCTTCGGCCGGACCAGGTAACGCCCGTCCTCGGCACTCGACATGGCCACCTCGGCCACGTCGAAACCCAGGTCGTTGAGGCGACGGATCCGGCCCTCGATGTCGTGCCGGGCCTCCCGCTCGATCGCCTGCTCATAGGTGATCTCGTGCCACAGCCGCTCGTAGCGCTGCACGACCTCCTCGCAGACCGCCTCCGGGTCGATGGACTCGTGCAGCAGGCCGGCGGCCTGCAGGTCCAGCGCCTCCCCGAAGATGTTCACCCGGGCGATCTCCAGGTCCTCGCCACGCTGACCGTTGGAGAGCGACTGGTGCAGCGCCCCCGTCTCGGCATCGACCAGGTAGGCGGCGAAGGCCCCCGCGTCCCGGCGGAACAGCGTGTTCGACAGCGAGCAGTCGCCCCAGAAGAAGCCGGTCAGGTGCATCCGCACGATCAGGGCGGCGAGCGCGTCGAGCAGCCGGCTCATCGTCTCCGGCCGCAGGGTGTGCGAGAAGAGCGCCCGGTACGGCAGCGAGAACTGGAGGTGCCGAGTGATCAGCACCGACTCGAGGGGTTCCCCGTCGTCGGTCTGCCGGTCCGCGACGACCGCCACCGCCTCGACCGAGGGAAAGTCGATCCGCTCCAGCGACCGGAGCAGGTCGTACTCCCGCTCGGCGATCCGCTCCCGGGTCTCCTTGAAGGCGTACACATAGTCGCCCAACCGGACGAACCGGACGATGTGTCGGGAGATGCCCTGCGGCAGGGCCACCAGATGCTGGGCAGGCCACTCCTCCAGCGGTGTCGACCAGGGCAGGTCGAGAAGCGCCGGGTCGACGAGGGCAGACGTGATCCGCACGGGGACAAGCATGACGCCTCGGCCCCCGCATCCGCCTCACATCGTGGCTGGGCCCACAGCGCCGCGGACCCCGGCCTCGCGCCGGGCCGGTAGCGTGGTCGCGTGCTCAAACCCACGGGTGTACGACGTGACCTGCGGCTACGGCCCGTCCGCCCGGCCGGCTGGTGGTTCGACGCCCTCCTGCTGGCCGGATTGGTGGGGTTGACGGTTGCCCTCGCCGCCGATCAACTCTTCGGATTGGACCGGGCGGTCGCCGACTGGGCCGACGGGCATCGACCGACGGTCGCCTACTGGGTGGCCTGGGTGTTCAACCACCTCGGCCAGGGCACCCCGCTGACCCTGATCGCCGCCGGGCTGGGTGTGCTGCTGGCAGTCCGGCTGCGTTCGATCCGGCCGATCCTGCCGCCGGTGGTCGGATTCATCCTGACCTACCTGACGATCGGTCCGCTCAAGGTGTGGACGGCCCGGGCGGCACCGAGCGCCAGCAGCAAGGAGCCGTTCCTGACGCCCGAGCAGACCCTGCCGCTGTTCCACGACGACCTGCCGGTGCGGTTCGCGCAGTCCTACCCGTCGGGGCACGTCGCCAACGCCATCGTCTGGTACGGCGTCATCGCACTGCTGCTCGCTCCGCTGGCCCGTAGCTTCGGCCGACACCTGCCGGCACGGCTCGTCACCGTGATCCGCATCGTGCCGCCGCTGGTGGTCCTCACCACCACGACCTACCTGGGCTGGCACTGGCTGACCGACTCGGTGGCCGGGCTGCTGCTGGGCCTGCTCCTGGACCGGCTGCTGCACCGGGTGCCGTGGGACGATCTGCCGCTCCCCGGTCGGTTACGCGAGTGGGACCGGCCGTTCACGTCGTACACCTAGGGTTCGGCTCGTGGATCGACTGGCACGGCGGCTGGGCGTACGCGATGCGGTCGTCATCGGGTTGGGCTCGATGCTCGGCGCGGGCGTCTTCGTGGTCTTCGCGCCCGCCGCGGCGGCGGCCGGCGGCGCGGGACTGCTGCCCGCGCTGCTGCTCGCCGGCTTCGTCGCCTTCTGCAACGCGACCAGCTCGGCGCGCCTGGCGGCTCGCTACCCGGAGTCCGGCGGCACCTACGTCTACGGCCGGGAACGCCTCGGACCGCTGGCGGGATTCGTCGCCGGTTGGGGATTCGTGGTCGGCAAGACGGCGAGCTGCGCGGCGATGGCGCTGACCATCGGGGCGTACCTGTGGCCGGGGCAAGCCCGGCTGGTCGCCGTCGGCGCGGTGCTCGCGGTCACCGCCGTGAACCTGCGCGGCATCGGTAAGACGGCCACCGCCACGAAGGCGCTGGTCGCGCTGGTACTCGCCGTGCTGGCCCTCGTCGCGGTCGTCGGTCTGGTCGGCGGGCCGGTGCACCTGGACCGGCTGGCCGACCCCGGCGGCTCCGCGCGGGGTGTGCTCACCGCCGCCGGGCTGCTGTTCTTCGCCTTCGCCGGGTACGCGCGGATCGCCACGCTCGGCGAGGAGGTCCGCGACCCGGAGCGGACCATCCCGCGCGCGGTGCCGCTGGCGCTCGGGGCGGTGCTCGCGATCTACCTGGCGCTGGCCGTGATCACGCTCGGCGTGCTCGGTGCCGACCGGCTGGCCGCGTCCGCAGCGCCCCTGGTCGACGTGGTGACCGCCGCCGGATTGCCGGGTCTGGCCTGGGTGGTCCGCGCCGGGGCGACCGTCGCCGTCGTCGGGGTGCTGCTCTCCCTGGTCGCCGGGGTCGGCAGGACCACGCTCGCCATGGCCCGCCGACGCGACCTGCCCGGCGCGCTGGCCGCCGTACACCCCGTGCACCGGGTGCCGCACCGCGCGGAGCTGGCCGTCGCCGCCGTGGTGATCGCGGTGGTGCTGCTCGGCGACGTGCGGCAGGCGATCGGCTTCTCGAGCTGCACGGTGCTGGTCTACTACGCGATCACCAACGCGGCGGCGCTCACGTTGGGGCGGGACCGGGGGCGACGGCTACCGGTGCAGGTGCTCGCCGGGCTCGGGCTGGTCGGCTGCCTGCTGCTCGCGCTCAACCTGCCGCTGGGCAGCGTCGTCGCCGGTTTCGGCGTACTCGCCGCCGGGGCCGTGTGGCACGGCCTGCGGCAGCGGGATCGCTGAGAGGTCCGTCGCGCGCGGCACCGGGCTGGTCGCCGCGGGCGGGGCGCACTGGCGGGTCAGCCAGTCCAACCCGCGTCGGCGGGCGACAACCGTCAGCCGGTCGCCCGCGAAGATCACCTGTCGCGGGTCGAGGTCCTTCCACCAGATCGTCTTTGCCCCGCCGGTCGGAGTCCGGGCGATCAGCCGGACCTGCCCGTCCCGGTTCACCGTGTCCAGCGGCCGACCGTCCAGCTCGGAACCGGCGGCGACCGGCACCTCGGCGACCGGAAGCGCGTGCCGGTCGACCGGGATGGTGGTGATGACCGCGCGTTCGGTGAGCGCGCCGATGAAGGCTGGCGCGGCCAGATAGGAGACCGAGCGGGACACCCCGAGAGCGAAGCTCTCCTCCACCCGCTCGGCGAAGTCGCCGTCGAAGAGCCGCAGCACCACCCGCAGGTCGTCGCGGAGGTCACGGGCCGCCAACGCCGCCTCCAGGTTGGCGACGTCGTCGGTGGACGCCACCACCAGCGCCTGACAGTTCGCGACCGACGCGGCGGCCAGGGTCTCGGGCAGCGCGGCGTCACCAATGACCAGGGGCACCTCCAACTGCCGGGCCAGGGTCGCTCCGCGCGGCGCCGGGTCCTTGTCGATCGCCACGACCTCGACGTCGTACTCGCGCAGCTGGGCCATGACCCGCGTGCCGACGTTGCCGAGGCCGATCACCACGACGTGCCCGGCGCGAGCCGGTTGCAGCAGACCGGTGTGCAGGGCGAGCCGGGCGTTGACGATGCCGTCCACGACCACAGCGGTGATCAGCGGGATCAGTGCGAGCCCCGCCAGGTTGAGCACCACCTGCATGATCTGGGCGTCGGCGGCCTTGCCGGTGTCCGGGTCGGCGCCGCTGAGCGTGGTGACGAGCGTCAGGTACAGCGCCTCCAACGGCGAGACGTCCTCGGCGCGGGAGATCAGCGCGCCCAGCACCGCGATCACCGCGAGCACCACCATCACCGCGATGCCAATCTTGCGGGTGGCGAAGCCGCGTAGGGCCCGCAGCAGCACCGCGACCGGACGTCGTCGGCGTCGGGCCCGGACCAGCCGCCGCGCGGCGACCTCGGTGCCCGGCGGCTGACCGGTCGCCTCGGCGAGCACCAGGTCCGCGCCGGCCTGCTCGGTAGGCAACAGCTCCATCCCCTGCTGCCCGTCGGGGCGGGCCAGCGCGCACACCACGTCCTGCGCCCGGACGTCGGCACGGCGCGCCACCCGCAACGTCTTGTCCCGGTGTTGGAAGGAACTGGGGTCGACCTCGCCGAGTGCGGCGGCCACGAACGCCGGGGCCGCCATCTCGGCGTCGGAGAGCACCTCGACGGGTGCCTTGATCAGCTTGCGGACGCCGTCGGCGAGGGTGCCGTTGAACATCCGCAGCACCTGGCGGACCCGCTGGTCGACGGCCTGGGCACAGAGCGCGGCGTACAGGTTGCCCACGTCGTCCTGGTGCAGCAGGGCCAACCCGGTCGCGCCGGCCAGCCCGGCCGCCTCGAAGGTCGCCACGTCCAGGCGCTCCGAGCGGATCACGCGGACACCGCGCAGGCCGGCCACGTCCGGACCGGTGCTGCGGTAGCGCTCCGGCACCACGACGGTCACCCGTGCGCCGCCGACGGGAAGGTCGGATTCGAGCATCGCGCGGGCCACGTAGTAGGCGAGGGCGTCCCGGCCGCAGATCACGTAGTGCGGTCGCGGGTCGCCGGCGGAGCGGAGCCGCCAGTTCCACTCGACCGCCCGTCGCGCCCGGTCCCGCCACGGCTCCGCCATGCCCGGATCGTAACCAGCACGAACACCCCGGGCGACCCCGCCCGGTTCGTCCCCGGGCAGGCATGGCGACCCGGGCGGTGGGTAGAGCACTGCCATGCAGACCTTCCTCCCGTACCCGGACTTTCTGGCCAGCGCCCGCGTGCTGGACCAGAAGCGGCTGGGCAAGCAGCGGGTGGAGGCCATCCAGGTGCTGCGCGGGCTCACCTGGCCGGGGTACGGCTGGCGCAACCACCCTGCGGTGAAGATGTGGGCCGGGTACGAGGAGGCGTTGACCCGCTACGGGCTGGACATGTGCGCGGTCTGGACCGAGCCGGGCCGGGCCGACACCTGCGCCACGACGCTGACCGTCGACCTCGCCGCCGCGTGCGGGGCAGGTGTCGTACGTACGCAGGACGAGCTGGCCCAGGCGGGTGACCTGCCGCCCTGGCTCGGCCGCGACGACCTGCACCTGAGCCACCGATCGTCCCTGCTCCGCAAGGACCCGACGCACTACGGCCCGATCTTCGGCGTCGACACACCGGACGACCTGGAGTACGTCTGGCCCGCGTCCGACCGGGCGCGGCGCTGCCTGCCGTAGGAGACTGGCGGCAGACGAGGGAGGTACCCGTGGCGCTGTCGCGTGTGGTGGGTCGGCTCATCGGCGTACGCCAGCACCTGGTGGACCCGGGCGGTGCTGGCGCCGACCGCGTGCCGCAACCGGTCACGGCGGTCGTGGTCGGCGGTGGGATCGCCGGCATGTCGGCGGCGGTGGTGCTCGCCGAGCGCGGCGTGGACGTGACGGTGCTGGAGGCGGCACCGACCGTCGGCGGACGGCTGGGCGCCTGGCCCGAGGCCCTGCCCGACGGGGAACAGCAGAACGAGCACGGCTTCCACGCGTTCTTTCGGCAGTACTACAACTGGCGGTCCATCCTCCGCCGCGTCGAGCCCGACCTGGGCTTTCTCAAGCCGATCCCGGGCTATCCGATCCTGAGCGCCGAGTGGCCGACCGAGGAGTTCGGCAGGCTGCCTCCCGCGCCCCCGGCGAACCTGCTGGCGCTGCTGCTGCGCAGTCCCAGCCTGCGCCTGGCCGACCTGCGGTCGATGGACCGGGACGCGGCGCTGCCGCTGCTCACCTACGACCCGGTGCGCACCTACGCGGAGCTGGACGACACCACCGCCGACGAGTTGCTGGCCTCGCTGCGGCTGCCGGATCGGGCGCGGGCGATGCTGTTCGAGGTCTTCTCGCACTCGTTCTTCAACCACGAGGCGGAGATGTCGGCCGCCGAGATGGTCGCCCAGTTCCACTTCTACCTGCTCGGCAACCCGGAGGGGCTGGCCTTTGACTGCCCCGACGAGGATTACGCGACGGCGATCTGGCAGCCGCTGACCGGGCATGTGGAGAAGCACGGCGGTCGCGTGCTCACCCGCTCGGGCGTGACCGGGGTGCACCGCGACGGCGACGGCTGGCGGGTGACGACCACCGACGGCAGTGACCACCGGGCGGCCCACGTGGTGCTGGCCGTCGATCCGCCCGCGCTCGCCGCGCTGGTGGCGACCTCCCCCGACCTGGTCGCGCGGGCACCGGGGCTGGCGGCGCGGATGCCCAGCTTCGGCACGCCGGGCCCGCCGTACGCGGTGGCACGGTACTGGTGCGACGGTGACGTCGCCGCCGACCGGGCGGTGTTCAGCGGGGTGTCCCGGCAGCCCACACTGGACTCGGTGACGTTGTACCACCGGCTGGAGAACGAGTCGCGGCGCTGGGCGCGCCGCACCGGCGGTTCGGTCGTCGAGCTGCACGCGTACGCCTGCGAGCCCGGTGTGCCCGCCGAGGAGTTGGCCGAGCGGATGCGCCGCGAGCTGGTGCCACTCTGGCCGGAGGCGGCTGACCTGCGGGTCCGGGAGCTGCGTGCCCGGGTGGAGGCGCAGGCGCCGGCGTTCACGCCGGGCAGCCACGCCTGGCGTCCCGGGGTCCGCACCGAGGCTCCCGGTGTCTATCTGGCCGGCGACGGGATCGCGACGGACTTCCCGACCGCCCTGATGGAACGGTCCGCGTCGACCGGGATCATCGCGGCGAACCACATCCTGCGCGAACAGGGCGTCGCGGGCGAGCCGGTGCGCTCGGTCCGCCCGCGGGGCCTGTTGGCGGGGCGAGGCACCCCAAACCGACAAAAAGCCACATAAGCGACGGTACGCTGCCGTACGCTCGGTTGATCATCCGTCGATCGACCGGGCGGGAGGGCAGCGGCGATGTCACCCCTGCACCGCGCTGGCGCGGCGGACGCACGAGCCGAGGCGACCGCGCGGGACGACGCGTACCCGCTGATCCGTGACGAGCGCGCCTGCGTCGTCACCGCGCTGCGACTGGGCTGGTGGATGGCGGACGCCTACCACCAGGGACAGCACGCCGAGCCCGCCCCGGCGACCCCGGTCCACCCGCCGGCCAAGCTCTCCAACCTGACCGAGATGTCGCTCCCGCGCCGGATGCGGATGTACCTGGACGGCGTCGACGTCGCGCTGGCCCAGATCTCGGCCCTCACCCGGCACAGCGGCTCGTTGCCCGACACGTCCGCCGCCCGCACCCACCTGCCCGACCTGGACCGTATGCCCGACCCGGACCGGCTGCCCGACCTGGAACAGCCCGGTCTGATCGACACCGAACCGCTGCTGCTCGCCCTCGACGACCTCAACGTGGACGTGCTGCGCTGGGCGATGGCCACCAACCTCCGGGTCGGGCTGGCCTACCGGCTGGGCCGGTCGCTGGCCGACACGGTTCGCCCCGGCGACGCCGCCCAACTGCTGCGCCGCTTCGACGGCCGGCAGATCCAGATCAGCCGGTGGCTGGACGAGTTGGCCAGCGTGCTTCCCCCGTACTCGGCCGCGGTGGTACGCCGCTCGCTGGCCGCGTGGGCGGTCGCCGTCGAACGGGCGGGTCGAGGTGATCCGGCGGAACCGGAGCCCGCCGAGCTGAGCCGCGAACTGCGCAACCAGGGCGACCTCTGGCGCGGCGTGCTTACCGGCGGACTGCACCCGCGCGACCTGCTCGACGAGGAGGACTACGCGGTGGTCGCCCGAAACCTGATCATCCGGGACCGGCGGCTGGTGGCCCAGGCCGCCCGGGGCATCTTCTGGCCGGTGCTGGTGCCGTTGCTGGTGGTGCTCTTCGCGCTGGTCGGGGTCAGTGCCGCCGCGGCGGCCGGCTCACCGACCACGCGGGCCGCCGTCGCCCTCCTCGGCCTGGGTGCCGGGCTGGCCGCCATCTGGCGCTCGGTCTCCGGACCTGCGCTGGCGGTCGCCAGCGAGATCAACCGGCCGCTGCTGGACAGCGAACTCACCGCCCGGATGGCACTGCGGCTGGACCGCCCGTTGACCACCGCCCGCAGCGCGGCCGGGGTCGCTCCCCAAACCCGGCGGCAGCGTCGTCCCGAGGAGCCGGGCGGCCGATCGAAATACGTTGCCCCCCGCTCCCGTGCGGACCTACCGTGATCGCGCAAGGTCAACCACCACCGCGGGAGCAGATCATGACGATGTCGCACGTCACCACCGTGCCGTCGTCGCTGCTGCGCGGCCGCGGTCGCCTTGTGGAAGGTCCCCGGCCGGGCCGGCCCGACTGACGCGTACCCGTACGCGCCGAGCCGCCCGTCCGAACGCCGGACCGGGCGGCTCTTTGCTGTCCGTCGCCACTGTCGAAAGGAGTCCCGGTGGACGCCGTCCTCGTCGTCAACGCCGACCTCGGCCCGCTGCACCGGGTCACCGTCCAACACGCCGTACGGATGCTCTGCCGACGGGTGGCCGAGATCCACGAGGCGGAGCCGGATCGGCTGATCGGGGTCTTCCCGCTGCCCCGGGTGGTGCGGCTGGTCCGCTATGTCGTCACCCGGTGGCGGTTCAACTCCGGACCGGCCTGGTCCCGGGCCGGAGTGCTGCGCCGCGACGAGCGCTGCTGCGCGTACTGCGATGGTCCGGCGTCGACCATCGACCACATCCTGCCGCGTTCCCGAGGTGGCCGGAACACGTGGCGCAACACCACCGCCGCCTGCTACGGCTGCAACCAGCGCAAGGGCGACCGGACCCCGGCCGAGGCGGGCATGCCGCTGCGCCGGGAGCCGGTGACCCCGGGCTGGTCGGCGCTCGCCGGGCGGTGATCGACCGGCCGGCGGGAACGGGGGGCCGCGTCCGGGGGTACACCCCGGCGCGGCACCCGCCGGCCCCCAGGTCAGGTGGCGCGCTCACTGACCTTCGGCTTCGGCCGCCCGGCGGCGCAGTGGACGCGGATCTCGCTGGTGTGCTCGGGTGAGGTCAACTCCACCCTGACCTGCTTCGCCGGCCCCGCGTCGTACGGCGTCACCCGGTAACCCGACGCGGGGTTGACCGTGAGCAGTTCGGCCGAACCCCCGACACAGCGGACGGTGACCGTTCCGCCCTGGGCTCGCACCGTGAGCCCCGGGGATTCGGCGGGCGTTGACGCGTCCGTGGGCGCGACAGTCGGCGCGAGGGTCGGCGGCGGCTGACCCGGGGCCGACGGCCGGCCCGGGCCCGCTCCGGGGCCAGGTCGGGGAGCGGCCGACGTAGCAGGGGCGGTCGGGTCGGCGGGCGGACGCACAGTGGACGGTTCGGGCTGCGCGACGGTCTCCGGCAGGCCCACCGTGGTGGTGCCGCCCGTGCCGATCCCGGTTCGCGGGTTCGTCCCGTCGTGCCGCCGCGTGCCGTAGTCGCCGAGCGAACCAGCCACCGCTACCGCGGCGATCACCGCACCGCCGACCACCAGCGCCACCCGTCGGCGACGCCAGGACCGTCGCTGGGGAGCGCCGGAAGCAGCCCGGTTCACGCCGTCAGCCGTCGGGGCCGCCACGCCGCCACCAACTTCCGGGTCCTCACCCGCTGCGGCCTTACGCTCCGGGTCCTCACCCGCGGCCCCATCCGCCCCGGCCTCACCAGCGCCAACCTCACCAGCTCCGGCCGAGGGGGCAGCGGGCGAGCCGGTGGCGGCCGACCTGTCCCCGCCGGACGGCCCGGAAGCAGCGGTCGCACCGGAGGCAGCGGTCGACCCGGCAGCGGCGGTCTCGCCGGCCAGCCCGGAGACGACCGTGAGCAGGATGCGGGCCACTTCGGCGGCCGGGGGCCGGTCGTCGGGGTTGCGAGCCAGACACCAGTGGTAGAGCCGGTGGACCTCTGCGGGCACCCGGTCGATCTCGGGTAGCGGGTCCGGATCGACGTGCACGTGGGCACGGAGCATTCCGGTCTGCGTCTCGGCAGCCCACGGCAGTCGGCCGGTGAGCGTCCGGTGCAGGAGCAGGCCGAGCGCGTACACGTCGGAGGCCGGCAGGACCTCGCCGGCCGCCAGTCGCTCCGGGGCGAGGTACGCGGGCGTACCGAGCAGCCGGCCGTCGAAGTCGATCTCGGAGTCACCGGCGGCCGCCGCGATACCGAAGTCGAGCACCTTCGCGCCGGTGGGGGTGAGCATCACGTTGCTCGGCTTCACGTCCCGGTGCACCAGCCCCTGCGCGTGCGCTGCCTCGATGGCGGATGCCACCTCGGCACAGACCCGCAGCGCGGCGCGGGGCGGCAGCGGGCCGGCGGCCAGCCGTCGTTCGAGGGTGTCGCCGTTGAGCAGTTCCAGCACCACGAACGGCACCTGGGCACCGTCCAGAAGCGACTCGCCGAAGTCGTAGACGTTCGTCACGTGCGGGTGCGACAACCGGGCCGCCGCCTTGGCCTCGGCCCGGATTCGCTGCCGGGCGTTGGGGTCCGAGGCGACGAGCACCTTCACCGCCACGTCCCGTTCGAGCACCTCGTCGTACGCCCGGTACACCGCCGACATGCCGCCGCTGCCGAGACGCTCCAGGAGCCGGTAGCGGCCCGCAAGCAACTGATCACGCTGCACGACGGACAGCCTGCCGTACGACCCGGGGCGGGCACCACGCGGGATCGAGGTTTCGCAATGGGTGGAACCCGACCGGGGCGTGGCCGGCCCGGCAGGCGAGGCCCCCGAGTACCTGAGCACGCCCTTTGCTCTGCTTCAACGGAGGCGACACCCACGACCCGTGGCTGTTGCCTCCGCTGAAGCAGAGCAAAGGGAGCGAAGGCAGGTGGCGGGCGCTACCGGGCGGAGCCGGCACCGGGGCCCAGCGCGGCGGATCCACCTCAGCGACGCCTCGGCCGCAGACGGCGACGACGGGCGTGGGCGACCAGCGTCAGCGCTCGCTCGGCGCCTGCCAGGCGAAGCGGGGAGCACGGCGCTCCGCCATGGCCGCCACGCCCTCCCGGGCCTCGCCGCTGTCCGCGACCTTCCGGTGCCACCAGGCGATCCGCGCCGGTCCGGCCCGGTCGTCGACGATCTCCTTGGCGGCGGCGACGCTCAGCGGTGACCGCTGGGCGATCGTGGCGGTGAGGTCGTCCACCCGCCCGGCGAGACGGTCGCCCGGCAGGACCTCGTCGACCAGGCCGATCCGTAGGGCGCGCTCGGCGTCGATCAGCTCGGCGGTGAAGAGCAGGTGCTTCGCCGCGGACGGGCCGACCAGTCGCGCCAGCCGGCGCGTCGTCGGCGCAGGGTAGACCAGGCCGAGCCGGGCCGGGGGTACGCCGAACCGGGCGTCGTCCGAGGCGATCCGCAGGTCACAGGCGACCGCGAGCTGCGCGCCGCCCCCGACGCAGGCACCCCGGATCGCCGCGATGGTTGGCTTGGCGAAGCTTGCCAGCCGCTCCTCGGCGGCCACCGCGATGCTGGTGTCGCCGGCCTCCAGCAGCTCGGCCAGATCACCGAGGTCGGCACCGGCGCAGAAGGCGTCGCCCGCGCCGGTGAGCACCAGGGCCCGCACGTCGGGGTCGGGTTCCAGCCGGTCGAGCAGTTCGGGGAGTTGCCGCCACATGGCCGCCGTCATCGCGTTCCGGCGAGCCGGGTTGTGGATCACGACCGTCGCCACCGGTCCGGCCACCGCGACAGTCAACTCCGCGTCCGACACGCAAGCCCCCTCTTCCCACGCCAACCGCCCAAGACTGCCAGACCCGGCGACCACCGTTGCGGTGGCCGCCGGGTCCGGGCGTTGGTCAGGTCAGGAGACGTTGACCGCCGTGTCGTCGACCACGAAGGACGTCTGGAGCGAGGAGTCCTCGGTGCCGGTGAACTTCAGGGTGACGGTCTGGCCGGCGTACCCGGCCAGGGAGAAGGACTTCTGGCTGTAGCCGGAGGCCTTGTTCAGGTTCGAGTACGTCGCCAGCGTGGCCAGCACCGTCCCGCCCGAGTTGAGCACCTGCACGTTGAGCTTGTCGTACGCCGTGCTGGTGGTGGTCTCGGCCGAGTCGATGTGCAGCCAGAAGCTGACCGTGTACGACGAGCAGCCCGTCGGGAGCGCCACCGACTGGGCGAGCGTGTCGGTGTGGGTGCTGCCGTACCCGTTCAGCCACGCCTTGTACGACCCGCCGTGGGCCGCCTGGCCGCTGGAGTTGGTGATGACCCCGGAGCTGGCCGTCCAGCCGGTCGCGCCCGACTCGAAGCCCGGGTTGGCCAGCTTCTGGCCCGAGGAGGTGCAGCCGCCGCCGGTGCCGTTCACGGTCAGCGTGTAGGTGGCGCTGCGGGTGACCGCGCCCGCGCCGTTCACGGTGATCGAGTAGGTGCCCGGTGAGGTGCTCGCGGAGGTGCTGATGGTGAGGGTCGACGAGCCGCCCGAGGTCACCGAGGCGGGGCTGAACGCGGCGCTCGCGCCGCTGGGTAGGCCGGACGCGGAGAACGTCACGGTCTGCGCCGAACCACTCGTGGTGGCGGTCGACACGGTGGTGGAGACCGCGCTGCCCGGGTTCACCGAGCCGGCGGTCGGCGACAGCGACACGGAGAAGTCGTTGCCGGTGGAGCAGGTCCCGTCGTTGCCGGCCACGTTCACCGCCGTCCAGGCGGCCTGCACGGCCTTGTACTCGGTCGAGCAGCTGCCGTACAGGTCGGTGGCCGCCCGCAGGCTGTAGGCGCGGGCGGTGTTCGCCGGGTTGCTGGTGTTGACGTACGACGTGTTGCTGGTGAAGTAGACGTCCAGGGCCCGGTACCAGATCTTCTCGGCCTTGGCGCGGCCGATGCCGGTCACCGCGGGAGCCGAGCCGCAGACCGGCGAGGTGCCGTACGACGTGGCGCCGGTGCCCTCGGCGAGGTTGAAGTAGAAGTGGTTGCCGACGCCGGAGGAGTAGTGCACGTCCTTGTTCTTCGTGCTGGTGGACCAGCAGGAGTCGGACGAGCCATCCAGCGACGGGTTGTACATGTAGCGCAACGGCGTGTTGTTGCCGTTGATGTTGATCTTCTCACCGACCTGGTAGTCGCCCGGGTCGCTCGGCGCGGCGGCGTAGAACTCCACCATGTTGCCGAAGATGTCGCTGGTGGACTCGTTCAGGCCACCGGACTCGCCGGAGTAGACCAGCCCGGCCAGCGCCTCGGTGACACCGTGGCTCATCTCGTGCCCGGCCACGTCCAACGCGACCAGCGGGCGGGAGTTGCCCGAGCCGTCGCCGTAGGTCATCTGGGCGCCGTCCCAGAAGGCGTTGACGTAGTTGTTGCCGTAGTGGACCCGGCTCGGCACACCACTGCCGTTGCCGAAGATGCCGTTACGCGCGTGCACGTTCTTGAAGTAGTCGAACGTCTTGGCGGCGCCGAAGTGCGCGTCGACGCCGGCCGACTGCCGGTTCGAGTTGGCACCGGTGCCCCACGCGTTGTCGGCGTCGGTGAACGTGGTGCAGGACGACGTGCCGTTGTTCATGTCGCAGGTACGGCCGTTGCCGCGTACCGGGTCGATCATCTGGTACGTGCTGCCGGAGAGCGTCGTGTCGATGCTGACCGTGCCGGTGTAGATGCCCTGGCCGCTGCCGGTGACCGATTCGATCTCGTCATACGACCCGACGGTCGCGCCGGAGGTGGCGTCCGTGATCACGTGCAGTCGCGACGGTGTCTGCCCGTCCGGCTGCCAGCCGCTGACGACCGTCTCCCACGCGAGTCGGCCCTTGCCAGAAGTGGCGTCGACGAACAGTTCCGGACTGCCCACGGCCTCGGCCGTGCCGGTGAACCCGGCGCGGGCCGTCTTCTTCGCCGCGTCGGCGCTGACCCGTGGCGCGGTGAGGAGGGTCAGTGGTGCGGCGAGTCCGACCGAACTGCCGGCGTAGGTGCCGTTCGGCGCGGTGTGGATGACGAAGTCACCGCCGTACACCCGCAGCCCCTGGTAGGTGCGGGAGTAGCGGGTGTGCGCCGCGCCGGAGGCGTCCACCCGGGTGCTGAGCACCTGGTAGGACTCGGCGCTCGAACCCTGGACGGCGCCGGGGTTCGCTCGCAGGACGGTTGCCGCCCGGGCCGCGGCGGAGGCGTCCGGCGCGGGAGCGGGCGGTGGGGCGGCCTGCGCCGCGGTGGCGACGCAGGTCAGCAGGCCGCTGGTGAGCAGCGCTGCGCTGACGGCCGCGATGGGTCGTTTCACGTGCCCTCCTGGAAGGAGTAAGGGTGTGACGGGGGTAGTCACGCATGTAGATATAGCTATGCATTGAAGAAAAGAAAAGTCTTGGACCGCTCCCAGACATTGAGACTGGCCGAACGGATGAGGGCCTTGACAGGGGAACCAACGCAGGCATCGGCACGTCCGACGGACATGAGACCCGCCTCGACGACCGGCGTCACGATCGCGCTCCTGGCCGCCCTCCTGGCCGGCTGCACCGGCACCGACCGGGCCGGCAGCGCCGCTGACCAACCATCGGCCACCGGCACCCCGCCGCCAACGACCGCGACACCGACCAGCACCACGCCAACCGGCACCGTGCCAACCGGCACCGCGCCGACCGGGCCCGTGCCGCCTGGACCGGGTGCCACAGATGCGGCGGCCGGGCGCGTGACGCTGTTCCGCTCGGGCGGCTTCGCCGGACGCGGCGACAACATCACCATCGAAGCGGACGGCCGGTGGACGGTGGTGGACCGGGCCGGTGGCCGTCGTACCGGAAAACTCGACGCCGCCGACCTCGGCCGGCTCCGCGGCCTGGCCGCCGATGCCCGGCTGACGACCGAGGCCCGCCGCACGGCCACCACGTCAAGCTGCGCGGACGCGTTCAGCTACCGCCTGACCGTCGGCGGTGTCGAGACGGGGTACGTCGACTGCCCCGCCGACCCCGGACCTCCCCCGGCCACCCGGGCGATCGTCGAGCTGCTGCTACGGGTCACCGCCTGACCGGCAGTCACACGAGGTAGTCCGGGGGGAGGCCGGTGCCGCGCAGCTCGTGGGGCAGGTGCGCCACGTCGTTGACGGCGATCAGGTTCGGCGGCCCGGCCACGCCGTACCGGATGACGGTCAACCCCGCGTTGTGGTGGTTCAAGCCCAGCCACCGCCGCTCCGGCGCGTCGAGGGCGTGCCGGACCAGCCAGGCGATCAGGAAGGTGTGCGTCACCACCAGCTCCCGGACCAGCTCCCCCTCGGCCACCACGCCATCGGGGGCGACCGGTCCGGTGAAGCGCCGCACGGCGTCCGCCGTCACGCGCGGCCCGTCGGCACGCTCGGCCGCCGTGAATCCGGCCAGGAACTCGGCGTACGCCGACGGCAGGCCGGTCGGGTCCGTGTCGTGCGGGAGGTGGTCACCGGCCAGCTCGGAGGCGTACACCGGAACGCCGGGCAGTGCCTCGGCGACCACCTCGGCGGTCTGCGCGGCCCGGCGCAGCGGCCCGTGGTGGACGGCCGCGAACGACCGGCCCCGCAGGCGCTCGGCGAGCAGCGCCGCCTGCCGACGGCCGCGCTCGGACAGGCCGGTGTCCGGCTCGGTCGAACCCGTGTCGGCGTGCCCGGTGAGGTCCTGCTCGCCGTGTCGGGTCAGGTACAGGAGCCGCGTGCGCATGCCGTACACCCCAACACACCGGAGGGCGCGGTGCTGGCCCGCGCCCTCCGATTATCTGATCTTGTGGCTACGCCCGGGGGAACATCTGGCCGATACGGATCTTGTTGCCGAACGGGTCCCGGATGCCGAAGTCGATCCCGTACGGACGCTCGGTCGGCTCGTCGGTGATCTCGACGCCCTTCGCCACCAGGTCCTCGTGGGTCTTGTGGGCGTCGTCGGTGGTCATGAAGAGGTACCCGCCCAGGGCACCCTTGGTGAGCAACTCCCGCACCTGCTCGGCCGTCCCCGGGTCCAGCGCCGGCGGGCCGGGCTTCTCCAACAGGATCTCGCGCTCCGGGTCGCCCGGCAGGTTGACCGTCAGCCAGCGCATGAAGCCGAGATCCTGATCGGTGTTGACCTCCATGCCGAGCTTGTTGACGTAGAAGTCAAGCGCCTCGTCCTGGTCGAGCACGTAGATCTGGGAGCGGCTGATCGCGTTCATCGTCATGCCAACGACCCTAGAGGGCGGCCTTGACCTGCTGCTTATCCAAAACTGCTGGGACGCGTCCACGCCTTGGTGAAACAGGACGGCACATCGCCGGCAGCCTCGCGGCGACGTCGGAAATCCGAGGGCGACTCCCCCACGATCTGCCGGAAAGTCCGACTGAACGTGCCCAGACTGCCGAACCCGACCGCGTAGCAGATGTCCGTCACGTCCCGGCCGGTCTCCACCAACAGCGTCATCGCCCGCTCGACCCGACGGCGTTGCAGATATCGGTGCGGCGTCTCACCGAAGGTCGCCCGGAACGTCCGGATGAAGTGCGCCTCGGAGACGTGCGCGATCCGGGCCAGCGCCGGGATGTCCAGCGGTTCGGCGTACGCACGGTCCATCGCGTCGCGGGCGCGCAGCATCGCCCGGTTCGACTCCTCCACGGCCCGACTCACCGCGGACCGCCCGGCGGCACCCACGGGCGGGCCAGCAACTGCGCATCGCGTACGACGGGTAAGTAGGCGCGGTTGTCCTGGAGGCTGCCGGCGATCGCGCCGAGCGGGCTCATGCGACTCCTCGATCGTCGGTGGTACCCGAACTATAGGAGTGGCCGACCATCGATGGCCCAAGCCGACAGCGCCGCTGGCGGGCAGATGTCGGTGCGCCTGGAGCCGAGCTTCGAAGGAGATCGAAGAGCGATAGCGCACGGTGACCAGAAGTTGACACATAGAATAGCTCCGCCGCGTTACTCTCGTTGCATACCGGAAGGTTCGAGAGTTTTGGGAGGTTTGACCTCGGGAGTGCCTCCTACGATACTGCTGTCCGTAATCCTTGTATCGCGTTCAGCAACAGCAGTAGCCCGGGGATGGATGCATGCCAAGGCGGTCGGGAAGATCACTAGATGTCCCAGACAGCGCGCAATTGACCCAGTGCGGGAAGGGGCCGTTCGATTCCCCCACCCGATTCAGGGATCGGCCGCGCGCAGAGATCAACGAGCCAGACGTGTCACTGCTCTGGGACGGGTAGGTGTTGACGAAGCACGAAAGATCGTCGACAAGCCAAGAAGTTCTCTGACTGCTTCACTGAACCGCACGGAGGAGGTGGTACTCGTGAGTAGCTACGGACCTGCGCCCGAGCTTGGGAAACTCGCTTGGGCACCACTACCTACCGTCGAAGCCGTTGAGATCATCGATCGATACAACGGAGTGCCGACCCTCGGGGTTGCTCGAGCACAGGGCGAGACCTGCCTCTTCTGGCGAATACTCTCCGACGATGAGCATGTCTCGGTATGGCTCTACGTACCGCTGACGAACCCCGACGAAGAGCATCTCAACGCGGACGACGACTCGGACTATCTCGACACCATCGTCGTCAAGTCCTCACGACCTCGGTACACGACAATGGGCGTTGCTTACGACAACCGCCTCGTGTTCGAACGTGAGTGGCAGCTTCCCGCCGACTTGAGCGCCGACGACGCCGCTCTCGCCTGTCTGGAGTTCTGCGCGGAGGCGATGCGGGTAGCTCTTGCCCAGAAGCCGCCACTGCCCGCAACTCGCAGGCGAATCGCGCAAAAGGCATCGGAGGCTGTCAAGCACTTGGCGACCTGCTAGGCGCCAAACGCCGCTTCGGCCAAGCTAGTTGAGCTCCGTAGGTCTCCTGCGGAGCTCGTTCCTTTGACGATCGCCGCTGTCATCGCTGAAGACCACACTCCACTGGACGAGCGGCTTCCTTGCTCTTGTGACCGATAGTCTCCGCTCCATGGTCCTGTTGGCTGGGCGCACTCGACGCCGCCTGCTCTTGGCGCTCCTGTCAGTGGCCTGCGTGCTGCTGTGCTGCGGAGTCTTCACCTGGCAGGGTGAGATGCACCAACGACAGGACCGGAGCAAGGCCACGTCCGCCCTGACCACGTACCTAAAGCGGGTGCAGGCCGCCGATTACGGCGCGGCCTACCAGCAGCTCTGCTCGGACGTCGTACCGGAGTACGCCGAGTCGGACTACGCCGCGTTCCTTCGCGAGCAGCGCCCGTTCGTGTCGTTCTCCATCGGCGAGCCGGCGGAGTCCACCGGCATCGACGGCACTTACCTGACCTTCCCGGTCACCCTGGCCTACCCCGACGAAACGACCGGCGTCGTGCGGCTGGCCGTGGGCTTGGAGACGGGCGGCCCCAAGGTGTGTGATGGCTTTGAGTGGCTGAGGTGACCCCACCACTCCGGGCGGGACGGCTGCGCATACCTGTCAATCACCGCGCTCCCGGTCCTGCGGTCCGGGGAAGCGCCTGAGTGGATATGGAGCCCCCGGCCGGGATCGAACCGGCGACATCTCGCTTACAAGGCGAGTGCTCTGGCCAGCTGAGCTACAGGGGCGCGTGTGTCGAGGCCAGCATAGCGACTGACGTCCGGATATCCCGCTCGCGAGGCCTCCCGAGCACGGGAAACGTCAACAACCCGACGCCCGACGTCCCACCACGACGCCGATTGATGCCCGCCCGTGCCCGACTGCCCGTAATGCGTGGTCGTTGGATCACTTCCGAGGGTCCCTCGTCTTGGCAGCGCGGGGAAAGCCGTTTACGGTGCAGTCACACGGACGACAGCCCGGCCGCCCCCGCGGTCGACCCGCCGTCCGCTGACCGGCACGGGTTCGTGCCGGTCGCTCCTTCACTCGGATCGTCCGGCACGTTCCTGCCGGTGAAAGGAAGCGCACCACCATGGCTACGGTCACCTATTCCAAGGCGTCCCGGATCTACCCGGGCACCGAGCGTCCCGCCGTCAACGAGCTGAACCTCGAGATCGGCGACGGTGAGTTCCTCGTCCTCGTCGGCCCGTCGGGTTGCGGCAAGTCCACCAGCCTGCGGATGCTCGCCGGGCTGGAGGACGTCGACGCCGGCTCGATCTACATCGACCAGCGCGACGTCACCCACCTTCCCCCGAAGGCCCGCGACATCGCGATGGTCTTCCAGAACTACGCCCTCTACCCGCACATGACGGTGTACGAGAACATGGCGTTCGCCCTGAAGCTGCGCAAGACCTCCAAGTCGGAGATCGACCGGCGAGTCAAGGAGGCGGCCGCGCTGCTCCAACTCGAGGAGTACCTCAGCCGCAAGCCGAAGGCGCTCTCCGGTGGTCAGCGTCAGCGTGTCGCGATGGGCCGGGCGATCGTCCGCGAGCCGCAGGTCTTCCTCATGGACGAGCCGCTGTCGAACCTCGACGCCAAGCTCCGTGTGCAGACCCGTACGCAGATCGCGTCCCTCCAGGCCAAGCTGGGCGTCACCACCGTCTACGTGACGCACGACCAGGTCGAGGCCATGACCATGGGTCACCGGGTCGCCGTGCTGCTCGACGGTGTCCTCCAGCAGGTCGACACGCCGCGGGCGCTCTACGACACCCCGGCCAACGTGTTCGTCGCCGGCTTCATGGGCTCCCCGGCCATGAACATCAAGACCGTCCCGCTGCACGAGCAGGGCGCCGAGTTCGCCGAGCTGCGCATCCCGCTGACCCGCGAGCAGGTCGAGGCGGCCCGCGCCGAAGGTGGCGACGGCAAGGTCACCGTGGGCTTCCGCCCGGAGGACTGCGAGCTGGTCAGCCCGACCGAGGGCGGCATGCCGGTCGTGGTCGAGCTGGTCGAGGACCTCGGTTCGGACGCCAACGTCTACGGCCACGCCGCGCTGGGTGGCAACTCGGAGCGCTTCGTCGTCCGTACCGACCGGCGCAGCATGCCGAACATGGGTGACACCGTGTTCGTCAAGCCGGTCGCCGGTCGCAGCCACGTCTTCCACGCCGCCACCGGCAGCCGGATCTGACGTAACGCCGTACACGCGAGGGGCGGTCCGCTTCGGTGGGCCGCCCCTTTCGTCGTACCCGGGATGGGTCCTCACCCTCGGGAGCCAGCGCGAGGGTGGCTCCCGAGGGTGACGCGGCGGGGCGTGCCGCGCCCATAGCGTTCGCGGCAAATCGAGCCCGAGGAGTCGCCGTGTCCGCCACCGCCACCGCTCAACCGACGTCCCGTTCCCGGCCGTACCGGCTCGCCCGCCGGGCCGGTCGTAGCCTGGCCTACTGCGCGACGCTGACGCCGGTCGCGCTGTTCACGCTGGTGAAAGCCCCGACGGGTGGGCGCGATGCCGCTGTGGAGCGGTGGCGCGCCCTGCGCACCGGCCTGCTCGCCGCGCCCCCGGCAGGCGCGCCCGGCCGGCGACCCGGCACGCTCGCGGTACTGGGCCACGCGCTGCTCAGCCTGCTGCTCGGCCTTGTGGCGCTGCTGCCCCTCGGGGTCGAGGTGTTGATGGTGCTGCGCGGCGTCCTGTACGGCCTGGTCGATCCCGGCCCGTACGACCACTCGTGGGGTGGCCCGAGCCGGGGCGGCGCGTGGCTCGCGCACTTCCTCGTCGGGCTGCCACTGGCGGCCGGCGGGCTGGCCGCGCTGATCGGCATCGCCGCCGTGCACCAACGACTGACCCGACGCCTCGACGGGGAGCGGAGTCCGGCCTGGCTGCTGCCGACCACGTTGCTGATCGCGGCGGCCGGGGCGGTGCTCTTCGTCGCCTGGACCCACCAGATCTGACGACGAGGGCCTGTTTCATAAGGGCGGTCGAGCCGAGGCGGAGTCCGGGCGGCGAGTTCTTATGAAACAGGCCCTGCCCCCCTCCCGGTTCGGGAAGGGGGCTTCGTCGACGTCGTTACAGCTCGACCGAGCGGCGGCGGGCGACCTCGGCCAGGGTGACCGCGGCGGCCACACTGGCGTTGAGCGACTCCACCTCGGAGATCATCGGGATGCTGACGGTCAGGTCGCAGGTCTCCCCGACCAGCCGGGACAGCCCGCGCCCCTCGGAGCCGACGACCACCACCAGCGGACCGACGGCGGCCTCCAGGTCGTACAGGTCGGTGTCGCCGTCGGCGTCCAGGCCGACCACCATGAAGCCCGCGTCCCGGCACGCCTTCAACGACCGGGTCAGGTTGGTGACCTGGGCCACCGGCACGCGCGCGGCCGCGCCGGCGCTGGTCCGCCAGGCGGTCGCGGTGATCCCGGCGGCCCGTCGCTCGGGTACGAAGACACCCTGCGCGCCGAACGCGGCGGCCGAACGGATCACCGCGCCCAGGTTGCGCGGGTCGGTGACCCCGTCGAGCGCGACCAGCAGCGGCGCCTGCTGCTCCAGCGACGCGGCGACCAGGTCCTCGAACAGCTCGTACGCGAACGGCGGCACCTGCAACCCGACGCCCTGGTGCAACACCCCACCGGTCATCCGGTCCAGCTCGGCGCGACTGATCTCCAGGTTGGCGATACCCCGGTCGGCGGCCGTACGGATGATCTCGTTGATCCGGTCGTCCATGTCGATGCCCTGGGCCGTGTAGAGCGCCGTCGCCGGCACCTGGGCGCGCAGCGCCTCCAGCACCGGGTTACGCCCGACCAACAGCTCCGGGGTGTCCTTGGACGGGTTGGACTTGCGCCCGGGCGCAACCCGCGGACCGCTGCGGCCGACGGGCGCACCGCCCCGGCCCGCGGCACCACGACCGGTGGCCCGCCCGGCCGGTACGCCCCGACCGCCGCCCCTGCCCCAGGTGGTGTCCTTGCTGCCCGGCTGGCCGATCTTCGGGGCACGCCCCTCCTCGGCCGCCGCCCGGCGCTCCTTGTCCTGCTTCCAGGCGGTGCGCTGGGGCAGCTTCTCGGTGCCCGAGTAACCCTTGTGCCAGGGTCGCTCGTCGGCGGGCAGAGTGCGCCCCCGACCGGCGAGGGAGTCCTTGTTCTTGCCGCCGGTGCCCTTGGGGGCGCCCGCCTTCGGCGTCAAACGCCGGCCACGGCGCTGCGAGTTGCCGGCCATCAGTCCTGCTCTCCAATAGTCCAACGGGGGCCCTGGGGGGTGTCCTCGACCACCACGCCGGCCAGCTTGAGCTGGTCACGCACGGCGTCGGCGGCGGTCCAGTCCTTGCGGCCCCGGGCCTGCGCGCGCTGCTCCAGGGCCAGCGCGATCAGGGAGTCCACCACGGCACGCAGATCGTCCGAGCGATCGCCGCCGGTCCACGCCTCGTCGAGGGGGTCGATGCCGAGGATATCCAGCATCGCCCGTACCGTGGCCAGGGTGGTGCGGACGGTCACATCGTCGCCGGTGCCCAGCGCGGTGTTCCCGTCCCGAAGGTGCTGTTGCAGCACGGCCAACGCGGCGGACGTGTTGAGGTCGTCGTCCATGGCCGCGACGAAGCCGGCCGGCAGCTCGCCGAGCTGCCCGGCGCCCACCCGCTCGGCGGCCCGCTGCACGAACCCCTCGATCCGCCGGTACGCGGTGGCCGCGTCGCGCAGCGAGTCCTCCGAGTAGTCGATCACCGAGCGGTAGTGCGCGGCGGCGTAGTAGTAGCGCAGCTCCACCGGCCGCACACCCAGCGAGTCCACGTACGCGAGGTCCAGGGCGTTACCCGCCGACTTGCCCATCTTGGCCCCACCGATGCTGAGCAGGCCGTGGTGCACCCAGTAGCGGGCGAACGGCAGCCCGGCAGCCTTGGACTGGGCGATCTCGTTCTCGTGGTGCGGGAACGTCAGATCCAGACCACCGCCGTGAATGTCGAACTCGGGGCCCAGGTAACGCCAGCACATCGCCGAGCACTCGATGTGCCAACCCGGACGGCCCAGCCCCCACGGCGACGGCCAGTACGCGTCCGCCGGCTCCTCCGGCTTGGCGCCCTTCCACAGCGCGAAGTCGCGCGGGTCCCGCTTGCCCCGGTCCGGCGCGTCGCCGGCCGACTGCATCGCGTCCGGGCTCTGACCCGACAGCGATCCGTACGCCGGCCAGGACGCCACGTCGAAGTAGACGTCGCCGGAGCCATCGGTGGCGGAGTACGCGTGCCCGTCCGCGATCAACTTCGTGATCAGCTCGTGCATCTCCGGGATGTGCCCCGTCGCGCGCGGCTCGTAGGTGGGTGGGAGCACGTTCAACGCCCGGTACGACGCGGCGAGCTTCAACTCGTTGGCGTACGCGATCGACCAGAACGGTCGACCCTGCTCCCCCGCCTTGACGAGAATCTTGTCGTCGATGTCGGTCAGGTTGCGGATGAACGTGACCTCGTAGCCAGCGGCCAGCAACCATCGGCGCAGCACGTCGTAGTTGACGCCCGAGCGAAGATGGCCGATGTGCGGCGGCGCCTGGAGGGTGAGACCACACAGGTAGACCCCCACCTTGCCGGCTTCCCGCGGGACGAAGTCCCGCACCGATCGGGTGGCGGTGTCATACAGGCGTAGCGTCACCGTACAAGGGTAGCCGTCCACGCCTGTCCGGGTCCGCCGGTGCCGGGTCGTACGCTGCGTGCTGTGGATGCGACGGCAGGGTCCAACCGGACCGGGGAGACGTCCCAGACGCTCGACCGGGGTCTACGGCTACTGCACCTGGTCGCCGACACGCCGACGGGGCTGACCGTCAGCGAGGCGGCGAACCGACTCGGCGTCGGACGGGCGGCCGTCTATCGGCTGGTCGGCCCACTGATCGGGCACGGCATGCTGCGCCGCGCCGACGACGGGCGGCTCCGCCTCGGGGCCGGGGTGCTGCACCTGGCCCGACGCGCCCAGCCGCTGTTCGCCGAGGGGGCGATGCCCGCGCTACGCCGGCTCGCCGAGCAGGCCGGCGCCACCGCGCACCTGACGGTGGTCGAGGGCGACGAGGGTGTCGCCCTGGCCGTGGTCGAGCCGAGCTGGACGTCGTTCCACGTCGCGTACCGGACCGGGGCGCGGCACCCCCTGGATCGGGGTGCGGCGGGTCGGGCCATCCTCGCCGGCAGGGGCGGCGCGTCCGAGCCGGTGAGCAGCAGCGGTGAGCTGGAGTCCGGGGCGTACGGGGTGGCCGCGCCGGTGCTGGGCGTACCGGGTCTGGAGGCCAGCGTCGGCGTGGTCGCGCTCGCCCCGCTGGACGTCGATCTGGTCGGCCCCCAGGTGCTCGCCGCCGCGACAGCCGTGGCGGCGACCCTCCACTGACGCTTGATCCACTCCAGATCACCGATGTGGCGCCATCACGAGCCTTCGATAGCGCCACTACGCCGACCTAGTGATGATCTCGCCGTATAGCACGTGCATCGGCCTCTCGGCGGTTGTCCACAGGCAGGTGCGGCGCGCGCCTGCGGCACTGTCCACAGGGGGTGTTCGCCGCAGCGTCGGGAATCGCAAGCTGGCCGCATGCCCCCACACCCCCACCGGCCTCCCGCCCTCGCCTGGCAGGTCTTCCGTGGCTCCGCGGTGACCCAACAAGGTCTGATCACCAGGCACCAACTACGCGGCTCGTCGTGGGTTCGACTCCGCCATGACGTGTACGCGGACGCCCGCCTGGAACGCAACCACGAGCTGGCCTGCCGTGCCGCTGCCCTACGGCTGCCACCGCAGGCGCTGATCGCCGGCCCGTCGTCCGCCTACCTGCACGGCGTCGAGCATGCCGCCGGCTTTGACGACGACGTGCACGTGCTGGTGCCGAAGGCCGCCCGCGTCGATTCTCGGCCCGGCCTGCACGTACACGTGCTAGGCCCCGATACCGCCGCGACGCCGTTGCGCACGCCGGCCACCGGCCCGCAGCCGTCCATGCAAGTGCGCTCCCTGCCCGGCGCACGATCCGGCGGCGCTACCCTCCGCAAGACCGATCCCGCATCAGCGGCGTGGGAGACGGCGGTCTGGTTGGATCCGCTGCGCGCGGTCGGAATCGTCGACTCGCTGCTCGCGGCCGGCCTGACCCGCACCGCGCTGGCCACTGTCGCCACCGCCAATGCCGACCGGCCCGGCGGACGACGTGCGTTTTGGATCTTCGATCTCGCCGATCCGGGGGCGCAATCGCCGCCCGAGTCGCAACTGCGGGTGCGTCTGGTGATGGGCGGCCTCCCTCGACCGGTCACCCAGCACCCGATCCGGCTGCCTCGCGGACTGGTGGTCCATCCCGACCTGGCCTGGCCCGAGTTCCGCGTGGCGGTGGAGTACGACGGCCGGTGGCACGGCGATCCGGAGCAACTGCACCTCGACCGTCGGCGGCTCAATCTCCTCGTCGGGGCAGGCTGGCTGGTGCTGCACGTGACCAGCAGGAGGCTCCACAGGGAGTTCCCGGCCGTGCTCGACGAGGTGCGGTCGGCCCTGCTCTCCCGCGGCTGGCGCCGCTGACCACACCAACCGTGATCGACTCCAGCTCCCCGATAAGGGGGTATCTCCGCCACCTGACACCGCCACATCGGCGACCTGGAGTCGATCATGCCGCCGCCCGCCGCGCCGCCGCCCGCCGCCCCGCCGCCCGACGCGCCGCCGCCCGCCGCCCCGCCGCCCGCCGCGCCGGACGTGTGCCGCACGCGACAGGGCCCGGCCGACGCGTGTCGACCGGGCCCTGCGGCTGGTGCGTTACGGGCGGGCGTTGAGCTTGAGCGGGGTCTTCACCGCCGCGTACGCGTCGACGATTCCGTACCCGTAGAAGCCGTTGAAGTTGAGGCCACCGGCGCAGTACGCGTCGTAGGTCTCGTCACGGCCCTCGTTGCGGTACTGCTGCAGGCGCGGCTCCGGGCAGGCGTGCTCGGCCGCCGTGCGGTAGAGGTGCTGCTCGACCTGGTCCGGGGACATGCCGAAGCCACCCCGGCCCTGCGGCTTGCCGTACCGGCTGACGATCAGCGCGGCCACACCGGCGGCGTGCGGGGACGCCATCGAGGTGCCCTGGAGGTAGGTGTAGTAGCCGCACTCACCGTTGCGCTTGCACTGCTTGAAGACGGACTCCTCGAAGCCGGCGACGATGTTGCCGTCGGGGTCGACCGAGCCCTCCTCCTGGAGCACGTGCTTCGGGTAGGACGACAGGATCATGTTGGCGTCGGTGCGGAAGGTGTCCGTGCCGAAGCCGTCGCGGAACCAGCCACCCGGCGCGGCGACCGAGATCTGCTCGGTGCCGTAGTTGGAGAAGTCAGACTTCTTGCCGGACGGGCCGACCGAGGACACGCCGATCACGTGCGGGCCCTCGGTGGGGAGGTCCCAGCAGCTGTTGTTGTCGATCGGGCGGGGGTACGGGTCGGCGCCGTAGTCGGGGCTGGACGTGTCGGTGCGCGGCGCGCCCAGGTCCTCGTTGTTGTTGCCGAGCGCGCCGACCAGGGTGACGCCCTTGTTGTGGGCGAAGACCAGCGCGCGCTTCATGGCCTTGATGATGGCCCGCTGCTCGGCCTGCGCCTCGGGAGAGTCGGCCGGGTTGGCGGTGCAGTTGTAGAGCCACGGGTCGACGTAGAACGACATGTTGACCACGTCGATCCCGGAGCGCCCGGCGTAGACCAGCGCGTTGACGACCGGGTCGAGGAAGAAGTAGCCGGAGTCCTGGCCACCCTTCAGCTCGACCAGCGAGACGTTCGGGGCGACACCGGAGAGGCCGAAGCCGTTGGCGGCCGCGCCGATGGTGCCGGCCACGTGGGTGCCGTGCCCGCCGTCGTCGGTGCCCACCGCGTCGAGGCAGCTCGGCACCTCGCAGGGGCCGTCCACGTCGATCCGGTCGGGCGCGAAGTTGCGCGACAACGCCCAGTTGAAGTTGGGCGCGATGTCCGGGTTGCTCGCGTCGACGCCGGTGTCCAGCACGCCGACGGTCACCCGGCGGTCACCGGGCTCGACCTTGCGGGCCTTGTCGGCCCGGATCATCTCCAGGCCCCAGAGCTTGCCGTCGAGCGGGTCCATCGTGGCGCCATGCCGGGCTGCGGCGCCCGCTGCGGCCGACGCCGTCAACAGGTGCTCCTGCTCGACCCGGTCCAGCTTGGGCTTGCGGCCGATGGCCTTCTGCTCGGCGGCGCCGATCAGGGTCGGCGCGGCGGCCGCCCGGGCGGCGAAGTCGGCCCGGTCGCTGGTGACCTGGAACATGCCGACCTCGTCGGACGAGGACACCACGGTGCCGCCGGCGGCCCGGATGGCGGCGACGGCCGTGTCGGCGGCCACCCCGTCCTCGGCGACGACGGTGAAGGTGCGGGAGGTGCTCGGTGCGGCGCTGGCCGGTACACCCAGGCTCGCTGCCGTAAGTGCCAGTACCGCCGCGGTCGCGACGGCACCGACGGTGAAGCGCTTGCTCACCACATCGAATCCTCTCGTTGAGGGACGTGGCGCCATCACACAGCACCCGGCGGTTTTACGCCAGGTGAACGTCCGTTATGCCGGTGAATCTCTCCTTCATCCGCCCAGCTCGATGCCCACGTCCGGCCGGTCGGACGATGCCGACGGCAGCTCGGCCAGGACCTTCGGAAGATCGCTCAGAGTGGACACCTCGGCGTCGGGCGTGAACCCGGCCGGGCGGGGCAGCGCGTGCCGGTTGAGCCACACCGACCGCAGGCCAGCCTGCCGGGGCGCCACCACGTCGTGCTCCCACGAGTCACCGACGTACACGATCTGTTCGGCGGGTACCCCGGCGGCTTCGACCACCGCCGCGTAGAACCCCGGGGCGGGCTTCTTGGGCAGGCCGTTCTCGTGCGCGTACAACTCGAAGGCGAATTCGCCGGCGAGCCCGCAGCGTTCGGCGCGGCTGTTGCCGTTGGTGGCGAAACCCAGCGTGTACCGGCCGCGCAGCGTCGCCAGCGCCGGCGGGACGTCCGGGAAGGGCCGGGTGAGGGCGAACCGGCGGGCGAAGAAGAGAGCGGCGATCTCGTCGAGGTGCTGGCCGAGGCCGGCGCGGGCCAGCGATCGGGCCAGCGCGGCGCGGCGGATCTCCAGCACCGGCGCGGCGCTCAACTCGCCGAAGACCGCCCCCCAGTCGGACTCCAACTCGGCGAGGGTCACGCCGACTGCGGCCGGGGTGCGCCGCCGCATCTCGTCGAGGACGGCCACCAGTCCGCCGGTCACCGCCGGCCGCAGGTCGAGCAGGGTCTCGTCGGCGTCGAACACCACGGTGGTCAGCACGGCACCCACTCTCCCACCGTGCGGTGATCTCACCGGGCGGAGGCTGCCAACGCGGGCTCCTCCGCGGTGGGCACGGGTACGCCGCGCAGTTCGTCGAGGCGCACCAGGGCGACCCCGGCGACGATCAGCAGGCCGCCGAGGAGTTGCCAGGCGGTGGGCAGTTCGTCGAGAAACAGCCACGCGATGAGTACCGCGAACAGCACCTCGGTCAGTCCCACGAACGACGACAGCCGGGGACCGAGGATGCGGGTGCCGGCGATGCCGGTGAGGTACGCGATCACGGCGGCGACGAGGGTGAGCCCGACGATGGGCAGCAGCCAGGTGGTGCGGTGCCCGGCGAAGCTGACCTCACCGAACGTGGCGCGCAGCGGCAGCAGCCCGGTCAGCCCGACGAGGAGCAGCACGGCGGCGCCGACGGCCATCCCGCCGCTGGCCATGGCGACCGAGGGCAGCCGGGGGTCCACCCGTCCGGCGAGCACGAAGTAGCCGGCCAGGCCGAACGCGGCACCCAGCCCCCACAGCAGGCCGACCGGGTCGAAGCTGGCGTTGCCGGTGAGGTCCAGGACGAACGCCAACCCGCACAGCGCGGCGGCGGAACCGAACACGGTGAGCCGGCGGGGGCGCTGGCCGTGCCGCAGCCACATCCAGCCGACGACGAGGATGATGCCCAGGTATTCCAGCAGGAGCGCGATGCCGACCGGCAGGTAGCGCACGGCGTTGAAGAAGCACACCTGCGCCAGGGCCACCCCCAGCAGCCCGAACATCACGACCGCCGCGCTGTTGCCGCGCAGCACGTGCCACCTGCCGCGCAGCGACAACAGGGCGGGGATCGCCAACACCAGGGCGGCCACACCGACGCGGGCGACGACCGCGGCCTCGGCCGACCAGCCGGCCTCGATGAGCGACCGCGCGAAGGTGCCCGAGGTGGCGAACGTGACGGCGGAGAGCAGCGCCAGCGCGGCGCCGGCGGCGGGTCGGGACTGCATCTCGCGCTCCTCACTTCGACACGGGTGTCATGAGCAAACTATCCTTATGCTTGTGACGTTAGACGGCCATCATGACAGGAGTCAAGTTGCTATTTGCTCATGACACCGAATGTTCGCTGATTGCCGCCACCGCGCTCGTCAACACCGCGGGCCGGGACGGCGAGCTCCTGCCCGACGTCGCGGCGCTGGACGCGTTCTTCACCCAGCACGCCTACAGCGGACGGCACGAGCACACCGACGCCGAACTGCGTGCCGTACGACAGCTGCGGCCCCGCCTACGCCGGGTCTGGCACGCCGAACCGCCCGAGGTCGTCGACATCATCAACAGTCTGCTGCGGGAACACCGGGCGCTGCCGCAGCTCATCGAGCACGACGACGAGCCCTACCATCTGCACGCCGTGCCCCGCGACGCGCCGCTGGCCACCCGGATGGCGGTCGAGGCGGCGATGGCGCTCGCCGACCTGGTGCGGATGGGCGAGCTGAGCCGACTGCGGACCTGCGAGTACCCGGACTGCGACAACGTCGTCGTCGACCTGTCCCGCAACCGGTCGCGCCGATTCTGCGAGGCCGGCTGCGGCAACCGCGCGGCCGTGACCGCCTACCGGGCCCGCAGAGCCGCCGGCCGGTCCTGAGCGACGTCGGCCCGCAGCTCGTACTCCACCTCGCCGTGCTCGGTCCCCGGAATCGGGTCGTCGAAGTCCAGGTGGAAGGTGCGCACGTGACGCAGTCCTGCCTTCTCCATGACCCGGCGGGACCGCTCGTTGACCGCCATCGTCTGCGCCCACACCCGCCGCACACCCACGACGTCGAGGGCGTGACGGACCAGCGCACGCGACCCCTCGGTCGCGAGACCGCGCCCCCACGCCGGGCGGCGCAGCCGGTAGCCCAACTCGGCCTCCGCGCCATCCTCCGAGGGATCGAGGGCGAACCAGCCCAGGAACTCACCGGAGGCCCTGTCGAGCGCCGCCCAACGCCCCAGGCCGGGATGCCGCTCGTGCTGCGCGAGCAGCCTCGGCAGGTGCTCGTCGAGGACTGTGGCGCGCGGGGTCGCAACGCCGCCGGTCAGGAAACGCATCACCTCGGGATCGCCGTCCAACTCGACCAACGCGTCCACGTCGGCAATGGTCAGCCGGCGCATCCGCAACCGCTCGGTCGACACGCCATCGCCGTCCCACACGCCCCGCATCATCCCGCCGCGCTCGGACACCGTCGAGCCGAATACCGCAAGATCCGCGCAACTTCGGGGAAACTGCTGCTTCAAACCGCGCGGAAGCAGCAGTAACACTGAAGTTGCGGAGCAAAGGCCCGCGACCACCGTCGCGGGCAGGGCTGTCGCGTCAGCGCGGGGGCGCGACCACGAAGAGCCGCCAGGAGTACGCGTCGACCACCAGCACAGGTCCGTCCGGGTCCTTACTGTCTCGCACCCCGACCACGCCCCCCAGATTCGTAGCCACCTCGACGCACTGGTCGTTGGAACCACTGCGGCTACTCTTCCGCCACTGGGCTCGGGTCAGCTCCACGACTCCGCCACTTCTCTCAACAACTCGATCGACTCCTGCGGAGGTAACGCCTGCCCGAGGGTCGCTTCCCAGGTCCATTGTAGGTGGAGCAGATCGGCCGGCAGATCGAGTTCCTGGCCGCCGATCTGACCACCAAGGTAGGCAAGGTCGCTGTGGTCGGCAAGCGTGGCAAGTATGAACGGGCCGTTCAGGCCGGGGTACTCCTCCGCGCTGCGCGGCACCACATGTAGCTGCACCCGAGGATGCTCGGTCCCCAACCGAGCCAGGTGCAGGGCCTGCTCACACATCACCTTCCGGCCGCCAACGCGCCGCCGAAGAACTGCCTCGTCGACTACCGCGACAAGGTGCGGCGGTCGGTCCTGGTAAAGAACCTGCTGGCTGTCCAGCCTGTCTGCCAGCCGACGCTCCACCTCTTCGGCGTCGAGCAGCCGATCAGACTCGAAGATCGCACGGGCATAGCCCTCGGTTTGCAGCAACCCAGGAATGTGCAGCGGGTCGAACCAGCGCAGTGCCCTTGCTTCCGCCAGGATCGCACGCCAGCCACGCAGCCAGACCTGAGCCTTGTCCAGGCTGACCAGTTCGGTGGCCATGCGGCTGAAGAGGCCGCCGGTGTCCAGGGCGCGGTCGAGGAGTTCCAGGTACTTCGCTGTGGGCGGCTGCTGGCCCAGCTCGACCGCGCTGACCATCGACGGCGAGTAGTTGACCGCCTTGGCCAACTCGTCCTGACTCCAACCCCGTCGAGCGCGCGCCCGGCGCAGCTCCGCGACCAGGAACGCCGCCGCCGTCATCTGTCCATCGGCCATGCCCGACCACTCTCCAACCCGCCGGCGATCAACTCCAGACGGCCACCAGAGCCGGCACCGCCCGGGAACAGGGCAGCCACGACAGGTCGGCCGATCCCTTCCGACCGTAGTCGTCCGATCACCAGACTGTGAAGTGCGACGCCGCTCCCCGTCCCCCGGGCCCAGCGGCGTCGTACGGGACCGCCCGAACCCCCGTGCCGGGCGGTCCCACCCCGCAAGATCGTGCTCGATCGTGGAAACAGTGGCATCCGCACGTGCCGAGGCCACTACATCCAGGATCGAGCACGATCTTGATCGGGTGCGGGGGTGAGGTCACCAGCGGGTCAGCTTGAGAGGACTCCCACACATGTCCCGGACCGGCCCGGACGACCGCACGATCGCACCCCGTCGACCGCACCTGCCGTTGCGGCCGTTGTGGCTCTGCCGGGTCTGCGCCGCGCCGTGGCCGTGCCCGGTCGCCCGACTGGCCCTCCGCCAGGAGTACGCCCACGACCGGATCGCCCTGAGCATCTACCTGTGCACGGTTCTGCACGACGCGGTCGCCGACCTGTACCGGCTCAACCCGCACGACGGCCCGGACCCGAAGGCCCTCTACACGCGGTTCCTCGCCTGGGCGACGCCGCGCGGCGACCCGCCCTGAGGCGGTCGGCGAAAAGTCACCCGGCAAGCCGGTCAGGGGTGGGTCATCCGGAGCAGGTCCAGGGTCTCGTCCAACTGGGTCTCGGTGAGCTTGCCGGAGTCGACGTGCCCTCGGGAGATGACGACCTCGCGGATGGACGCCTGCTTCGCCAGCGCCTCCTTGGCGATGGAGGCCGCCTCGTCGTACCCGAGGTAGCGGTTCAGCGGGGTGACGATCGACGGTGACCCCTCGGCGTACGCGAGGCAGACCTCGGCGTCCGCGACCAGGCCGGCCACCAGGCGGTCGGCGAACAGCCGGCTCGCCGCGCCCAGCAGCCGGATCGACTCCAGCAGGTTGCGGCCCATCACCGGAAGCATCACGTTCAGCTCGAAGTCGCCCTGGGAGCCGGCGAAACCGACTGTCGCGTCGTTGCCGATGACCTGGGCGCAGACCTGGCGCATCGCCTCGGCGACCACCGGGTTGACCTTGCCCGGCATGATCGACGAGCCGGGCTGGAGGTCGGGGATGCGCAGCTCCCGCAGGCCGGCCCGGGGACCGGAACCCATCCAGCGGATGTCGTTCGCGACCTTGTAGAGGCCCACCGCGATGGTCCGCAGCTGCCCGGAGGTCTCCACGAGGGCGTCGCGGGCGCCCTGCGCCTCGAAGTGGTTGCGCGCCTCGGACAGCGGCAGACCGGTCGACTCGCGCAACTTGCCGATCACGGCTGCGGCGAAGCCGAGCGGCGTGTTGATCCCGGTGCCCACGGCGGTACCGCCCAACGGCAGCTCGGCCAGCCGGGGAAGCGAGCCCTCCAACCGCTCGATGCCGTAGCGGACCTGGGCGGCGTACCCGCCGAACTCCTGCCCGAGGGTGACCGGCGTGGCGTCCATCAGGTGCGTACGCCCCGCCTTCACCACCGTCTCGAACTCGGACGCCTTGCCCTCCAGCGCCTCGGCGAGGTGGGCCAGCGACGGCAGCAGATCCTCCGCGATGAACTGGGTGGCCGCCAGGTGGATCGAGGATGGGAACACGTCGTTGCTGGACTGGGAGGCGTTGACGTGGTCGTTGGGGTGCACCGGGGAGCCCAGCTCGCGGCTCGCCAGGGTCGCGAGCACCTCGTTGGCGTTCATGTTTGACGACGTTCCGGAACCGGTCTGGAACACGTCGACCGGAAACTGGTCGTCGTACCCGCCCTCGGCGACGTGCGCGGCGGCGGCGGCGATCGCGGCGGCCACGTTGGCGTCGATCACGCCCAACTCACCGTTGACCTCGGCTGCCGCGCCCTTGATCTGGGCCAGGGCCTTGATCTGGGCGGGTTCGATGCCCCGCCCGGAGATCGGGAAGTTCTGCACCGCGCGCTGGGTCTGCGCCCGCCACAGCGCCTCGGCGGGTACCTCCACCTCGCCCATCGAGTCGCGTTCGATCCGGTAGCCGGTCGTCTCTGGAGTCGTCACGCGTTCCATCCTGCCGCGCCCGTGCCCGACCCGCAGATGATCCGTCAGCCCAACTCGGCGAGCAGCCGTTCCACCTCGTGCCGGTCCGGCACGTCGATCCACCGGCACCAACCGACCCGCACGAAGCAGGAGCATCGCCAGAACAACCCGGTCCCGGCCCGCAGTGACAGTGGATTCCCCACCACCGACACGCAGAGGCCCCAGGATCCCGAACCGCATCTGCTCCCCCGCGTCGATCACACAACATCCAGCAGCGTAGTCCGACGATCACAGCTCGACGTGATCCGGTGATAGTGATCTGAGAGCGGATCGAGTGCGATACATCGCAGACTTGGTCCAAGGTTGGCGGTGACGACATCCGACGGGGGCGGTGCGACCGCCCCACCCCCCAGTGGGCGGGCGTACCGATGTCGGTGGAAGTGCTACCGACGGGAGGGGCGCCAGGCGAAAGCCTGGCGCCTCGTCGCGTGACGAGATCCTGCCGCGCCCGTCGCCGACAGCAGTGATCGGTCAACCCAACTCGGCGAGCAGCCGTTCCACCTCGTGCCGGTCCGGCACGTCGATCTGGCGGTACAGGTCCAGCGCTCGGCCCAGGTACGCGCGGGCCCCGGCCGGGTCGGTCGTACCCAGACACCGGCCGATACCCTCCAGCGCCCGAGCCTGCTCGTATCGGACACCCAACCGGGTCGCGTCCGCGAACACCCGTCGGTACAGGTCGAGAGCACTCGTCACGTCCCCTTGGGCCAGGATGGCTCGGGCCAGCAGGATGCGCGAAACGCACTGGGCGGTCCGGTCCCCCACGTCGGTCATCGCGACGAGCGCCGCGCGGTGCAGTTCGGCGGCCCGCTCCGGACGGCCAGCCTCCCGTTCCATCGTCCCGATCTCGTTCAGCACCTCGCCTTCACCGAATCGGGCGCCCACCTGTCGTTTCATGCGCAACGCCGCCCACAGCAGCCGGCTGGCCGGCTCGAGGTCGCCCAACCGGTGCCGGGCCATGCCGAGGTGCCCAAGGGCGTTGGAGATCCGGCGCGGGTCGCCGAGCTCCCGTGCGATCCCCAGGTGCTTGCGGGCGGCGCGCACTGCCTCGTCGAGCCAGCCCCACAGCAGCAGTGTCATCGCCTGGTTGTTGAGTTCGTTCGCCAACGCCAAGTCGTCACGCATGCGTGTCGCCAGCGTCCGAGCGGCGTCGTGTGCCTCGGTGGCCCGGTGGAACTCGAAGTTCGCGGCATACGAGATGCCCAGGTTACCGAGGGTGTTGCGATACTCGCGATGCAGACCGAGCTGGCGGAAGATCTCAAGCGATCTCTCCATCACCCGGATCGCCTCGGGAAAGTTACTCAGCCGGTAGTGGGCCGAGGCGAGATAGTTGAGCAGCGTCCCCAGTGCCTTCTCGTCGCCCAACTCCTCCGCGGCACGCAGGCCGGCGGAGTGCGTCTCGATCAACTCGTCGAGGCGGCCGCTCTCGAACTGGGCGTTCCAGCAGGCCCTCGCCAACTGCCAGCAGTGCCGCAGGAACCCCTCCCCTTCTGCCAAGCGGACGAGGGCGGGCCACAGGGCCAGGTTTTCGTCGAACCAGGCGCTCCCCTGTTCGGCCGCGATCGTGGCCAGGTCGGGACGGATCGGCTCCGTTCCGGCAAGCAGCGGCCGAGCGGCCGAGAGTTCTCCGCTGCGGGCGATCGCCATGGCGACGTGCAGGTGGTGGTCGAGCAGGCGCTCGATGCCGTCCCGCCTCTCCCCCGCCCGCTCCGGGTCAGCCATCAATGTCCGACCGTACTCGCGGACCAGGTCGTGCAGCCGGTAGCGGCCGGGCTCTGCCTCCTCCATCAAGTGCGCGTCGACCAGTTCGTCCAGGAGATCCTGTGTGCCGGGCAGGGACAGGTCGACGAGGACGGCCGCGACCGAGGTGTCGAACCGTACTCCCGGGTACAGGCCCAGCAGCCGGAACGCACGCTGCGCCGCCGTCGACACCTGGGCGTACGACAGCGCGAAGGCCCGACCGACGGACCGGTCGCCCGCTTCGAACTCGGTCAACGGATCGGAGCGGCTCCTCAGCCGCTCCGCGAGGTCGGCTATCCGCCAGCGGGGCCGGTGAGCCAGTCGGGCACCAGCCAGCCGGATGGCGAGCGGGAGGTACCCGCAGCGGAGGACGACCTCGTGGGCCGCCTCCGGCTCGGTTGCCACCCGGTCGGGACCGACCACGTGCCCGAGGAGTTCGACCGCCTCGTCGCTGTCGAGCACGGGCAGCGAGGATGGTCGACCCTCGTCCACACCGACCAACCGGCGACGACTGGTGATGAGCACCAGGCAGTGCGACCCGTTGGGCAGCAGCGGTGTCACCTGGTCGGCGGTGGCCGCGTTGTCCAGCACCACCAGGGCCCGTCGGCCGGCGAGCTCCGTCCGCCACAGCGCCAACCGGCCGTCCTGACTGGTGGGGACCTGGTCGGCAGGCATACCGAGCTGTCGCAGCAGCATGGCCAGGGCCGCGGACGGTGTCACCGGAATACTCTCGCTGTGCCCGTGCAGGTCGATGTAGAGCTGAGCGTCCGGATAGTCGTCCGCGAGGACGGTGGCGACGTGCACCGCCAGAGTGGTCTTGCCACTGCCGGCCATGCCGTCGATGAGCTGGATACGCGCGCCGCCCTCCACGTCCTTCATCAGACGCGTCAGCGTCTGTTGCCGGCCGGTGAAGTCGCCGATCGCGCGGGGTAGCGAGCGGACCGGGACGACGGGCCGGGTCTCCCGGCCGGCCAAGGCCAGGTCACCGGCGAGCACCCGCTGGTGCAACTCCTGCAACGCGGCACCCGGTTCGATGCCCAACTCGTCGGCGTAGACCCGCCGACCCTCCCGGTACACCGCGAGCGCGTCTGCCTGCCGACCCACCGATGACAGCGCGAGCATCAGTTGACCCCGCAGACGCTCCCGCAGCGGATGCTGGTCGACGCTCTCGGCCAACTCCTCGATCAGCTCAGCGGCCCGACCGAGACGCAACTCGACGTCGACGCACTCCTCCAGCACACTCAGGCGCTGCTCGTCGAGCGTCTGCGCCCGACGACGAACACTGCGACTGGTGATACCACCCAGGGCCGGCCCCCGCCACAGACCCAACGCGGCGCGATACCGCAGACGCGCGTCGAGCAGACGACCAGCCCCACCGGCGGACCGGGCCTCCTCCACTGCCTGGCTGAAGACGTGCGCGTCCAGGTCGGCGGGTCCGATCCGAACGCCGTACCCCGCCGGATCGGTGACGATGGTCTGCGAGGGCAGTCCCAGGTCAGTCAGGCGACGCCGCAGCCGCGAAACGCAGGTCTGCAACTGGGCACGGGCGGTGGCCGGAGGGCTCTCCTCCCACACCGCGTCGATGAGTTCGTCGACCGGCACCAGCCGGCCGGCACGGAGCAGCAGCATCGCCAGTACGACCCGGTCCCGGCCGGCAGTGACGGTGGACCCGCCACCGCCAACCCGCAGAGGCCCGAGGATCCCGAACCGCATCTGCTCCTCCGCGTCGATCGGACACCATCCAGCAGAGTAGTCCGGCGATCACCGCTCGACGTAGCCCGATTACCGACGCAAGAGGCGCCAGGCGTTCGCCTGGCGCCTCCTCGCGTTAGGGAGCGGTCAGCGGTGGCCGATGGTGAGCACCGGCTTGGTGACCTCGGCGAAGAAGTCGTTGCCCTTGTCGTCGACCACGATGAAGGCCGGGAAGTCCTCCACCTCGATCTTCCAGACCGCCTCCATGCCCAGCTCCGGATATTCGAGCACCTGCACGTGCTTGATGCAGTCCTGGGCGAGACGGGCCGCGGGACCGCCGATCGAGCCGAGGTAGAAGCCACCGTGCTGCTGGCAGGAACGGGTCACCTGACCCGACCGGTTGCCCTTGGCCAGCATCACCTGGGAGCCGCCGGCGGCCTGGAACTTCTCCACGTACGCGTCCATCCGGCCGGCCGTGGTCGGGCCGAACGAGCCGGACGCGTACCCCTCGGGGGTCTTCGCCGGGCCGGCGTAGTAGACGGCGTGGTCACGCAGGTACTGCGGCATCGGCTCACCGGCGTCCAGCCGCTCGGCGATCTTGGCGTGGGCGATGTCCCGGGCCACCACGAGCGGGCCGGACAGCGACAGCCGCGTCTTCACCGGGTACTTGGACAGTTCGGCGCGGATCTCGTCCATCGGCCGGTTCAGGTCGACCCGGACGACCGTCTCGGCCTCGAGCGCGTCGTCGGTGACCTCGGGCAGGAACCGCGCCGGGTCGGTCTCCAGGCGCTCCAGCCAGACGCCCGACGGGGTGATCTTGGCAACCGCCTGTCGGTCGGCCGAGCAGGAGACGGCGATCGCCACCGGGCACGACGCGCCGTGCCGGGGCAGCCGGACCACCCGTACGTCGTGGCAGAAGTAGCGCCCACCGAACTGCGCGCCGATGCCGAAGTTACGGGTCAACTCCAGCACCTGCGCCTCCAGCTCCAGGTCGCGGAAGCCGTGGGCGCTCATCGAGCCCTGCGTGGGGAGGGCGTCCAGGTACTTCGCCGAGGCGTACTTGGCGGTCTTCAACGCGTACTCGGCGGAGGTGCCGCCGATGACGATGGCCAGGTGGTACGGCGGGCAGGCGGCGGTGCCGATCAGCCGCAGCTTCTCCTCCAGGAACTGCATCATCCGCGTCGGGTTGAGCAGCGCCTTGGTCTCCTGGTAGAGGTACGACTTGTTGGCCGAACCGCCGCCCTTGGCCATGAAGAGAAACTTGTACGCGTCCGGGTGCCCGTCCGGGTCCTCGGCGTACAGCTCCACCTGGGCCGGTAGGTTGCTGCCGGTGTTCCGCTCGTCCCACATGGTCAGCGGGGCGAGCTGGGAGTAGCGCAGGTTGAGCCTCGTGTACGCCTGGTAGACACCGAGGGAGATGGCCTCGGCGTCCGCGCCGTCGGTCAGCACGTGTCGGCCGCGCTTGCCCATCACGATCGCGGTGCCGGTGTCCTGGCACATGGGCAGCACCCCACCGGCGGCGATGTTGGCGTTGCGCAGCAGGTCCAGCGCGACGAACCGGTCGTTCGGCGACGCGGCCGGGTCGTCGATGATCGCCCGGAGCTGCGCCAGGTGCGCGGGGCGCAGGAAGTGGGCGATGTCGTGCATCGCCTCGGCGGTCAGCGCGGTGAGCGCGGCCGGCTCCACGGTGAGGAAACGACGACCCCCCGGGCCGTGTACGACGTCCACTCCCTCGTCGGTGACCAGGCGATACTCCGTCTGGTCGGGGCCGGTCGGCAGCAGGGGGGCGTACGAGAATGCGGCGGCACTGCTCATGAGCGGCAAGCCTAGGGCAGACCGGTCGATCATTCCCACCCGCCGGGCGGGGTCTGGGACGCCGCTCTCATCCGCCCGGGCCGGCCGCGCTCGACGCGCCGGAGTACCGCCCGCTCAGCCGTCCTTGCCGCCGTCCGGTTCGGTGCACAGCTCACCCTTGGGCCCGCAGTCACCGTTGCCGTCGTCGCCCTGCCCGGGACGGGTGCCGCCCGGGCCGGGGTTGCCGCCGTTGCCGGGAGGCGGGACGGGAGCTCCGGGCGTGGTGCCGAAGCGGACGTACCCGATCTCCCGACCCTCGCCGATGATCATGCCCTGCGAGCCGACGGCGAGGGCGTTCGCGGAGGTCCGCAGCACGGCCAGCTCCCGCCCGGTGCGCGGGTCGAGGGCGACCAGCCTCGACGGCTTCTCGTCGGCGAGCACCGCCGCGTACGGAGTGAGCGCAGCACCCGCCTTGGCGCTGGCCGGCCGGGTCCAGCGCACCCGGTCGGCGCCGAGTTCGCGGGACACCACCGAGCGCTTGTCCGCGGAGCGGAACACCGCGTAGCGGTCGTCGACGGCGACGAGCTTGGTGCTCGCCTCGCCGACCCAGAGCAGTCGCCCGTCGTACCCGTCGATGACCGCCTCGCGGCCGTCCGGGCCGACGCCGATCAGCACGTTCCGTGCGCCCTGCGGGTCCTCGCGCTGGACGCAGCCGGCGGTGTCGGCGGTGCGCAGGTTGACCCCGGCCCGCTGCCACGCCTCCTGTCCGGTCGCCGGGTCACGGGCCGAGATGGCGAAGTAGCAGGTGCCGTCCTGCGACCGGGCGGCGATCCGGAGCATCCGGCCGCCCACCACCGAGATCCGCTCGTCCCGGCCGGGCTCGACGTTCTGCAACACCCGACCGGTGGCGGTGTCGACGACGTGCACGCGGCCGTCGACCGGGAAGCCGAGCAGCGGAGGCGCGGCCTCGGGCCCGGCCACCCCGTCGTCGACGCGGGTGGCGGTCAGCCGGCGCGTGCCGCGCAGGCCGGGGTTGTCGGCGAGGAGGCCGCTGTGCACGCCGGGCAGGAAGGCGGTCCACAGTGGTGCGGTGCCGCGCGGGTCCCACGCGCTCAGGGTGCAGTCGGTGGCGTCCGAGCAGCGGGCGTCCAGCAGCAGGTTCCGGTACGTCCACACGGCCACGGCGTCGTTGTCGCGCCGCCGGGTCGCCCCGGTGGTCGGATCGAGCAGCTCGTACCCCTTGACCAGGAGTTTGCCCACGGCGACGACCGGATCGCGGTCGCCGCCGGCGACCGCCGCCCAGTCCGCCTTGCGCTCCCAGAGCTGGGCGCCGGTGGCCAGGCTGCGGGCCTCCACCCGGGTGCGCTGCTCGACCACGACGGCGTCGCCGGCGATGGTCACGCTGCGCGGGGTGCCACCGACCCGCTGCTGCCAGACCACGTCCGGCTCGGAGATGGGTTCGCTGCGGTCCACCCAGTCCCAGATGCCCGGGAACGGATTCCAGACGCCGGTGGCGGCGAGGGCGACGACCACGGCGAGGCCGGCCAGCAGCCCGACGCGCACGCTCCCCTTCGCCACCCGCACACCGTAGCCACGATCACGGATCTTCCGTACGCCCGCGCCGCCGTGTCGCCGCGCTTTCTGTGCCGGAAGGTGTTACAGCGCTGCGGACCAGTGGCAGCGTGCGGTACGAGATCTGCTCCGCGAGCGCGATGATCGTCGAGGCGCGGGTGATACCGGTGAACGAGACGATCTGGTCGATGACCCGTTGCAGGTCGGTGTTGGAACGGGCCACGATTCGGCAGAGCAGGTCGCTGGAACCGGTGATGGTGTGCGCCTCCAGCACCTCGGGGATCGCCGCGAGGTGCGCCGTGACCGGGTCGTGGCCCTGCCGTTGGCTGATCTCCAAGGTGACGAAGCTGGTCACCCCGAACCCGATCGCGGCCGGCGAGATCTCCGGACCGAAGCCCAGGATGACGCCCCGGTCGACAAGCTTGTCCAGCCGCGCCTGCACGGTGCCCCGGGCCACGCCGAGCCGCCGGGAGCACTCCAGCACCCCGATCCGCGGCTCCTCGGCGAGCAGTTCGACCAACCGGACATCGAGCACGTCGAGCTGTACAGCCTGCTCACCATTCATGGGTCCAGACCATACCGAATGCGCAACCTGACCAGCCTTTATGTCAACAGTTGCCCAGCCGGTGCCCGTACCGCGATCCTTCGGTGAAGAACCGGCCCACGAGGCCGGCCGGTACGCGAGGGAGGCCACCATGACCCAGGCGATCGACCGACCCCAGTCGACCGAGGACGTCGACATCGACCGGCTCGTCGGCGCTGTCGACCACGACATCAGCCACGACCCGTTTCCCGTCCGTGGGCTCGACCACGTGCACTTCCTCGTCGGCAACGCCAAGCAGGCGGCGCACTACTACTCCACCGCGTTCGGCATGACCTGTGTGGCGTACCGGGGGCCGGAGCAGGGCTACCGCGACCACGCCCAGTACGTGCTGACCAGCGGCTCGGCACGGTTCGTGCTGACCGGCGCGGTGCGTCCGGACGCCGACGGCGCCGAGCACGTGGCCAAGCACAGCGACGGCATCAGCGACATCGCGCTCGAGGTGCCGAACGTCGACGCCGCGTACGCCCACGCCGTCGCGCAGGGCGCCGCCAGCGTCGTCGAGCCGCACGACGTGACCGACGAGCACGGCACCGTGCGGATGGCCGCCATCGCCGCGTACGGCGATACCCGGCACACGCTCGTCGACCGCTCCCGCTATCGCGGCCCGTTCCTGCCGGGCTTCGTGGCCCGCGGCCCGATCGTCGACCGGCAGCCGATGATCGACGCCGGCATCCAGCCGAAGCGGTTCTTCCAGGCCGTCGACCACGTGGTCGGCAACGTGGAGCTGGGCCGCATGGACGAGTGGGTGGAGTTCTACAAGCGGGTGATGGGCTTCTCCAACATGGCGGAGTTCATCGGCGACGACATCGCCACCGACTACTCGGCCCTGATGAGCAAGGTCGTCGCGAACGGCACCCGCAAGGTGAAGTTCCCGCTCAACGAGCCGGCCATCGCCCGCAAGAAGTCGCAGATCGACGAGTACCTGGAGTTCTACCAGGGCCCGGGCGCCCAGCACATCGCCGTCGCCACCAACGACATCGTGGCCAGCGTCGACGCGATGCGCGCCGCCGGCGTGGAGTTCCTGGACACCCCGGACTCGTACTACGAGGACCCGGAGCTGCGCGCCCGCATCGGCAACGTGCGGGTGCCGATCGAGCAGCTCAAGGAGCGCAAGATCCTGGTCGACCGGGACGAGGACGGCTATCTGCTCCAGATCTTCACCAAGCCCGTGCAGGACCGCCCGACCGTCTTCTTCGAGCTGATCGAGCGGCACGGCTCGCTGGGCTTCGGCAAGGGCAACTTCAAGGCGCTCTTCCAAGCCATCGAGCGGGAGCAGGAAGCGCGCGGCAACCTGTAACACTGTCGAGCGTGACGCAGCCTCCGCCCTACCAGACGCCGCCGGTGGGTGGGCCTCCGCCCGCCGCCGGCGGCGTCGCGCCGCCGTCCGGCCCACACCCCCAGGGGTACGCGGTGCCGCCGCAGTACGCCCCACCGGGCTACGCCGTGCCGCCGCAGTACGCCCCACCCGGGCACCCCGCGCAGTACTGGCCGGCCGTCCCGCCCGCGCTCAGCCCGGCGGGACAGCCCCTGGCCAGCTTCGGTGACCGGCTGCTCGCCTGGCTCATCGACACGGCACTGGCGAGCGTCGTGTCGCTCGTGCTGTTCATGCCGGTCTTCCTCATCCTGTGGTGGCGCATGTTCAGCGAGATGACCCGGACCAACCCGGACGGCACTCTCGTGGAGCCCGACCCGGCCACCTTCTTCACCAGCTTCTTCCTGCCGATGCTGCTGTTCGAGGTCGGGCTGTTCGTCGTGCTGCTCGGGCTGTACTGGCTCTACCACGTGGAGTACCTCAAGCGCGGCGGCCAGACACTCGGCAAGAAGATCATGAAGCTGCGCGTGGTGCCGCTCGACCCGAACGGCACGCTCGACCGAGGGATGGCCGGCCGCCGCTGGCTCGTGCAGTACCTGGCCTGCTCGCTGGTCCCCGGCCTGAGTTACGCCGACGGATTCTGGCAACTCTGGGACAAGCCCTGGCAGCAGTGCCTCCACGACAAGTTCGCCAAAACGGTCGTCGTTAAGGTTGCGGCGTGAGCGAGCGAACCAGCAGGTACGGCAGCGGAGCGTCGGCGTGAGTGTGGATCCCGGCTGGTACGTCGACCCCGCCGACCCCGAGACCCGTCGCTACTGGGACGGCGAGGGTTGGCTCGGCGCGCCCATTCCCGTCGACGCGACCCCGCCCGACGGGCCGCCGCCGCCCGAGCCCCCGCCCGTACCGGTCGTCCCGGCCGCGCCCGCCACCTCCCCGTCGGTGACCACCACGCCGGGCTGGCAGCCGCACCCCGGGTCGCCACCGCATCCCGGGCCACCACCGCATCCCGGGCCACCACCGCATCCGGGGTACGGCTCGCAGCCCATCCCGGGCGCGGGCGGCTGGGGCCCACAGGCCGGCCCGCCCGGCTGGCCACCGCAGGGACCTCCACCCGGCTGGACGCCAACGGGCGGCCCTCCCGCCTGGGGTCCGCAGGGCCCCCCGCCCGGCTGGGCCCCCGGCTGGCCCGGCCGGCCGCCCGAGCCGCGTCCGCACGGGTTGAGATTGGCCGGTTACGGCCGGCGGCTCGTCGCCCGACTGATCGACTTCAGCCTCGTCTTCGCACTGAACGCGCTTGTCAACGGCTGGTTCGTCTGGCGGTGGCTGGACGAGCTGGCACCGTACTGGCGGGAGGCGTTCCGGCGCGCCTCGGAGGGCAACACCTCCAGCGAGGGGATGCCGCCGATCAGCGAGCAGGCCGGGCTCCTCCAGATCGTGATCCTGGTGATCGCCACCGCGCTGTGGCTGGCGTACGAGGTGCCCGCGATGGCGGGCAACGGACAGACAATCGGTAAGCGGGTCATGCGGATCCGCGCGGTCCCCATCGCCGCCGACCAGCCGCTGGGCTTCGGCCGGGCGCTGCGTCGGTGGTCGACGCTGGGCATGCCCACACTCCTCTGGTACTGCTTCGGGCTCGGCCTGCTGCTGCAACTGGTCGTCTCCCTGTCCCCCCTCTTCGACCACCCGCTGCGCCGGGCGCTGCACGACAGGCGCGCGCAGACGGTCGTCGTCGAGGTCCCGGCGACCACCGGTCCCCCCGCCACCGACGATCACCCTCAGCCCTCGGGAGACACCCCATGACCGACTCCGGACGTCACGAGCCGGCGCTGCGACTGACCCGCGCCGACCTGGACGCGCTGCCCAGCTACGTCCCCGGGCGCAGCCCTGCCGACCTGGCCCGCGAGCTGGGTCTGCCAGAGGCGATCAAGCTCGCCAGCAACGAGGTGCCGTACGGGCCGCTGCCGGGTGTGGTCGAGGCCGTCACCGAAGCGGTCACCGCGTCGCACCGGTACCCCGACATGGGCGTCGTCGCGCTGCGCGACGCGTTGGCACAGCGCTACGGCGTGGACCCCGACCGGATCGCCACCGGCTGCGGGTCGGTGGCGCTCGCCGAGCACCTCGTCCGGGCCACCTGCCTGCCCGGCGACGAGGTGCTCTACTCGTGGCGGTCGTTCGAGGCGTACCCGATCATCGCGGCGACCAGCGGCGCGACAAGCGTGCGGGTCGCCAACGACGCCGGGCACGGTCACGACCTGGCCGCGATGGCGGCGGCGGTCACCGACCGGACCCGGATGATCCTGGTCTGCAACCCGAACAACCCCACCGGCACGGCCGTACGCCGGGCCGAGCTGGACCGGTTCCTCGACTCCGTGCCGGACGACGTGCTGGTGGTCATCGACGAGGCGTACCGGGAGTTCGTGACCGACCCCGAGGTGCCGGACGGCCTGGACTACGTCGCTCGGCCGAACGTCGCGGTGCTGCGCACCCTGTCCAAGGCGTGGGGCCTGGCCGGGCTGCGGATCGGTTGGCTGGTCGCGCAGCCCGCCGTGGCGGCGGCGGTCCGCAAGGTGGTCACGCCGTTCTCCACGAGCACGGCAGCCCAGGCCGGCGCGCTCGCGGCACTGGCCCAGGCGGACGAGATGGAGCGCCGGTGCGCGCTTGTCGTCGCCGAGCGGGACCGGGTCACCGAGGCGCTGCGCAAGTTCGTGCCCGACGTGCCGACCAGCCAGGCGAACTTCGTCTGGCTGCCGCTGGGCGACCGTGCCGTGGTGTTCGGCAAGGCGTGCGAGGCCCGTGGGGTGATCGTCCGGCCGTTCGCCGGGGACGGCGTCCGGGTCACCATCGGCACCCCGGCCGAGAACGACGCGTTTCTGGCCGCCGCGGAGGCGGCGCTAACCTGACCCAGATCGGGGAGATAGGCTCCGTTTGTCTACTTCTGTCGGGCCGTCGACGCCGCACCGGCGTCGACGCGACGCACGACCGCCGACGGCAGGCGCACGTCAGGCCTTCCTCCGGCGGGCGGCGAACCCACCGACCACCAGCAGGGTTACACCCAGACCGGCGAGCAGCAACGTCGAACCGCCCGAACCGGTGACCGGCAGTCGGCCACCGTGGCTGGGCGTGGGCTGGGGCGGCGCCGACGTGGGTTGCGTGGGGGTGGGCGTGGGTGGCGGGGGTTGTGTCGGCGTGGGCGTCGGAGACGCCGGCAGGATCTCGAAGGTGACGCCGGTGTCCGCCGACGGCGCGACCCGGACGCCCCCGAACCCGCGCGCCCAGGCGGCATCCGCGTTGAGCGCCGGCGGACCCGCCAGTGCGAGGCTCGCCGCGGCGACCAGCGCGCCACCCACGAGGTAGTTGCCTGTCCTGCCCATGCACTGACCCCTTCCCGGAGAACTGAACCGTGAAAAACATACCTTTTACCGACAAAGGGTATGGACAGTTCAGCTCTGCAGCCACCGGGAACACCACGATCAGGTGGCGGCCAGGACCACCGCTTCCGCCGTCAGGTAGTAACGCCTGTCGTCGCCGGCGGGGTCGACCGGCCTGCGCAGGCGTTCCACCGCGACGTAGCCGCCCTCGGCCCCCACCGCCCCGGGCAGCCACCCCGTCCCGTCCCGTCCGACCTCCAGCGGAAAGCGGGACAGCTGCGTACCGGTCACCGGGTCCAGCGTCACCAGGTCGTTGGCCTCGGTCAGCAGGTGCACCCGGCCGGGCTGCGCCGCCAGGACCCGTGCCACACCGAGATCGGCACGCCGCCACAGCTCCGCGCCCGTACGCACCGAGCGGCCCACCGCCACCCCGTCGAGCACCACCACGGCCTGCTCGCCCACCACAGTGGCACCGGCCGGGTCGAGCGCGGAGGCAGCGACCGGCTCGCCCGCACCCACCAGCCACCCCCGACCGGCCTCGTCACCCGGCCCCGCCGTGCGCAGGGCCTGGCAGTCCGACCAGCCGGTACGACAACCGAGCGGAGTCACCACCAACTCGTCCGACCCACCCGGCGGTCGCCACCGTTCGCGCACCGCGCCGGTCGCCGCGTCCCGGAACTCGACGGTCGCGGGCCCGGCACATCTGTCCAGACCGATCAGCTGTCCCCCGTCGGTGGTGCCGACATCGCTGCGGCACCGGCCGGGCAGGTCGACCCGCCACAACTGCTGACCGCCGTTCACCTCGACCCCGCGTGCCTCGGCGTCTCCGCTGACCACCACCACCGTGCGACCGTCCGTCAGGTCGGCGAGGTGCAGCCCGCGCGGATCCCAGACGACTGCCGCACCGGTACGCCGTGCCACCGCCCGGCTCTCGGTGGGCTTCGGGCCATCGGCTCGCCACCGCACCCGACCGGTGGACGCGTCGAGCGCGACCAACCGACCGTCCGACCAGCGGCTGACCACGGTGCTACCGCTCGCCACCACCCCGGTCAGCTCCGCCGGCCACCGCCGGTACGACCAGTAGGGCGTGGTCCGGTACCGCCCGTCCACGGGTCGGTCGGCATAGACCTGGCGGTGGGCGGCGTACACCCGCAGCGTCCCGTCCACGATCAACGGGGCGACCGGCAGTCGACCAATCACACCGGCGGCCGGTCGGGGCGCGGCCGGATAGGCACCGTGCGCCGGCGTACTCACCTCGGCCGGTGCGAGCACCCGGTGGACGACGACCGCGACGGCCGCCACGGCGAGCAGCACCGCCACCGCCAGCACGAGCCGTCGCCGGCCCCTCGGGAACCCCATGCCGCACCTCCGCCCGGCACCCTACCCAGCGCAGCGGGTCCGAGCCCGGCCAGGTCGTACGGGTCGAACCTCTGGCGGGAGCGGAAGGTCAGGCCGCTTCGAGCGAGCCGAGGGCCCGGGCCGCGACGGCCAGGTCGGCGAGGTCACGCCGGAGCGCCACCTCGACCGCGCGGGCGGCGAGGCCACCGAGCAGCAGTGCCACCACCCGTCCGTACGGGTCGGTGGGCACCGCCTCCTGGGTGACGGTGATCGCTGTGCACGGGCGGCGGCGACGGCGAACCGGCCGCAGGCTCCACGTGATCCGGTAGTCCGCGCCGGCGCCGGAGGAGCAGAGCACCAGCCGCTGCGGCGCGAACGCCTCCACCACCAGGAACTCCTCGACAACCGTGCCGCCACCGGGCTGGACGCGCTCCTCCCGCCAGGCGGTGCCCGGCCCGAACGGACCCGGGGTCAGCACGTGGACGGTGTCGGCCCCGGCCAGCCGGGTGGCCCGGGCGGACAGGTCGGTCAGCAGGCACCAGACATCGACAGCATGCGCCTCGATGAAACCGGTAACCGCGACCGTCGACATGTCACCCTCCCGTGCCGTCGACGGTACGGGAGGTGCGGGCAGGACGAGGCCCCCGGACGGAAATTCCACCACCCGGAGGCCACGTGTCCCTTTTCGGCGGCCATGTCGCACCGTTTCACCGGTGCGACACCGCTCAGCGCTCGAAGCGACCGGACCTGATCGCGCCGACGAATGCTGTCCATCCCGGCGGGCTGACAGCAAGTGTGGGACCGCTCTGGTCCTTGGAATCGCGGACCGCGACCAGGCCGATCACGTCGACCAGGTTGTCCGCCACCTCCACGCAGAGCCCTTGGTCGTTGGATCGGCTGCTGGTGCGCCAGAGCGCGCCGGTGAGATCGTGCATCGTTGTTACCTCCGTGTGCGTCGGGATGCCCCACCACCCGGCCGGACGGAATCCGACCGAAGGGGTGGCGGGGCAACGTGATCCGCGTGATCAACGGGGTAACCGCTTCTGGTTATCGCACAGACGGTGCGATAACGAGTCTCATCGATGAGACGGCCCGACGGGCAGGCACTCAGGCGGCTCCGGCGCGGGCCGAGGTGAACCGGCGGACCCTTTGCTCTGCTTCAGCGGACGCAACACTGAGCGGCCCCAGGTGTTGCGTCGGGTGAAGCAGAGCAAAGGAAGCCGAAGTCGAGTGAATCCGAAGTCGAGTTAGGTGGCAGACGGTCCGGGCGGGGCGCAGGCCCGCGGGACGGGCCGGGTCAGCGGGCCGGGCGGACCGTTCCGGTGACCTCGCCGAGAGCGATGGTGGTGCCGTCCGGACCGGGCGCGGTGGCGGTGATGGTGACGGTGTCGCCGTCGGCGAGGAAGGTACGGCTCTCGGTGCCGACCTTGGCGGGCTCGGCCCCACCCCACGTCAGTTCCAGGAACGAGCCGACCTGGGAGCGGTCCGGGCCGGAGACGGTGCCCGAGGCGTACAGGTCGCCCGTGCGCAGGGACGCGCCGTTGACGGTGAGGTGTGCCAACTGCTGGGCCGGCGTCCAGTACATGCCGGCGAACGGCGGCTCGCTGACCCGTTCGCCGTTCCACTCGACCGCCAGCCGGAGGTCGAGCCCCAGGTGCGGCACGTCGCGCAGGTAGTCGACGACCGGCGGGTCCTGGTCCGGCGCAGGCACGAAGGCGTCGGCCAACGCTTCCAGCGGCGTCACCCAGGCCGAGACCGAGGTGGCGAAGGACTTGCCGAGGAACGGGCCGAGCGGCTGGTACTCCCAGGCCTGGATGTCCCGGGCCGACCAGTCGTTGACCAGCACCACCCCGAAGACGTGATCGGCGAAGTCGTCCACCGACACCCGGTCGCCGAGCGCGCTGGGCACACCGACCACGAAGCCGACCTCGGCCTCGATGTCGAGGCGTACCGACGGGCCGGTCACCGGACCCTCGGCGGACGCCCGCTGCCCGGTGGGCCGGACCACCGGCGTGCCGGAGACGACGACGGTGCCGGCCCGCCCGTGGTAGCCGATCGGCAGGTGCTTCCAGTTGGGCAGCAGCGGCGGCTGACCCGGGCGGAAGATCTGCCCGACGTTCGACGCGTGGTGCTCCGAGGAGTAGAAGTCGACGTAGTCGGCCACCTCGAACGGGAGCAGCATCTCCACGTCGGCCAGGGGCACCAGCAGCGGCTCGACCGCCGGCCGGTGCGCCGGATCGGTCAGCAGTTCCACGATCCGCTGCCGGACCGCCGTCCACTGGGGACGCCCGAGAGCCATGAAGTCGTTGAGGGCGGGCCGGCGCAGCGTGCCGGCGGCGAGCACCAGCTCCGCGGCCTCCGCCCCGGCCAGGTCCAACACCCACGAGGAGACGCGTACGCCGATCCGCGGCTCGCCCCCGCCCGAGGAGAACACCCCGTACGGCAGGTTCGTCACGCCGTACGGCGAACCGTCGACGCCGCTCACCCAGGTCATGCGTCGTAGCCCCCGTTCACCAGCCCCAGCCGGATCAGATCGGTAAGTGGTTCCAGGATGCTGCACGAGCCGAAGCCGACCCAGAGTGGGCGCGGCGCGTCCAGCCGTCCTTTGACGCGTTCCAGCAGCACACGCGGGTCGAGAGCGGTCAGCAGCTCGGCGACCACCCGCACGCTCTCCCCGTCGGCGGCGGCGAGCGTCGCGGCCAGCACGTTCGTGTAGCCGTGGTGGGTGAACCCGGTCTCCGGGTCCAGGTGCCGCAGACCCTGGTGCAGCCCGGCGGTGAGCTTGAACGGCAGGGCGCGGTCGCGGCAGGCGCAGATCACCGCCGCCAGCTCGGCCGGGGTGGGGAACAGCTCGGCCGCGAGGCCGCCGGTGCGGAACTTGGCGGCGATCGGCACGCCGTCGGCCCGGGCGGCGGTGAGCGCGTCCAGTGCACCCGTCAGCCCGAAGGTCAACGGCAGCTCGGCGTACACGGCCTCGATGCCCGGCATGGCCTCGGTCAGCCGCAGCAGCTCGGTGGTGCCGGGCAGTGGGTCTTCGCCCCGTTTGGCGACCGCCACCTCGACCTGGCGGGCCGTGACGCCGTCCGGCGCCAGGAAGGAGAGCGCGAACGGCAGGCCGGCGATCCCGGTGTCACCGATCAGCCCGATCACCAGGCCCTCGCCGGGCTCGACGAGACCGCTCAGCTCGCCGGTCACGACGGTCGAGGCGGGGACGAGCAGCGGGCCGACCAGGTCGGCATACCAGGCGGTGCGGTGCTTGCGGTGCGCCTGCACGGCGTCGTGCAGCGTGGCGCTGCCCGGTGGGAAGACGGCAGCGTCGTCCACCAGGGCGTGAAGGAGCGCGGGCACCTGCGTTGACACGGAACAAGAATCTACGGGACGCTACGAGGAACGGACAACAGCGTCCGATTATCGGACGCCTTCGGCCGGTGAACGGGATAGATCGGGAGGCGACATGCCGTACTACCGCAGCGTCGGCGAGGTGCCGCGCAAGCGCCACACCCAGTTCCGCCAGCCCGACGGCAGCCTCTACGCCGAGGAGCTGATGGGTCAGGAGGGCTTCTCCTCCGACTCGTCCCTGCTCTACCACCGGCACGCGCCCACCGCGATCATCGCCGCCGACGAGTTCACCCCACCCGCGTTCACCCGCGCGCCGAACCTGCCGCTCAAGCCCCGCCACCTGCGCACCCACAAGCTCGACGCCGGTGACGCCGACCCGATCCTCGGCCGGCAGTACCTGCTCGCCAACGACGACGTCCGCATCGGGTACGTGCTCGCCGACCGCCCGTCGCCGCTGTTCCGCGATGCCACCGGCGATCACTGCCTGTACGTCGAGGCGGGCACCATGCGGGTCGAGTCACCGTTCGGGGCCCTGGACGCGGTCGCCGGCGACTACGTCGTCATTCCCACCTCGACCATCCACCGGCTGGTCCCCACCGGCGACGCGCCCGTCCGACTGCTGACCGTCGAGGCGTCCGGGCACATCGGCCCACCCAAGCGCTACCTCTCCGTACGCGGGCAGTTCCTGGAGCACTCGCCGTACTGCGAACGCGACGTGCGCGGCCCGGACACGCCCCTGCTCGTCGACGGCGAGGAGGTCGAGGTCCTGGTCCGGCACCGCCGTGGCTGGACCCGCCACGTGTACGCCAACCACCCCTTCGACGTGGTGGGCTGGGACGGACACCTCTACCCGTGGGCGTTCTCCATCCACGACTTCGAGCCGATCACCGGCCGCATCCACCAGCCCCCGCCGGTGCACCAGACCTTCCAGGGCCCGAACTTCGTCATCTGCTCGTTCGTGCCGCGCAAGGTCGACTACCACCCGCAGTCGATCCCGGTGCCGTACAACCACCACAACGTCGACTCCGACGAGATGCTCTTCTACACCGGCGGCAACTACGAGGCCCGGCGCGGCTCCGGGATCGAGCAGGGCTCGATCTCGCTGCACCCGTCCGGGTTCACCCACGGTCCTCAGCCGGGTGCCGCCGAGCGCTCCATCGGCGCGGACTACTTCGACGAACTGGCCGTCATGGTCGACACCTTCCGCCCCCTCGACCTCTGCGACGCGGCACGCGCCTGCGAGGACGAGGCGTACGCCTGGACGTGGGCGCGTCGCGGCTAGCGGAAGGCTGTTCGGCTGAAGACCGCGAACTCGGCTATTGCCGTGGCGACGATCGCCAGCACCAGCGGCCACGGCGAGCCGACCACCGCGTACACGATCAGCAGCAGTGGCGCGGCGGCCACCGCGTAGATGGCCAGGGCCATCGTCCGGTCGGCGTGCACCATGGCGGGCAGGACGGTCCGGGTGAGTCCCGGTAGCCGTGACGCGAGCTGCCACACCACGACGGCGCCGGTCAGCGCGGCGAGCACCGCCAGGACCCGGGAGAACCCGTCGCTCGTCGACGCCGCGAACGCGACCACCACCGCGGCGACCAGTGACCAGCCCGCGCCGTAGAGCACCAGGCGATGCAGGCCGTAGGCGAGCGTCCGAGGGGAGTCGATCCGGCTCGGGCCCGGAGTGACCGTCTCCGCCACCTGTTCCAGTGCCCCCGACCAGCGGCGCTGCTCCAGGCGCAGGACGCCGACGTCGTGCCCGACCTCGGTGAGGCGGGGGTCGAGCCGCAACGCCTCCCGGTAGGCCCGCTCGGCCAGGTCGAACAGCTCCAGCCGAGCAGCGACCAGGCTGAGCACCAGGTGCGCCTGCGGCTCCTGGGGGGCCAGCTCGACCCCACGCCAGGCCGCGTTCAGCGCCGGCTGGCCGTTGCGCGCGTCGGCCAGGATCGCCGCCGCGCTGCGTTGCGCGTACGCGTCGGTCGGCCCGAGCGCCAACAGCCGGTCGGCGATGGCCGCCGCTTCCGCGTACCGCCCCAGGTCGACCAGCGCCATGGCCCGCGCGGCGAGCGCCGGCAGAGCGTCCGGTGCGGCGGCCACGGCCGAGTCCGCAGCGGCGAGCGCGTCGACCGGCCGGTCGGCGGCGAGATGCACCCGAGCCAGCATGGTGAGGGCTTTCGGGTCGGCGGGCTTCAACGCGAGCCCTTCAGTCAACTCGCCGACGGCCTCGTCGTGGCGGCCCAGCTCGGCGAGGAGCTGGGCGCGTTCGAGGTAGCCGTCGGCGGCGAACTGGTCGGGAGCGGGATCGGTGGACATCGCGGCGAGCCTAGGCGGCCGGCGCGTCGTACACCAGGGCGACGGCGACGCCCGCCAGACCTTCCTCGCGGCCGGCGAAACCGAGCCCGTCGGTGGTCGCGGCGGAGACGGTCACGGGTGCGCCGACGGCCTCGGAGAGCACCCGCTGGGCCTCTTCCCGACGGCGACCGATCTTGGGCCGGTTGCCGATGACCTGCACGGAGACGTTGCCGATCTCCAGGCCGGCAGCCCGCACCCGACGGGCCGTCTCGGTCAGCAGCGCCACCCCGGACGCACCGGCCCACTCCGGCTGACCCACCCCGAAGGCGGAACCGAGATCACCGAGACCAGCGGCGGAGAGCAGCGCGTTGCAGGCGGCGTGGGCGGCGACGTCGGCGTCCGAGTGCCCGGCCAGACCATCCTGGTCGGGCCAGAACAGACCGGCCACCCAGCAGGGCCGGCCCGGCTCGAACGCGTGCACGTCGGTGCCGATGGCCACCCGAGGAACGATCATGATCCGAGAGTACGCGGCGAACGAACAACCGGTCCTGCCGCGCCGAATCGCCCGACGGGGCGCTGTCCACCGGGCCGGAGACCCCCGTCGCCGTCCTGAGCCACGGCGTGACGCGTCAGGCGTCGGCGGCGAGCAGATGCTCCGCCAGTGTCAGGTCGAACGGGCGGGTGATCTTCAGCGCGTACTCCGAGCCGGGCACACACGTCACCGTTACACCCTGCTTCTCGACCAGGCCGGCGTCGTCGGTGAGTGGATCACCCGCGGCGGCGTGCGCGGCGGTCAGCACCGACCGGCGGAAACCCTGCGGGGTCTGCACCGCGCGCAGGGCCGATCGGTCGACGGTGCCCAGCACCACCTCGCCGGCACCGACCTCCTTGATCGTGTCGACCACCGGCAGGACCGGGATCACCGCGGCGTGCCCACTCCGAACTGCGGCGGCGACCGATTCGACCAGCTCGGGTGGGGTCAACGCGCGGGCCGCGTCGTGTACCAGGACGATCGTCGGGCCGGCCGGCACGGCGGCGAGCGCGGCGGCGACCGAGGCCTGCCGTTCGGCGCCGCCGGCCACCACGGTCACCGGTGCCACCGGGGCCAGCAGCTCGCGGACACCCGCCACCTCGGCCGCGGGTGCGGCCACCACGATCGTGTGGACCGATGCGGCGGCGGCGAGCCGGCGCACCGCGTGCACCAGGAGCGGCTCGCCGGCGAGCAGACGCAACGCCTTGGGTCGGCCGGGGCCGAGCCGTACGCCGGCACCCGCCGCAGGCACGAGGACCGCGACGTCACCGCGCGGGTTGAGCTGCGCGGTCACGTCGCGGTCCTCGGTGGTTTCTTCGCTACGAAGTGGGTACGACGATGCTGTGTGCGGACTAGGCCTCGGTGAGGACCTTGTCGAGCAGCGTCTCCGCCTCGTCCTTGGTGCTCTTCTCAGCCAGCGCGACCTCGCCGACGAGAATGTCGCGGGCCTTGGCCAGCATCCGCTTCTCGCCTGCGGAGAGGCCCCGCTCCCGCTCCCGGCGCCACAGGTCGCGCACGACCTCGGCGACCTTCAGCGGGTTGCCGGAGGCCAGCTTTTCCAGGTTGGCCTTGTAACGCCGCGACCAGTTGGTCGGCTCCTCGGTGTGCGGAGCCCGGAGAACGTCGAAGACCTTACCGAGGCCCTCTTCGCCGACCACCTCACGAACGCCCACGATCTCGGCGTTCTCAGCCGGCACCCGGACCGTCAGGTCACCCTGCGCGACCCTCAGGACGAGGTATTGCTTAGGCTCGCCCTTGATGACCCGAGTCTCGATTGCCTCGATGAGTGCGGCCCCGTGGTGGGGGTAGACAACGGTCTCGCCGACACTGAAAACCATAGGTTCGAAACCCCTTTCGCTGTGTCTAGGGTAACACGCTCAGGCAACGATGTCTCACCGATGTCCTGACCGTTGGCGCAGCTCAGGGGCCCTGTGAGAGGTCTTTCTTCAGCTTGACAGGCGGTCAAACCGGTGGTTCAAACACGCTCTGTGACGATCGGATGACTTCCCGATACGGATGAGCAGAACGTCGAGATCAAGGGCTATGCGCTCCTCCCATGGTATCCCGGCGTGCGGGACCGCGCCCAGATGTAGCGGGAGGTGCCCCCGGTGCGGGACCCTGGAGTCCGAGCCACACTCCGCTCTCGAGACGCTTCCTGGGGGGTCCGATGGGCAAGCCGGACGCAGAGGGCCACGGGCCGCCCGACGGCCTGCCCGACCTACCACCCGAGTGGGGCCGCATCGTCGTTCCCGACGACGCCTCAGCTCTCGCCAGCGAAGCCGCCCAGGTACGTCGTGACCTTCGCCGAGCCACCGGCCGGTACGCCGGACGCCGGGCACTCGCCCTGCCGCTGCTCGTCCTGCTGGTGGCGGTGCTCACCACCCTGACCGGCCTGCTCGCCGTCACCTGGCCCCGCGCCGGCCGGAGCACCGACCGGCCCACCCCGGCACCCTCCACGCCGCCCATGCCCCTCGCCGGCCGGGCGCTGCCCGCGCTGGACCTGGTCGACGCCGGGCAGACGCCCGTGCCGCTCCGTGGCCTGCTCCCCGCCATGATCATCCTGGTGGACGACTGTGGCTGCCCGGACGTCGTCACCGAGGCCGTGGCGGCGGCGCCCGCCGGCGTCACGGTCGTCACCGTGACCGAGGGCCGGGCCGTCGCCACCGCACCGCCGCTCGACGGCGTCCGCGCGCTGGCCGACCCCGCCGGCGGTCTGCGCTCGTTCCTGGGCCCCGGTGCCGCCAACGCGCTGCTGGTCGGCCGCACCGGCGTGGTGACGCGGGTGCTGCCCGGCGTCGGGCCCGTCGACGCGTACCAGGATGATCTGACCGCCCTGGCCCGCTGAACGAGCAACGACCCCGCAGCCTACGACGGGGGCAGCGCGACGAGCTGCGCCTGGACGTCGATGGGCCGGTCCCCGACGGCCGACAGCGACACGCGGAACGGCCCACCGCCGGGCAGCACCTGGGCCGAGGCGAGCGTGCCGTCGCAGTCGATGCGCGGCGGACCGACAATTTCGGCCCCGGTGCTCGTCACCGCCAGGGTGCCGGGCCGGGTGCACCGGTACTGCAACAGATAGCGCGCGCCGTCGTCGGACGCCTGTCGGGTCCGCTCCTCACCGGGCGCCAACTCCCGCTGCTCTCTCCAGATCGTGTCGCGGAACGAGGGTAGGTCGCTCCCGGGTACGAGGACCCCCACATCGGCGCCGGTGTCGGCACTCGCATCCGTCTCCAGCTCGATCACCCGGCCACGGTCGCCGCCCAGCCGGACGGCTTCGCCCGTCTGCGGGTCCACCCACACCGTCACCCGGTCCTCGGGCACACCACTGGCCACGATGCGCTCCAGTTCGGTGCTGACGCTGGGCGCGACCACCGGTGGACCCACCGGCCCGGCCACCGGGGCGGGCGCAGCGGCACGCCACCACCAGCCACCCAGCGCCAGCGCGGCCAGAGCCACCCCGACCAGCACCACCGAGCGCAACCGGTCGTCCGCCGCCGCATCCATGCGAGGAGCGTACCGGCCGGGTCGTGAGCGCTCACTCCTGTCGATCGAGCAGGACGGCGTACAGGGTGAGGCCCGGGCCGAACGCCAGCATGACGACCCGTCGGGGCGGCGGAGTCGAACGACTCAACCGGTCCAGGATCAACAGGACCGTCGGCGAAGAGCAGTTGCCGTGCTCGTCGAGGGTCGCCCGGGACGCGTCCAACGCCTGCGGCGGCAGGGCCAGCTCCCGCTCGACCACGTTGAGGATCCGCGGCCCGCCCGGGTGCACGGCCCATCCGTCCACGTCGGAGCTGGTGCCACCGTGCCGGGCCAGCAGGTCGTCGACCAGACCGCGAACGTGCCGGGAGAGGACCTGCGGGACCTTCGACGACAGCCCCATCCGGAATCCGGCGTCGGTGACGTCCCAGGTCATGTGGTCCGCTGTCGAGGTGTCGGTGACCGACGCGACCTCACGCAACGCGTACCCCCGGCCGCCGGGCACCACCACGGCGGCGACGGCGGCGTCCGAGAAGAGCGCGTGCGAGATGATCTGCTGGGTGTCCACCCGGGCCGTGGACGGCTGGATGTGCAGACTTGTCAACTCCGCACAGAGCAGCAACGCGGGCCGGCCCCGGGCGGTGACGAAGTCACTCGCCGCGCCCAGCCCGGGAAGCGCCGCGTAGCAGCCCATGTGGCCGACGAACATGCGCTGGGTGTCCGCTGCCATGCCCAGGTCGCGGGCGAGCAGGATGTCCAGCCCCGGAGTGGCGTACCCGGTGCAGGAGCAGACGATGAACATCCCGATGTCGCCGGCGTCCAGGCCGGCGGCGGTCAACGCGCGCCCCACCGCCTCCTTGCCCAGCGGCAGCGCCTCCACCTGGTAGCGACGCATCCGGCGCTCGGTCGGCCAGTCCGAGACGTCCTCGATCAACGGATTGACCGCGGCCTGACGTCGGGTCACCCCCGAATTCGCGAAGATCCGCTCGGCCAACGCCCGGGTGTTGCCGGAGAAGTGCTTGGCGAAGAAACCCTCCCACAACTCGTCCTGGGAAGCGGACGGCGGCTGCGCTGTCCCGAGCCCCGCGATCACTGGTACGGACACGATCCCCACCTCTCGTCAGACGCTGTCCTCCCCCTGGCCTTCCCACCGGCCACCGCGGCCGGCGCCTTTCCCGTGCGTGTCCCGCGACACCGGCTCACCAACGAGGTGCCGATCCGTCGCGGTCCGGGTCGCCGCCCAGCGCGGCGATGCCCAGCCAGTCGGCGCAGACGTCCGAGGTGGCCGGGTGCAGAGAGCCGCACCGGGCATCCCGGTAGAGCCGCTCCAACGGATGACCACGCCGGGTCGCCGACGTACCCGCCGCCTCCAGCATCGACGCCGCCACCTCGGCGGCCGTCGTCCCGGCCAGCAGCTTCGCCCGCCACACCCAGCGGTTGGTCTCCGCGTCACCCGGCGCGTCATCCACCCGACGGGCAGCCTCGGCCACCGCCAGCTCCGCCGCCGCCGTCGCCGCGTCCGCCCGGCCCAGCCGCGAGCGCACCGCCGGGAGACCGGCCAGGTTGCGGGCGTTGAGGTGCTCGGAGGCCGCGTCGATGGCCGCGCGGGCCACACCCACGTAGACCGCCGCGTAGCTGGCCACCAACCAGTGCGGCATCAGCTGGGCGACCACGAGCGCCAACCCCTCGACCCCGCCGAGCAGCCGGTCGCCCGGCACGGTGACGTCCAGGTGCAGGTCGTGCGACGAGGTGGCGCGCATGCCGAGGGCGTCCCAGGTCGGCTCGACGGTCAGACCGTCGCCGGCCGGCACCAGGAACTGCGACACCACGGACTGGTCGGTGGAGCTGCGCGCGGCCACCAGGTAGCCGTCGGCGTGACCGGCACCGGAGCAGAAGGTCTTGCTGCCCTTGAGGTGCCAGCCGCCGTCGGTCTGCTCGTAGACCGTGCTCAGCTGCGAGAGCCGGGCACCGGTGCCACGCTCGCTCATCGCCACGCCGTACCAGGCGCCCTGGGCCGCCGCGGTGAGCAGCCGGTCCCGGGCGACCAACGCCTCGTCCGGCACACCGAGGGCCTCGGCCAGCTCCTCGGTGACCGCGCCCAGCGCGCCGGTGACCGAGGCGTGCATGTTGAACACCAGCGCCGTCGCGCCGTTGCCCCGGGCCAGCTCGGTCGCCACCGCGGTGTACTCCGCGAAGCTCGCGCCCTGGCCGCCCAGCGCGCGGGGGACCATCAACCCGAAGAGGCCGGCCTCCCGCAGGTCACGGAAGTCCTCGATCGGAAAGGAGCCGTTCCGGTCGTGCTCCGCCGCCCGCGCGGCGAACCGCGGCGTCAAACGGCGGGCCGCCTCAAGCGCGTGCACCGTCATATCGCTCCTTCCTCGGCGTCCCATACCCCGCCACGAGCGGACTATCCTCTGCGGACCCCCTGGCCCTGGTACAGCACGGCGGTGGACCGGGTCGGCACGATGCGTGGCGCACGACCCGTCGACGGCGCACCCGGCGTCCGCGCGGCGCGGGCGCGCCGCACCAACCAGGCGAGCATCCCCCCGACCTGCGGTCGAATCCCGCGCAGGCGCAGCTCGACACCGTGTCGGGCGCACTCGGTCACCAGTGCCCGCGCGTCCACGAACAACCGTGGATCGTGGATGCCGCGGGGCACCGTGGGCAGCCGTTCGGCGATCCGCACCGCGACCAGCCGGGCCAGCGCCGTGTCGTTCAGCGTGTCCAGCACCAGCAGCCCACCCGGGCGCAGCAGGCGGCACGCCTCGGCCACCGCGCGCGGCCAGTCCGGCACATGCTCCAGCAGCTCACCGGCGGAGACCACGTCGGCGCACCCGTCGGGCAGCGGCACCGCCGTGACGTCGCCCTGGACCACGCGTACGCCGTGCTCGGCAGCCTGGACGAGCGCCGAACGGGTCAGGTCCACCCCGACGTGCCGGTAACCCTTGCCGGCGAGGTGCGGCGCGAGCAGTCCGGCCCCGCAGCCCAGATCGACGAGGACCGCGTCCGGACGCGTCGCCGGCGGCACGAGGGCCGCGCGGGCCTCGGCCAGCCAGTGCAGCATCGCGAACGCGCCATCTGGTCGCCACCACTCGCCGGCCAGATCGTCGTACTGGCGCGGGTCGTTGCGCGGCAGCACCCGCTCAGCGGTGGACGCCACGTCTCGCATGGCTCCGAGCGTGGCACGACTGCTCGGTAACGACCAGACTTCCCTTATGTCGTCGAGGGTGTTAGGGCTGGTCAGAGCGAGCCATCCGGAACCGGCCGCCGCGGTGACCACAGTGTCCGGTCTGCTGGCCTGGGGAGTGGGGCACCGGCCGGTGGGAATCGTCTCGGTGGTGCTGGCCGTACTCGCCAGCCAGCTCGCCGTCGGCTGGACCAACGACGCGTTGGACGCCGAGCGGGACGCCACTGTGGGGCGTACCGACAAGCCGGTCGCCGCTGGCGCGGTGGGCCGGCGCGGCACGGCCTGGGCCGCCGCGGTCGCCGCGCTGGCGTGCCCGCTGCTGGCGCTGACCACGAACCCCACGGCGGCGCTCTGGCTCACGGTCGCCCTGGTCTCCGCGCTGCTCTACGACTGGCCGCTCAAGGCCACCGCGCTGTCGGTCCTGCCGTATGCCGTGTCCTTCGGCGCGCTGCCGGGCTTCGTGGTGCTGGCGCTTCCCGGTGAGCCGACCCCGCCGGTCTGGCTCCTGACGGCGGCGGCCTGCCTCGGCGCCGGCGCGCACTTCGCCAACGTGCTGCCCGACCTCGCCGACGATGCCCGGACCGGCGTGCGCGGCCTGCCGCACCGCCTCGGCGCGGCCGGCAGCCGGG